>CAYSGY010000027.1:0-24729 GCA_964430315.1 uncultured Planctomycetaceae bacterium
ACGCGGCGGTCGCCAAGATCGCGGACGTGGGACCGCTGGCGTTCTCCGTGTACTGCGTACTCGCCAAGCACGCGGGGCGCGACGGGTATTGTTGGCCATCTTTCTCCCGGTTGGCGGCGCTGTGTGGAGCTACTCGCCGTGGCGTCCAAAAGGCAAGAGGCACCATGGCGGGACGGCTCCGGGGCGACCAAAAAACACTTCCGCACAATTGGGCGGAAGTGAAGCCGGCGAAACCCGCGACAAGCTGGCCGCCCGGTTCGGCGGGGGCGGCGGGGCGTTCGGTTTCGGGGGCCGGCTGTCCGCCCCGTCCCTGCCCTCCCGGGCGACGATCGCGGCGCTGGGGGGCAACCAGGCCCATGGGCGGCGGCGGCGATTCTGGGGGCACGTGGCCGGCATGGTGGTTGCTCTACCACTTCTCTACCACTTTCTACCACTTTTGCCCCGTGGTACCACCGTCGCATAAGCACTTGCGTCAATTTTCGCAACTGCTTGCAAAAGCCTATTTTCAGCGGTAAACTCATTGTGACTTCGGGATTTATGGGCTTTTTGGCGGGAGGGCGTTTGTTTTCTGTCGATCCAGTGGTTGCGGGTTCGAGTCCCGTCGCCATCGCTAGATCTAACATGTTTAAGGAAAAGGACTTGCGGTGAATCACTGCGAGTCCTTGTTTGTTTCTGCGATGCCAGAAGGCGACAAATGGACAACCGACGTTGGTGTCGTGCTGCTTGGCGTAGTTCTGGGTGAATTTCGGCCCCCCCGTATTCCTGCGTCTGCTGGCCCACTGCCCTGTAGGATGTACAACTACGCCACGCGATGAAGGGGTGTTTCGCCGGCGTATCGGTCCACAGCACAACTCTACGAGTGGCGATAAGCAGCAGAAAGGGGGCCAGGGCGGTCGGCGAAAAGGGGGCCACCTGGGTTCAAGAAGAAGCCCCGTCACGGGGCCGTCAATCCCTGGCCTTCTGCCCACACGGGCAAGCGGCCGGCTGGCGCATCTTGTTGCAGGCGCAGTCTGGAGGCGAGGAGGTCGTTGCCTCGGATGTGTATCCGAGGGGCGCTGGAGTTCGAGGCTTCGTGCCTCGCGGCGTCGACCGGCATGCTCAGGGGGCTGTCACCGGGAGGACTTGCGAATCTGGCCGCGGACCTGCTTCACGAATGTCTCAAACGCAGCGGTGTCGTTTCCGGCGATGCCGATGTCGAGACCAGGCCGGCCGGCTTTCGTATGGAATCGTGCGAAACGAAGCCGACGATGCGGGTAGGTCACGGCCAGCAGCGCGACCCCGCAGACCGTGACGCCCAAGGCCACGTAGTCCAGTATTCCCAGCGGCGCGCCCTGGGTCTGATACTGGCACATCGCGAACGCCAGCGCACCGATGGCCAGGACCCAACCGGCATAACGATACATCCGGTACCGAATCGTGACTTCCCGGATCTCGGCGGTAAGCGCCGACAGTTTCACGACATGCTCGAACCTGCGATGGGGGAACCAGCAGGCCTTCACGACAACCCGGTCCTCATACAGCGCGAAGTCGCGGCGGACCTCCGGCAGGCGTTCCGAGTACGTTGCGAGAGGCTGCGTGCTCATGGCTTCAGGGTGGACTACGCGGGTCTTTCAGGACGGGGCCTTGGCGGTTTCGATGATCGGCCGCGCGAATGCCCACCCGATGCACTGCAACGAGCCTTGCCTGGGGTTTGCCCGCCGTGCCTTACACCAACCCCTTGCTTACGGCCCAGACCGCTGCCTGCGTACGATCGTTTGCCGGGAGTTTCCGGAGGAGGTGCTGGATATGCTCCTTGACCGTTTCGACGCTGATTTCGAGCGAGCGGCCGATCTCCTCGTTGCTCAAGCCCAGGGCCAGATGCCGCAGGACCTGCGATTCACGCGGAGTGAGTTGGACCTGGTCGTCTTCGACTCGCCTGCGGTTGCCCATCGTCTCGGCCATACGCTGCACTTCCCCGAACTCGGAGGGGGCCCTGCCTGCTGCCGACGCCATGATCGCGCCCACGAGAGCTTGTCGCGGGGAGCCCTTGAGGACGTAGTCGCTGGCCCCCAAGGCCACTGCGCGGGCAATGTACGTGGGGTTGTCGTAGGTTGAGAGCATGATGACCTTCGCGTTCGGCGTCTTCTGCCGCAGCTTGTGCAGCGTTTCGAGTCCGTCGCCATCGGGCATGCGGATGTCCAACAGGACGACATCCGGGGCATGCTGCTCGGCCAGTTCCAGGCACTCGCTGCCGGTGGCCGCCTGGGCGATGACTTCGACGTCGCTGCCTGCCAGGAGATTGACAAGACCCACGCGAATCATCTCATGGTCATCGGCGATGAGGAGTCGAACGCTCATGAAAGGCCCCCTTGGCAAAGAACACCGTCGTTCTGGATTCAATCCCCGAGATCGTACGGACCGGACTTACTCGGCCGGAGGCCCTTCGGGGCCACACGCCCTTCTTCGTTGCTCGCTTCCTGCCCGAGCCGCAAGACGCAACGGCCGTCCTGTCCCGGCCGATCCCTGCCGCCAAATCGAGCCCTTGCACCAAGGGCTTCCGCAGTGTAGCAGGCGGAAGGCAGTCGCCGCAACATCCGGAACGGGGGGCTATGCAGGTGATCGGCATGCGAGATATCCGAATACGGGAGGTCCATCGAGGCGGACCAGGCCCGGTTCACTGGGATCTCGCAGCACGAGCGCGGATCGCTGCCAGGAGCTCCAGGGCTTCGCCGGGAGTCACGGTGGCGCCGAGCGTGCCCAGCACGTGGCGCACGGCCGCCGTCCCCGAGTGCTTGCCCAGCACGATGGTGCGCGAAGCGTCGCCGAGCTGCCGGGGCGGGAAGGGTTCGTAGGTCGCCGGGGTTTGGAGGATTCCCCGCACGTGGATGCCCGACTCGTGGCAGAAAACCCCTTCGCCGACCACGGGTTTGTCGGCGGGAACGGGACGCCGGGCCGCGCGGGCCACGAGGCGCGACAGCCGGGTCAAGGCCCGGGTATCCACGCCCGGCGGACGCTTGAGGCAGATCCCCAAGGCCATGGCGACTTCCGCCAGCGGGGCGTTTCCCGCGCGTTCCCCGAGGCCGTTCACGGTGACGTCCGCACTCCGGGCGCCCGCATCCAGGGCCGCCAGCGTATTGGCGGTGGCCATCCCCAGATCGTTGTGCCCGTGGAATCCGAGCGGCAGGTCCGGCAGGATCGACCGGAGGCTGGAGACGATCCGGTGCGTCTGCATCGGGTGCCAGACGCCGACGGTGTCGGCCAGCCGGAAGCGGTCGACGCCCGCGGCCCTGGCCGCCTGCGCGCATCGGAAGAGAAACGCCGGTTCGGCCCGCGACGCATCCTGGGCCCCCACGGACACAAACGCGAAGTGTTTTCGGGCGTAGGACGTAAGCTCTCTCAGCCGATCGAGGACCCAAGACCGGTTCTTGCGCAGGGCCCGGAGTTGGATCGTTGACACCGGGAGCGAAAAATGGACCGCATCGACCTCCGAGCGCACGGCGAGGTCGAGGTCGCCCTGGGATGCGCGGCACCACACGGTGAGCCGGCACGGAAGGCCAAGACGCGCGACGGCGCGAATCGCCGCGATCTCGTCGTCGCCCATGGCAGGGGTGCCGACTTCAAGTTCCGCAACGCCGGCCTCCGCCAGGGCCCGGGCGATCGACACCTTCTCCGCCCGGGAAAACGCGACCCCCGCCGCCTGCTCCCCGTCACGCAGGGTCGTGTCGACGAGCCAGGTCGGCGACCGGCGGGGCGGATCCTCCATGGCAATGTCCTTTGAGTTCACGCCAAGAGCAACTCCGGCACGGCCCGGCCGCTTTCGAGGGCATCGAGGATCTGATCGACCTTCTCCTCGGTGATCTCGAAGTACCACCACTCGTTCGGATAGACGACGAGGATGGGGCCCTTCTCACAGACATTCAGGCAACTCGTCGTCGAGACGACAGCGTCGATTCCGCGGTCGGAAACCTCGGCCTGGAGGTACTGGAGCAGATCGGGGGCGCCCTTGCGGTTGCAGGAGCCCTGCGGGTCGCCGTTGACCCGAAAACTATTGCAGAGGAAGAGATGGTACTTGGGTTTTTGCATGAAGGCTTGTCCTTTCGTAACGTGGTCCAGCGAGCGGTTCGCTTCCTTTCCGGAATGAGTCCCGGCGAGGGAGGGTTCAGGGTTCAGGGTTCAGGGTTCAGGGTTCAGGGTTCAGAGTTCAGGATTCCACATCGGCGTTTCACCAAAGCCCGAAGCCGAAATCCTGAACCCTGAACCCTTTGTCTGCATCCATGGGCCATACCCGGGGCACGAGCTACATACACCCCTGGCCGTTTCCCGAGCAGCCGCTGCCGCAGCGGTGCTCCCGACGCATCGGAGCGCGGATCTCGACGCCGCGATACACCGCGTCGAGTCCCTCTTCGATAAGACCTTCCATGGAGACGACCTTGATCCCCTGTTCGGCGAGGGCCTTTCGCGGCGCGTCGCCGGCGCTGGCGACCAACACCGCACGGCAGTCGTGCAGGGTCTCCGCCAGGGCGAGCCAGCGGGCCTGGCCGCCGCCGGGAGGAGGCGCCGGCCGGGTCTCGACGAGCCGGAATCCGTCCTCCGCCCGGCAATAAACCGCCAGCCGCATCGCCTCGCCGAGGTGTTGGTTGACGAGCACGCCTTCCAACGTGGCAACGGCCACGCAAGGCCGCGCTTCGCCCGGCGGCGCAGCCGCACGGAGCAGATCCAGTTCCACAGGCATCGGCATGGGCTCTCCCAACAGTCCCACGGCATCGGCCCGGCATCGCGTGCAGTGCTCCATGACGGGAAGGTGCTTCGCAACCTCCGCCCGGATGGCAACCACCCGGTCCTTGCCCGGCGGGCTCAGCGAGCCGAACTCAGTTCCCGGCACGGGGTAGAGAGGCACGCAGTTGGCGATGTCGGCTCCCAACGCGGCCATCCGCCGGGCGATTTCCGACACGTGGTCGTCGTTGATCCCCGGGACCACGATCGTGTTGATCTTGACCGCGATCCCGTGGCGCTTCAGCGAGGAGACGGCCTCGGCCTGCCGGGTCAGGAGCAACTCCGCGCCGATCCGGCCGCGATACACGCGTTTGCTGTCGCGCACCCAGGCATAGATCCTGGCCCCGATCTCGGGGTCCACCGCGTTGACGGTCAGCGTCACGTGGCTCACCGCGACTGCTGCAAGGTCGTCAGCGTAGCGCGCGACGTTCAGCCCGTTCGAGGCCACGCACAGGAGAAGCTCGGGATGGCCGCTGCGTACGAGCCGCAGGGTCTCCAGCGTCAGCTCGGGCGTAGCGAAGGGATCTCCGGGGCCGGCGATTCCGACGACTGCTATGCGGTGGTCGCGCTTCAGCACATTCTCCAGATAGGCCGCGGCCTGCGTCGGCGTGAGCAAGGCGCTCGTCACGCCGGGCCGGCTCTCATTCGCACAGTCGTAGACCCGCTTGCAGAAATTGCACTGAATATTGCACTCCGGGGCGACCGGAAGATGGACGCGTCCGAACCTGTGCCGCGAGGCGTCGTTGAAGCAGGGATGCCGGGACGCCAGCGGGAGAGCGGGAGAGGGGGAGAGCGGGAGAGCGGGAGAGCGGGAGAGGGGGAGAGGGGGAGAGGGAGAACGGCTAGTCTCTCCGCTCGCTGCCTCATTTTCTCCATTTTCACCGTTCCTCATCTCCCCTGCTCCCCTGCTCCCACTCTCCCTTGCTCCCACTCTCCCACTCTTACTTCGTCCGTCCATCGTCGCGTCTCCGTCTACATGTAGCTGTATCCGACCGGCGAGGCGTCCTGCGACGCCTCGATCAGCGCGTTGGCGACCCGGTCGAACAACTGCTGCGCGCCGCGATAGCCCAGGTGCAGCACGCGCGGGCCGTCGACGCGATCGTGGATGGGGAAGCCCACACGGACCAACGGCACCTTCAGCCTCCGCGCGAGCGGATAGCCTTTGCTGCCGCCGATCACGAGGTCCGGCCGGAGCCGGACGGCATGCTCTTCGATCTCGGTGAAGTCGACGTCTTCCAGGACCGTGATTTCGCCCGCCAAGTCGGCCTCGACGGCCGCGAGTTGCTCCCGCAAGCGGCCCGACGCGCTTCCCGAGGCGCAGAGGGCCGGCGTGACGCCGACCTCCGCCAGGAGCGACGAGAGCCCGATCACCAGGTCCTGCTCGCCGTAGACCACGGCCCGCTTGCCGAACACATACTTATGGGAATCGACGTAGGAGTCGACCAGCCTCCCTCGCTCCTCCAAGTAGACCTCGGGAACCGGCCGTGCGCTGAGGTCCTGGAGGACCTCGACGAGACGGTCGGTTTGGGTCACGCCGACGGGCAGCGGGAGTTCGTGGCAAGGCACGCCGAACTGTTCTTCGAGGAACCCGCCCGCGGTCTGCGACCTGTGCCGGATCGAGCCAATCTCGATCGTGGCGCGGGCGCTGCCCATGCGGCGGATAGCGTCGACGGGCGTCCCGCCGGGCGGGATCCGCTGGTACTCGGTCCAAGCCGGCCCGTCCAAGGTGTCGGAGTAGTCGGGCAAGAGGATCGGCTCCAGGCCGAAGTCACGGAAGAGCGTCTTGAGGAATCGCAGGTCGGCCGGCGAGACCATAGGCGCGATCACGTTGACCGCGTCGTGGCAAGGGCCTTGCTCCGCCAGGGTCTTAACCAGTGCCAGCAGTGCGGCCTGAAATCCCTCCTCGTGGCTCGCCGAGTAGCTGGGCGTGGAGACATGGACCACCTCGGGGAGCCCTCCGCACTTGCCGGCGAAGATGCGGCGGTCGCCGCCGAGGATCTCGTGGAGATACATGGAGACATCGTCGCCGATCGTCTCCGCAAGGCACGTCGTGGCGATCCCGATCAGGCGGGGAGCGTACTGGCGGACGACGTTCTCGATCGCGTTGCGCAGGTTCTCCCGGCCGCCGAGGATGGCCGCCTCTTCCCCGAAGCTGGACGACGCGATGTCGAGCGGCTCGCGGAAATGACTGATCATGTACCGGCGGATGTAGCTCGCGCAGCCTTGCGACCCGTGCAGCAGCGGCACGGCCCCTTCCACGCCCCGGAACGCCAGACACGCTCCGAGCGGGGCACAGAGACGGCAGGCATTGCGCGTCGCGGACTTGGGTGCTGCTGGCGGCTTCGACACGGTGCTAATCACGGAATGCCTCCTTTCGTCGCCTCCCGGTGCTGCGAGGTGCGGCAGAGCCTCCAGACCGGCGACATCACCGACGCGTGGACCTCCCTGGCGAAGTTGAGCATCCCCTGGAAGCCGGCCAAGGCGATCTTCCGCTCGTGGTTGTGGTCGCAGAAGGCGATCCCCAGCTTGTAGGCGATGGGCCGCTCCTTGACGCCGCCGATGAGCAGGTCGGCCTTCTTCTCCCGGAGGAACCGGGAAAGTTCCAGCGGGTTGGTGTCGTCGACGAGGATCGTTCCCTCGTCGCAGAGTTCCCGGAGCAGTTCGTAGTCCTCATGATTGCCCGTCTGGGAACCTGCCAGAACGGTCTGCATTCCCAGAGTCCTCAGCGAGCGGACCAAAGAAAACGCCTTGAAGGCCCCGCCGGTGTAGATGGCGGCCCGGCGTCCCTCCAACGCCTTCCGGTACTGCCGCAGTTCCGGGAGAATGACGCCTGCCTCGTGGCGCACCAGTTCCCTGGCGCGCTCCCCGATCGCGGCGTCGCCGAAGTGGTCGGCCACGTCGTAGAGCGCCTTCGACATGTCTTCCAGGCCGAAATACGAGACGCGGAGGAACGGGATGCCGTACTTCTCCTGCATGGACCGGGCCAGGTGGATCATCGACCCGGAGCACTGCACGACGTTCAACTTGGCGCCGTGGGCACGGCGGATGGCGTCGACGCGCCCGTCGCCGGTGATCGTCGCCACGACCTCCACGCCTATCCGCTCGTAGTAGTCCCGGAGGATCCAGGTCTCGCCGGCAAGGTTGAAATCGCCCAGGATGTTGAGGCTGCGGTCGCCGATCCCCGCGATGTCGCCGGTCCCGACGAGCCGGGCCAAACCATCGCACGCGGCCTGGTATCCGTCCTTCTTCGTGCCGCGGAAGCCCTCGCAGTGGATCGGAAGCACGTCGATCCCTTTCTCGGCCTGCACGCGGCGGCAGACGGCGGCCACGTCGTCGCCGATCAGGCCGACGATGCACGTCGAATAGACGAACGCGGCCCGGGGATGGTAGCGGTCGATGAGATCCACGAGCGAAGCGTACAGCTTCTTCTCGCCGCCGTAGATCACGTCGCGTTCGCGGAGGTCCGTCGAGAAACTCAGGCGGTGGAGTTCCGGACCGGAACTCAGGGCGCCGCGGATGTCCCACGTGTAGGCCGCGCAGCCGATGGGGCCGTGGATCAGGTGCAGGGCGTCGGCGATCGGGTAGAGGACGACGCGCGAACCGCAGAAGACGCAGGCCCGCTGGCTCACCGAGCCCGCCACGCTCTGCTTGCCGCAGGCCATGGCGAACGGCTCGGCCCCTTTTTCGTGGATTTGCGGCTTACGCGACTCAAGGATCTCCAACATCACATCACCAACTCGAAGCTTTCTTCCGGGCTGCTGCGGTCCATCTGGTCCAACAGCGCGTTGAGAATCATTTCCAGGAGGCGGATTCCGCCCACGTAGCCGGCCGTGGGGAAGTACGAGTGCCCCACGCGGTCGAGGATCGGGAACCCGTGACGCACGAAGGGGATGTTGTCGTCGCGGGCGATGTACTTGCCGTAGGTGTTCCCGATCAGCAGATCGACCGGTTCCTCCTTGATCCACTGGTGCATGAGGAACATATCGGCGGTGGCCCCCTGGCGGACCCTGGCTTCGGGAACCCGGCCGGCAAGGGCTTTGGCCGCCCGCTCTTCAAAACGCTTGCCGGGCGTGCCGGTGACGACATAGACGGGCCGCATGTCGAGGTCCGCGAGGAATTCCACAAGCGACACGAGTTGATCGGGATCCCCCCACAGGGCGACGCGCTTCCCGTGGAAGTACTGGTGCATGTCGGTCATCACGTCGAGGAGGCGTCCGCGCTCCTCGGCGATGGCCGGCGGGACCTTGACGTGAGCCACTTTGCGCAGGGCGTCGACGAACCGGTCGGTCGCCCGCAGTCCGATCGGCAACTCCAGCACCCGGGCGGGAACGTGGAACTTCGTCTCCAGGAGCCTTGCGCCCGGCTCCGAGCCCGAAGGCCCGAGGGCAAGGGTCGCCCGGCTCGCGCCGGTCCGCCGCAGGGCGTCGACGGTCGTGCCGCCCTTGGGATAGAAGACGTGCTTGCCGGTCTGCGGGGCGTCGAGCACGCCGGACGTGTCGGGAAACAGGATCGTGGCGACGCCGAGCAAGTCGGCAAGCCGTTGGATTTCCCGCATGTCGGCGGGCTCAACCCAGCCCGGAATGAGGTTGATCGCTTGGCCGGCGCCGTAGACTCCCGAAGCCGTCGTGGCGTCAGGCGTCGACGGTCCCTCGGCGAAGTAATCGACCATGGCCCGGACCATGTTGGCAAACCCCGTGACGTGCGAGCCGACGTAGCTTGGGGTATTGGCATGAATCACGTACTTGCCTGCCGGGATCTTCTTCTCGTCCCGTGCCTTGTTGACGATCTGGGGGATGTCGTCGCCGATCGTCTCCGACAGGCAGGTCGTGTGGACGGCGATCACGTCCGGCTGGTAGACGGCGAAGATGTTCTGGATCGCCTGGAGCAGGTTCGCCTGGCCGCCGAAGACGGAAGAGCCCTCGGTGAACGAACTCGTCGCCGCCATGACCGGCTCCTTGTAGTGCCGCGTCAGCGCGCTGCGGTGGTACGCGCAGCAGCCCTGGGATCCGTGGCTGTGGGGGAGGCAGCGATGGATGCCCAAGGCCGCATACATCGCCCCGATCGGCTGGCAGGTCTTCGCGGGGTTGACCGTCAGGGCGTGACGCTCGACGACTTCCGAGGTGGTATGACGCAGGAGCATGGTTCAGGGTTCAGGGTTCAGGGTTCGGGGCGCAAGCGGTGGCTCGCTCATAGCCATCTCCGCGTAGCGGGCGGGCTTGCCCGCCGCTCAGCCACCACTCCTCCACTCTGGCTCTCACGGCTTGGCGTACTCCGCTTCCAATGCGGGGGCCGACCTCTCCCAGGGGGCCTGGATCATGGACCAGAGCCGCGTGTTGACCATCCGGTCGATTTCCCGGTAGAAGTTGACGGCCCCGTGGAACGCGGCGTAAGGGCCGCCGTAGTCGTAGCTGTGCAACTGCTTGCAGGGAACGCCCATCTTCTGCACGGCGTATTTCTCCTTGATCCCTGCGCAGAACACGTCGGGCCGGTAGATCTCGATCAGCCGTTCCGTCTCGTAGTGGCTGATGTCGTCGATCACCAGGGTCCGGTCGTCCATCGCGGGCATCATCCCGTCGTAGTCCTTGAACGACAGCCCGCGCTCGTCCAGACGCCGTTGGGCCTCGTCGTCGACCCTCGGGCGATACTTGGCCGGATCGGCTTCCACGTGAAGCTCTTCGATGTTCCGGCTGTCGGCGTCGATCTTGATGGTGGGGAGCACGCGGCGGCCTTCGTAATCGTCGCGGTGGGCGAACTCGTAGCCGGCCGCGACGGTCTTGATCCCGATCTCGGCGAACAACTCCTGGTAGTGGTGTGCCCGGCTGCCGCCGACGAAGAGCATCGCCGTCTTCCCAAGGCACCGCGGCCGGATCTCCTCCCGGACCTTGCGCACCTCGGCCAATTCCTCTTCGATCACCTGGTCGGTGCGGCGGATGAGTTCCGGGTCGTCGAAGTACTGCGCGATCTTCCGGAGCGACTTGGCGGTGGCCTCCGCCCCGATGAAGTTCACCTTGAACCACGGGATCCCGTACTTCTTCTCGATCATGTCGGCCACGTAGTTGATCGAGCGGTGGCACATCACGACGTTCAAGTCGGCGGTATGGGCATTCTCGAACCGGTCGATTGTCGAGTTGCCGCTGAAGGTGGCCACCAGGGTGATGCCGCAGCGCTCGAGGAGCGATTCGATCACGAAGGCGTCGCCGCCGATGTTGTACTCGCCGAGCATGCCGAGCCGGAACCGCCCGGGCCCCACCGTGTCGTTGCGCCCGATCACATGCTTGAACAACTGGTTGTTCGCGATGTGGTGGCCGGCCGACTGGCTCACCCCCTTGTAGCCCTCGCAACTGAACGCGAACACGTTGATCCCGAGTTTCTCCTTCATCTCCCGCGTGACGGCGTGGACGTCGTCGCCGATCAGCCCGACCGGGCAGGTGGCGAATACCGCGATCGCCTTCGGATGGAAGAGGTCGTAGGCCTCCTGGATCGCGGCGCGGAGCTTCTTCTCGCCGCCGAAGATGATCTCCTCCTCCTGCATGTCGGTCGAGAAGCAGTAGGTCATGAAATTGTCGTGCTCGGAGGTGGGCGGACGGGTCTGGTTCCGGCGTGTGAGCCAGGAGTAGAAGCCGCAGCCGATCGGGCCGTGGGTGATGTTGACGATGTCGCGCGTCGGCCCCAGCACCACGCCCTTGCACCCGGCGTAGGTGCAGCCTCGCTGGGTGATGATCCCCGGCGTGGTGCGCACGTTGGCGAGGATTTCGGGGACCGGCCGTTCCTCACCCAGATCGTTGACGACGATCTGCTGGGATCGTTTCCGGGCGACCTTGGGCGGGTAGCTCTTCAGAAGGTCCTGGCGGACGTCCGCCGCGGTGATGCTCGAATCGGTGGACATGGCTCCCATCGGCTCCTTCACAGGGTTTCATCCAGGGCCGCGTCGCCCGCCTCGCCCGTGCGGACGCGGAGGGCGTCGGCTACCGGCATCACGAAGATCTTGCCGTCGCCGGGGTGGCCCGTTTGATTCACGTCGATGATCGTCCGCACGACCGAAGGGACGAGGTCGTCCGGCACAACAACATTCAGCATCCGCTTCGGGACGAGTTTCGGACCGGGGCCGAGTTGCGAGATGGCTTCTTCGCAGCCGGCCTCGGCGCCTTTCATGAGCAGGTAGTCGACCTTTCCCTTGCCGCGTCCGACGACCCTGCAGGCCGTGAAGGCGGCGACACCGGCTTCGGACAGTGCCCGCTTCGTCTGGTTCATCCGATTCATCCGGATGACCGCCAGGACCTCTTTCATTGGATGTCTCCTTTAAGACGCTTCTTCCAAGGATTTCGGGGAGTTGCGGGCGTGCCAATCGCAAGTACCGGTGCCTCTTCTCTGTCCCGCAGCCGTGCAGAGAGCGAACAGAGAAGGCACCGGTACTCTCCCTGCGATCTCGTGCGGCCCAACGCTTCCCGGAGTCCGCAGGTGAACCCAAAGGCTCATACGGCGGCCTCGGCGACGACCGACGGCAGGTCGTCCCGGGCGCCCGTGCGGACCGTGTAGACTTCCTCGACCGGGGAGACGAAGACCTTCCCGTCTCCGAAGGCCCCCTCCGTCGAAGTCCGGGCGCTCTTCATCATGACGTCGAGGACGAAGTCCTTGTCGGCGTCGTTGACGACCACGAGGAGCAACTCCTTGGGCAACTCGTCGTAAGCCACCTCGCCGACCCGCATCCCGCGCTGCTTGCCTCGGCCGTAGACCTCCATCTTGGTGACGGCCGGAAAACCCGCCTCCAGGAGCGCCGCCAGGACGGCCTCCGACTTCTCCGGGCGAATGATGGCGCGAATCATGATCATCGACGTGTCCTTATCGTTTCGGGGAGTAGAAGAGAAGTACGGCCGCCGGGCCTCGCACCTACGCGACGGCCAGGCCGAATTCCATGAGCAGGGCCTCGAGCTCGGCGATCGCCAGGGGCTTCGGGATGACGAACATCTCGTTGTGGTCGATGGCGCGGGCAAGCTTGCGGTATTCGTCCGCCTGCGCGCACTCCGGGTTCCACTCGATGACGGTCTTCTTCTGGATTTCCGCGCGCTGGACGTCGTTGTCGCGGGGAAGGAAGTGGATCATCTGCGTGCCCAACTGCCGCGCGAACTCTTCGATCATGTCTTGCTCGTTGTCCACCTTGCGGCTGTTGCAGATGAGCCCGCCGAGCCGCACCCCGCCCGCTTCCGCGAACTTCACGATGCCCTTGCAGATGTTGTTGGCGGCGTACATGGCCATCATCTCGCCCGAGCAGACGATGTAGATCTCCTTCGCCTTGCCTTCGCGGATCGGCATGGCAAACCCGCCGCAGACCACGTCGCCCAAGACGTCGTAGAAGACATAGTCGAGTTTCTGTTCTTCCTTGTACGCGCCGAGTTGCTCCAGCAGGTTGATCGACGTGATGATGCCCCGGCCCGCGCAGCCCACCCCCGGCTCCGGCCCGCCCGATTCGGTGCAAAGGCAGTCGCCGAACCCTTCCCGGCGGATGTCCTCCAGGTCAACGTCCTCGCCTTCCTCGCGAAGCGTGTCGAGGACCGTTCTTTGGGCAAGTCCGCCGAGGAGCAGGCGCGTCGAATCGGCCTTCGGGTCGCAGCCGACGACCATCACCTTCCGGCCCATCTCCGCCAGCGCCGCGACCGTGTTCTGCGTGGTCGTCGACTTGCCGATTCCGCCTTTGCCGTAGATAGCGATCTTCCGCATGTCTTCCGCTCCAGCACATTTCGTGGCACTCGTCCATCACGATCGGATGGCGAGGGAAGTGGCGTGATGCAACCGGCGCGCCACTTCTGCAAGAAACATCGACGACCGCAGGATTCCCGCAGGATTTCGCATCTCCACGACGATGGAGGTCCACAGCGTCGCATCCGCGAAAGGGAAACGTCTGTCGCGCTTCGGGCGTCGGAGGCGCCGACGAGCGGAGTTGCGGACCCGCAACTGCTGTGCTCGACAGGGGTTACCTCGCGCGACGAAAATGTCACAACGAAAGGCTCCCAGGAAAGACTTGTGCCCCGATGCCGTTGCGCTGTTTCTCGTGAAAGACTCAGGAATGCCTCGGAGTTCACAGGGCTTGCCACTAGCCCACGGCACGACGAGCGCTCGACCTGTTCGAGTGGGTCCAACGGCACGCGCTCTTCGGGCGTGCCCGGCCCGCGGAGGTTCCGGTTGCCGAACCGACGCGTCTGCAACGGCGACTCCTGACGCTGCTCGGACTAGCCGCCGCCGACTGCGGCCGCTGATTTGCCGTGCCCCGACGGTTCCGTTAGAATAGGCCTTCAGCTTTCCCAGCATATCTTGGCTCCGGTCCCCGGGATTGGCCGATGTGTATCGTGCTTTCGCTCTTGTTAGCCCACAGTCTCGCAGCCCCTGCCGCGGCGAGGGAACTACCATTTGGCCGGAACTGCCCGGTCTTCTACGACAACGACGACCACCGCGATGTCTACACTGACGAGTATTTGATGGCCCTCGCCCACGTCGGGGACATCAAGCTGTTGGGCATCAGTACGACCTACGCGCCCAGCCTTCGGGAGTACGATATGTTTGTCCAGGGACGCGCGAACATCGTGGCGATAGCTCGACGAAGCGGCATGCAGCACGTGCCGGACTCGCTGGCGGGCACCGGCATGCGTCTGGTGCGCCCCGCATCGAACCGCCCCGAGGATACGGAGTCACTGCGGCTTGATGCGAGTCGGGCGCTTGTGGACGCCGCACGCAAGGCCACGACGGGACACCCGCTTGTGGTCATCACGGGCGGGCAACTCACGGTCGTTGCCGATGCCTGGTTGCAGGAACCGTCGATCGCATCGCGGGTGGTCGTGGCGGGGCTGTTTGGTGTGCCGGGACGCGATTATAACGCCGGTCTCGACGCCTGGGCATGGACGATCGTCGTGTCGAAATTCCGCGTGCTCGCTGTGCCGTTTGGGTTGCCCGGCAAGCGGGGCGCAGTATTCCTCAAGGCGGCCGCTGTGCCTAAGCGGCGCATCCGTGAAGAGCTCCCTCAAGATGTGCCCATCTTCCGCTGGATGTTCGACAAGTGGCATCCGCGGCAAGAAATCCCGGAGCACGACTACGACGGCCACGCTGCAATCGCGCTGATGCGGCCCGACTTCATTACCAAGGTGCGCCGGTGGCGTCCCGTCGGCATTCTTGGAAACGGCGACCCCAAGCTGGTGCTCGACGAGAAGGGCAGCGTCTACGAGGCCCTTGATGCAGATCAAAGGATCGCCACGGAGGAGTTCTGGCGGGCCATGAAGGCCCTGGCCGCGGCGTTGCCGAAGCAAGGGGCGGCGCCCGGGCTCTCCCCCCTGCGCGTCAGCGATAACCACCGTTTCCTCGTCACAGCGGATGGCCGGCCGTTCTTCTGGCTCGCCGATACGGCCTGGCAACTCATTCACGATCTGAGCCGCGAGGAGGTCGATTTCTATCTAAACCATCGCGCGGCAAAGGGCTTCAACGTGATTCAGACCGTGGCACTGGCCGAACACGGCGGGATCGATCGTCCCAATGCCTACGGACACCTTCCCCTTGTGAATCGCGATCCGGCTCGGCCGGACGTGCGTAAGGGTGACGATTACTGGAAGCATGTGGATTATGTCCTCAAAGAGGCGGAACAGAAGGGATTGTACGTGGCGCTGCTGCCCACCTGGGGTTCCCACGTTACTCGCGGGTATTTCGATGGGAGAGTGAATGGCATCTTCACGGCAACGAATGCAGAAACCTACGGGCGTTTTGTTGGACAGCGTTTCCGACTAAGGAAGAACGTCGTTTGGGTGCTCGGTGGCGACCGCGCGGCGCCCACCGAAGAGGCCAAGAACGTCTGGCGGTCCATGGCCCGTGGGATCGTGATGGGCGTCTGTGGCCGAGAGGATTATACACAGACACTGATGACATTCCATCCTGTTGGTCCTGGCACTTCGGCCGACTTCTTCCACGCCGACCGATGGCTTGACTTCAACGGCATCCAATCGAGTCACGGGCCAATGATTCTCAACTGGAAGATGATTGATCGCGACTACCGGCGCACTCCGGCTAAGCCGGTCCTTGATCTGGAAACGACCTACACCGAGATCGTTTTTGGAAAACAGACATCCCCCCTGACCGACGCGATGACACGGCGAGCCGCCTACTGGGCGGTGTTTGCAGGTGCCTGCGGACACACGTACGGACACAATAGCATTTGGCAGATGTTTACACCGCAGAAGCATTCTTTGGCCGGGGCAAAGACCCCTTGGCGCGAGGCGCTCAATACCCCCGGCGCTACCCAGATGGGCTACTTGCGGCAATTGATGGAAGCACGCCCGTTTATTACCTTCGTGCCGGACAACTCCATCATCTCCTTGGAACCGTCGACCGCCGAAAGCAAGTGCCTCGCACTTCGCGGCGAACGTCACGTGCTGGTTTACACACCGACCGGAAGAGTCCTGCGGGTCCGACTTGGCACGACGGGTGGCCAGAAGGTGCAGGCCGCCTGGTTTAGCCCGCGCACTGGCCAAAGCCAATCCATCGGTGAGTTCAAGAACGAGGGGCAGCGTACTTTCGCCCCACCGGCTGAGGAGGCCGCTGGTAACGACTGGGTACTCACGCTGGCCCCGGCGGCCGGGCAATGATGAGAAGACCAGACGCGAATGTGCGGAAAGTGGGTTGTGACGGCGGCCCCTCACGCAATCGGAACAGCGTGAGCGGGGCTCAACCCCAGAAACGTGAAGGCAAGAGCTGTGCGTAGGGAGCTTCGGGAAGGCGTAGCGCACCGCGGGCCAACGTCCGGCAGTCCCGACGGGAGTTCACAGGCTCCTTTCGCAGACTCCACACCAGCCGGTTTGGCCCGCGGCCTTTCTTCGCCAAGAGCAGGCTATTCCCCACCCGGCGTCGAAACTCGATGGTGGGGGATGCGGAGCTTCTTCAACTTGTAGCGGACCATGCGCGGCGTGATGCCGAGCTGTTCGGCCACCTCGCGGACGTTTCCTTGGCGGCTCTTCAGCGCGTCGGTGATGAGGTCCCGCTCGAGGGACTCGACGCGGGCCTTGAGCAAGCCGCGCTGGACGAGTTCGCCCGTCTCCGGCATCTGGAGCGTCGGGGGGAGATTGTGGCCGTGGATGACGCCGTCGGTGGAGAGGAGTACGGCGTACTCGATGCAGTTCTCCAACTCGCGGACGTTTCCCGGCCAGTGATACGCAAAGAGCATGTTGATCGCCGGGGTGCTGATCCGGCGCACTTGTTTGCCCATATTGGCCGAGTGCTTGGCCACGAAATGGTCGGCCAGCAGAAGGATGTCGTCTTTGCGCTCCCGAAGCGGCGGCAGGAAGATGGGGAAGACGTTGATCCGGTAGAAGAGATCGAGCCGGAAGGACTGGTTCTCGACCAACGATTCCAGATTCCGGTTCGTGGCGGTGATCACGCGGACGTCGGCGGTCAGGGTCTTGTTGCTGCCGACCCGCTCGTACTGGCGTTCCTGCAAGACCCGCAGAAGTTTGACCTGGATCGCGGGAGAGAAGTCGCCGATCTCGTCGAGGAAGAGGGTCCCGCCCTCCGCTTCCCCGATGCGTCCGGTCCGCCCGTAGAGCGCGCCGGTAAACGCTCCCTTCTCGTGTCCGAAGAGTTCGCTTTCCAGGACTCCTTCGCTCAGCGCGGCGCAGTTGACCTTGACGAAGGGCTTGTCGGACCGGGGGCTGCTGTAGTGAACGGCGGAAGCGACGAGTTCCTTGCCCGTTCCCGATTCGCCGCGAATCAGCACGCTCGTTGGGGTGCCGGCCACCTGGTGGATCTTCAGGTAGACCTCGCGCATGGCGTGGGAGTTGCCGATGATGTTCTCCGGCCGGAACCGCTCCTGCAAGGCGCTGCGGAGGCGGAGATTCTCCGTCTCGAGGTGCTCGCGTTGGAGGGCCTCGATGCGGCGGGACTTGACGTCGTAGGCGATCATGCTGGCCACGATGCCCAGCAGGCGGCATCGCTCTTCCAGGAGCGAGGACGCCTTGACCGCCAGGTCCACGGAGAGCGTCCCGACGACCTCGCTCCCCAGCACGACCGGCACGCAGAGGAAGCCGACCTGTTCCGCTTCCCGTTCGTGCCGCCGGTGGATGCGGTTGGTGAACTGCGGCTCCTGCGAGACGCGGGGAACGATCGCCGGCTGGCCCGTCTGAACGACCCGGCCCAGGATCCCCTCGCCACGCTGATAACGTAGCTCGCGGCGATGGGGCGACGGGACGTCGGTGGCCGCTTCGACGAGTAGTTCGCTACCGTCGGGCGAGAGCAGCATCACGGTCCCGCGGATCATTCCGAGCTTCTGCTCCAATTCCTGGAGCACCGCGCTGACCATCTGCCGCTGCCCGGATTGCGTTGCCAGAATGCGGCTGATCGACGCGAGGACTTCGAGGTCCGTCTCGTGGCGTTCGACGCCGGAGGTGTCCGTTTCGGGTATTCCGATGCGCATGGGTTTGTCTGTGAAGGACCGCGTCCGCCTGGGCCGGCGACCGGGCCAAGGTCCGGCCGGTCGCCGGATCCCGTCTCGGGAGCGTCGGTACCTTCCTACTCCATCCCCCCGTAATACCCTGCGAGCCGGCACCGCTTCCTTCCGGCAAGCGGTAGCCCCGTACAGCAAATGCCCAGAGCGCGACCTTCTGGGGAAACGGTTCGGCTCAACGCCAAGCCGTCCCGCGTCGGAAGGACACGCCCCTCGGCTCGCTCAAGATCATGGAGGATGCAAAACGTGTGCCATGCTTCTTCCGTTGAGACAGGCTCCAGGACCTGAACCAGTTTCACAGCCGTGAGTTAGAGAAGTCGCACTCGAGGCGAAGAGGGCCTCGCGAAAGGGCCAACGCCTAGCGGTCGCGCATCGGACGCCTTGCTTCGATGCAAACGGGAACGATTTGTCGATCCGTCCCCGCAGAAGCGACGGTTTTGTCACCGTGATGCAACTCATGGCGATCCCAGCGCTTGCACCGTGGCGATGGTGCCGATTTGACTCAGACCTCCACCAAGCGCGACATTTCTGGTTCATCCGGTGGAAGCGTCGCTGGGGACGCTGCCCCCAGACCCCCGGGATTTTCGGGGCCATCAGTCCGGTGTCCAAGGGTACTTGTTGGCGGTTCCCAAGAATCCATATCCTGGAACTGCCCGGAGAAACGGAGTCAGGCTCTGCTCACGACGCAAGTGAGACGAGGGATATCCGGGCTCCGGTGCGCCCATGGCGCGTCAGGCCCCTGACAGCCCATGCCGTCGGGGGCCGTTTCTTTCCTCCCATGGGACACCGGACCTATGCCTTAGGAAATCCTGCGGCGCAGCCGCACTTTGGCCGACGTCGTCGGCCCAGGTACGCTTCCGCCGGATGAACCACATTTCTTGCAGATGAGCCAGTCTGTTTCTTCTGTGGTTCGAGCCCTTGGGATCAGAATCACGCTTCGCCGTGGCACGCGACTTGCAACCACTCCGCCCCGCTTTCCCGGAACATACAAACCCTGTCGGAAGGAACCCTGCATGACACCCATGCGGCCCACGCTGGGAACGAGGTGTGACATGAGGAGTCGGCTTGGGGGCATCGGATTCGCAATGGTGACCCTGCTGGCATGGCTTTCTGCCGGGCGCGGCGACGAGCCGTTGCCTCGGGCCGGGGCAACCGAGAAACCCCGCGGGGCCGTGATCGCTTTCGCCGGGGCCGGCCTGACCGACGCGATGGACGAGATCAAGACGGAGTTCGCCAAACAGACCGGCGTGGAGGTCCAAGCCAGCTACGCCGCGTCGTCCACCTTGGCCCGACAGGTCGTCCACGGGGCCGAGGCCCACCTCCTCCTTTGCGCCAACACGGACTGGGTCGACTACCTCGACAAGCGAGGCTTCGTCGCGCGTCGCCGAGACTTGTTGAGCAACCGGCTCGTCATCATCGTCCCGATCGGGTCCGAGGCGAACGTCACGCGGCTCGAAAACCTCGCGGGCGACGATGTCGAGCAGCTCGCCCTGGGCGAGCCGGCCTCGGTGCCGGCCGGCCGGTACGCCAAGGAGGCCCTCACGAGGCTCGGGCTCTGGGACCGGATCGCAGGCAAGGTGGCGTCGGCCGAAGACGTCCGCCATGCGCTGTACTACGTCGAGACCGGTTCTGCCGACGCGGGGATCGTCTATGCCACCGACGCGGCGATCAGCAAGAAGGTCAAAATCGTGGCTGAAATCCCGGAGAAGCTGACCGGGCCGATTCGTTACCCCATTGCGCTGCTCAAGCACGGAGAGGGAAATGTCGCGGCCGAGTCGCTCTACCGCTACCTCGCCTCGCCTGAGGCAACCAGGATCTTCGAGAAGCACGGATTCACCACCTTGACACCCAAATGACCTTTGCGCGATCCCGCTCGCCATGGAACCCACGTTCGCCCCGCTCACCCCTGCCGAATGGAGCGCGTTGCGTCTGAGCGTTCAGGTGGCGCTGTGTTCGGCCATCGTGAGCTTGCCGCTGGCGGTCCTGGCCGGGTACGTACTGGCTCGATATCGTTTCTTTGGCAAACGTGTGATCGAGATGGCCATCGACCTTCCCTTGGTGTTGCCGCCGGTCGTCACGGGCTACCTGTTGCTGGTCACGCTTGGCCCCCTCGGCCCGATCGGCTCGCTGCTCCGCAGTTGGCTGGGAGTCAAGATCGTCTTCACCTGGGTGGGGGCGGCGTGCGCATCGGCCGTGGTCGGGTTTCCGCTCATGGTCCGGGCGATTCGCCTGGCCTTCCAAAGCGTCGATCCGCGGTATGAGATGGCGGCGAGGGGGCTTGGGGCCGGACGTCTGAAGGCGTTTCTTACCGTTTCCCTGCCGCTGGCACGGCGGGGACTGATCGCGGGCTTCATGCTCGCCTTCGCCCGCGGCCTGGGCGAGTTCGGCGCCACGATCATGGTCGCCGGCAACATCGAGGGCAAGACCCGCACCCTTCCCCTTGCCATCTACACGCTGACCAGCCAGCCGGATCGCATGCCCGAGGCATGGCGCATGGTGGGGCTGTCGATCCTGCTGGCCTGCGCTGCCCTGGCCGCGAGCGCGTGGCTGGAACGGAGAGGAACGCACGATGAGCGTCCTTAGCTTCCGATGCCGGCACGGGTACTCCGCCGGATTCCGTCTGGAACTCGCGTTCGACCTCAAGGAACGATTCTCCGCGCTGTTCGGTCCCTCGGGGAGCGGCAAGTCGAGCATCCTGAACATGATCGCCGGGTTCCTCAAGCCGCAGCAAGGGACGATCCGGCTCGGGGACTGCACGCTGTTGGACACGGCCCGCCGCATATCGCTACCCCCGGAAGCGCGTCATGTGGGCATCGTGTACCAGGACAGCCTGCTGTTCCCGCACCTGAGCGTCGAGGGGAACTTGAGATATGGACAGCGCCGCGTCGGACGCACGCGTCCCACCCTCGACTTCGATCGCGTGGTGCAGGTCCTGGAGATCGGCCCTCTGCTGAAACGCCGGCCGCGCAACCTCTCCGGCGGCGAACGGCAACGCGTGGCCCTGGGCCGCGCCCTCCTCTGCGGCCCCGAGTTGCTGCTGATGGACGAACCGCTTGCGTCGCTGGACGCCACGCTGAAGGACCGCGTGCTGACGTATCTTGAGCGGGCCGCGGCCGAGTGGGGAATCCCGACCCTGCTCGTCACGCACGCCCAAGCGGAGGTTCGCCGGGTCGCGAGTTGGGTCGTCCTTCTGGAAAAGGGACGCCTGGTGGGCGCCGGCACGCCCGACGAAGCCCTGAGCCGGCCGGAGCCGCTGGGCTGGACGAACTCCACCGCTCCCGTCAACCTGCTTCGCCTGGAGAAGGCCGAGTCGCGCGACGGCCTGTGCACGGGCCACGTCGGAGGCCAGATGCTGCAACTGCCGCCGCGCAGCCCGGATTCACCGACGCCCTCGTTCGTCCAGTTCACCCCGAAGGACGTCGTGCTCGCCCGGAACGAAATCTCGGGCCTCAGCGCACGGAACCGCCTCCGCGGCACGGTCTGCCGGATCATTCCCGTCCCTTACGGCCTCTTCGTGGCAGTGGACATCGGCCAGATCCTTTGGGCCGAGATCACCCCACAGGCCGCCGCCGAACTGGAAGTGCAACCCGGTGCGGAAGTCCTCTGCCTCGTGAAGGCCCGCAGCCTCATCGCCGTCGAATAGCCGGCGCCGAGGAGGGACGGCGAGGGCGATAACCGTCACTTCATCCCGCGGTCTCGTGCTCATGATCTTTGAGTTGAGAGAGTCGCGATCGGTTGACGTGCACGCGATGCCCAACGAGAATGAGCACGATCCGTCGTCTCGGAAGGGCGAACGGTGGAGGCCCGGGGCCGACAACCCGGCAGTTGTCCAGATTCACGCAAGGGGAGTTTCCGTCGATGTGCAGGAGACCGGGACGCGCATTTGTGGGGAGGAAGCATTCTCCGAGGATTCTCATGGTCGCTGCACTGCTGGCAGGCACGGCCGTTCCCGCTGCGTCGATCGGAGCGGAAACGATGATCAAGGCGCCGCTTTGGCCCGGCAAGGCGCCCGTGGGCGACGGCACGCACGAAGGGATCGCCTCCGAGGTAAGCGTCTTCCTGCCTTCGCCTGATCGGGCCACGGGCGCCGCCGTGGTGATTTGCCCCGGCGGCGGATACATCCGCCACGTGACGGACCGGGAAGGGTATCCGATCGCCGCGTGGCTCAATGAGCATGGCATCGCCGCGATCCTGCTGGAGTATCGCCTGCCGGAAGGCCGACCCTACGTGCCGTTGCTCGATGCCCAGCGTGCGATCCGCATCGTGCGTGCGAACGCCGCGGAGTGGAAACTCGACCCGCAACGCGTCGGCATTCTCGGCTTCTCGGCGGGCGGCCATGTGGCTTCCAGCGCCGGCACGCACTTCGATGCGGGACGAGCGGCCGACGCCGACCCCGTCGAGCGGCTGAGCTGCCGTCCCGATTTCATGCTGCTCGTGTATCCGGTCGTCACGATGGGCGAGAAGACCCACGCGCTGTCGAAACAGAAACTCCTCGGCGCAGCCCCCAAGCAGGATCTGGTGCGTCTGTTCTCGAACGAGACCCAGGTCACGGACCGGACGCCGCCCGCATTCCTCGTCCATGCGAGAGACGACACGAGCGTGCCGCCGGACAACAGCCGCAATTTCGTCGCCGCGATGAAAGCGCACCGCGTCCCGGTGGAATACCTCGAACTTCCTTCCGGCGGTCACGGACTCAACGGCTGCAAGGGCCCGCTCTGGGAGGAGTGGAAGGCAAAGTCGCTGGCATGGCTGGCGGCCCGAAAGGTGATAGACCGGGTCATCCGGGGGAAGCCGCCAAAGGACGGATAGCGCCGGATGCCGCCGTGTCTCACAATGTACACTACATCGGTTACGGAGGTGGTTATGGGACTCATCCGCTCGATCGGCTCTTGTCTCGCGACGGTTCTTCTCCTGGCCGCATCGGCGGCTGCCGCGGGGGAACCGCTCAAGACTGTCCGCGATTTCGGCGCCAAGGGCGACGGCCAGGCCGACGATACCGCCGCGATCCAGCAGGCCGTTGCCTCGGGAACCGGCGACGTGCGGTTTCCAAGCGGCGTTTACCGCATCACACGGCCGATCGTCCTCGAGTTGGACCGCGCGGGGCCCGTTTCCCTGTCAGGCGAAGGGACCGGGCGGATCGTGATGGCGGGAGAGGGCCCTGCGTTCCGGTTCGTGGGCACGCACGAAGGGACCGCCGATCCCCCGTCGTTCAAGCCCAGCGTCTGGGAGCGCCAGCGGTCGCCCATGGTCGACGGGTTGGAGATCGTCGGCGAACACCCGCAGGCCTGCGGCATTGAAGCAGGCGGGACGATGCAGTTGACCGTGACCCGCACCGTGGTCCGAAAGACCCTCCACGCCATCCACCTCGTGCGGCGGAACCGCAACGTGATCGTCTCCAACTGCCACCTCTACGAGAACCGCGGGGCCGGAATCTTCTACGACGACCTGAGCCTCCACCAGAGCAACATCACCGGCTGCCACATCAGCTACAACCGGGCCGGCGGGATCGTCTGCCGCGGCGGCGACGTGCGGAACCTCCACGTGGCCGGCTGCGACCTCGAAGCCAACATGGACCCCGAAGGCCCGCCGGCCGCCAACGTGCTGATCGACTGCTCCGGCGGGGCGGCGGGCATCGCCGAGATCGCGATCACCGGGTGCACGATCCAGCATTCCCACGTGCCCGGCGCGGCCAACATCCGCTATCTCGGCGCCGACGCCAAGGACCGCCGCTGGGGCCACTTCACCATCACGGGCAACGTGCTCAGCGACGTGGAGTGGAACCTCGACCTCAAGAAGGCCCGGGGCGTCACCATCGTCGGCAACACCTTCTGGATGGGGTTTGCCGGCGATCTCCGGGCCGAGGAGTGCTCCAATCTCGTGATCGGCACGAACGCCTTCGACCGCAACCCCGGCTACGACTACGGGCGCAGCCGGGAAACGAAAGGGGGCGTCGTGCTCCGCGACTGCCAGGACTGCTCGCTGGTCGGCCTGCACCTCAACGGCGTCCGCGGCACCGAGGCCGGTCTCGTCCTCCAGCAGTGCCGCCGCTTCCTGGTGGCCAACTGCACCGTCCTCGACTGCGACAACGCAGGCATTCTCCTGGACCAGGTGAGCGACACCCGGCTGGCCGGCTGCCTCGTGCGCAACGATCTACCGGACGCTAAAGACTGGACGGCGGTCAAAGTTCAAGGAGGCCAGAACAACGTGATCGAGAACGGGCCGGCCCGGTGACGGTTCCCTGCCGACGATCGGTGCCGACTTTCGCTTTTCTCTAGCCCAGGCGTTCACGCCTGGGTCGCGAGCGAAGCACGACCGGGAACTCAGCCCCTTCAGGGGCTTTCGATCGACAAAGCCCCTGAAGGGGCTGAGAACTCAAATCGCCACGCGATCGTCCCAGGCGTAAACGCCTGGGCTAGAGAAAGGCCGGCTCGCCGCGGTTGTGCGAATCACGCAGAACGCTACGAAATGCGGTTGTTCCGGCTTTGGGTGCGAAGCGCGGCAGATGCGCC
>CAYSGY010000028.1:0-4473 GCA_964430315.1 uncultured Planctomycetaceae bacterium
CTCCCCGCTCCACCGCCGGCTTCCCGAACGAACCGCCACGGCGGTGAAGCTCTTGGCGTCGGCCGTGGGCACGGAGTAGACGTATCGGGTGGTCGCCAGGACGACCGCCGGATCGAGCAGGCCCAGAGTCTGGAGACGGGTCATATCGCTAGTGAACTTCTGATTCTCCAGCCAGTAGAAACGTTCCGCGGTCCAAACGGCCCGCAGGTTCGCCGCGGCAAGGTCGGCCCGCGATTGCTCCAAGGCCCGTTCGTAGTGCGGGACCGTCATGGCGATGAGGACGGCCATGACGGTGACGACCACCATGACCTCCACGAGGGTGAAGCCCGGCGTGGCGTCCGTCCGGCCGGGGTTACGGGGGGGGCAACGAGCGGCGGGGGCGGGCGTTGCGCCGATTTGCAGGCTGTTCTCTGACATCCGCATCGAAGTGGCCTTGCGTGATTCCGGGAGGGCGAGGCTCCCGGGACTGTAGAAGCGCATTCAGTGGATCTTTCCGGCCATCTCAAACATCGGGAGATAGATCGACATCATCAGTCCGGCGACGGTAATGCCCATCCCCATGATGATGACCGGCTCGAGCAGCTTCGTGGCCCGGCCGATGAGGGCTTCCATCTTCTCCTTGTAGTACGGCGCGATCTGTTCCATGACGTTGGCGAGCTGTCCGGACTCTTCGCCGATCCGGATCATGTTGGTCATCATGGTGGTGAAGAGCCCGGTTTCCTCCAGCGAGGCAGCCAACGGCCGGCCGGCGGCCACGCGTTGCTCGACCCGGCCGAAGGCGTCGCGGTAGATGGGATTGGCGTGGAAGACACCTTCGAGGGTTTTCAAGGTTTCCAGCATGGGGATTCCGCTCTTGAGGAGCAACGCGGTGTTGGAGGCGAAGCGGTACATGGCCGACTGGATGACGAGGTCGCCGGCCAGGGGGAGGGCCAGGCTGATCCCTCCCACGCGGCGGCGGCCCGACTCCGTCTTCAGGTACTGCCGGAAACCAATCACGACGGCCGCCACGCCTGCGACGACGTACATCCCGTAATGGGCGACAAGCCCCGACAGATCGACGACGAATTGGGTGATGCCCGGGAGTTCAGCGCCCATGTCCTTGAACATCGCGGCGAAGGTCGGGACCACGAGCCAGAGCATGATCGTGACGGCCACGACGGCGATGACCATGAGAATGATCGGATAGATCAAGGCTCCGGTCACCCTCCGGCCGGTCTCGCGCGACTCCCGGATCTGCTTGTTCAATTCGAGGAGGACCATGCCCATCTGGCCGGTGATTTCGCCGGTGCGGATCACCTCGATCCAATGGTTCTGGAAGATCTTGGGGTGGGCCGCAGCGGCGACATAGAGGGCGCTGCCTGCGGAGACCCGGCCCGCGATCTCCTCCAACACGCGTCGCAGCTTGAGGCTTTGGCTCTGCTGGCCGCTGATTTGGATGGCCTGCAATAGGGGAGTCCCGGAGCAGATCAACGTGGCGAGCTGCTGGAAGAAGGCCATCTTGTCGTCGACGGTCACTTTGCCGTGCGGCTTGCTGGCGACGCGTGCGTGAGCGATGAACCAGTCTTCAAACGCCATGTTTCCCTCCCGGGCACTGTGCCAAGCCGATAGGTCAGGCTTTCCAGCCTGACATTTGGGCCGTCAGGCTGGGAAGCCTGAGCTACGTGTCTGGATGTTTCCACTTAGCATGTTGCGAGGTTCTCGATCCGCTGCATGAGATGGGGATGGGTATCGTCGCGGAGGGGGGAAAGGAACTCGATGCCGAGGCGGTTTCCGTCTTCGTCGGCCCGCAGGTTGGCGACCCTCCCCGCCACCTGTTCCCGCACCTCTTGTTGTGCGTGGTCCTTCAGGAAGAACGTCACCACGACGGCGTCGCCCGTCTGGAACGCGGCGCGGGTCGCCACGCCGACGCCGCCAAGGCTGATATCGAACGACTGCGTCACGACCGGCCCGGGGGCGGACGGCGTGGAAAGGCCGACTTTGCAGAAGAACGGCACCCGCTCGTAACGTCGCATGTTCATGGTTTCGCACTCACTCTTCTCCGCTCATCGCGACGCTTAACGCTTCCTCGAGGCTGGTGATCCCCTCGCGGACCTTATCCAGCGCGCTGTCGGCCAGGAGTTTCATTCCCTGGTTTCGGGCCGCGGCGCGGAGTTCGGGGAGAGGCGTCCGGGACTGGATGAGACCGGCGATCGTGGCGGTGATCCGAACCACCTCGAAGACCCCGACCCGCCCGCGATAGCCCGTCCCGCGGCAACGGTCGCATCCTCTCGGCCGGTAGAGGGTCTGCCCCGGCGTCAACCCGTGGGCGCCGGCGGTCTGCTCGTCCAGGTCGTAGGGTTCCCGGCATTCCTTGCAGAGCCGGCGGATCAAACGCTGCGCCTCCAGGACGCGGAGCGTCGAGGCGAGCAGGAACGGTTCGATCCCCATGTCCTGGAGCCGGCTCACCGCCGAGAGCGAATCATTCGTGTGGATCGTCGAGAGGACGAAGTGGCCGGTGAGTGCCGCGCGGAGGCAGATCTGGGCGGTTTCCGGATCGCGCACCTCGCCCACCATGATGACGTCCGGGTCCTGGCGCAGAAAGGCCCGAAGCGCGCTGGCGAACGTGAGCCCGACCTGGGCCTTCACCTGGACCTGGTTCATGCCCTTGAACTTGTACTCGACCGGATCCTCGACGGTGCAGATATTGGTGTCGGGCTCGTTCAAGAGGCTCAGGCAGGCGTAGAGCGTGGTGCTCTTGCCGCTTCCGGTCGGGCCGGTGACGAGCATCAGCCCGTGAGGCATCTTGATCGACTCGATGAGGTCCTTCGACTGGCGCTGGTCGAATCCCAACCCGGTAAGCTGGATGGGGATGGCGCCCTTGTCGAGGATCCGCATCACCATCTTCTCGCCGTAGACGGTGGGGATCGTGTTGACGCGGAGATCCACCCGCTTCTCGCCGCTCTTCAAGGCGATGGCGCCGTCCTGCGGCACGCGCTTCTCGGCGATGTCCATCTTGGCGAGGATCTTGAAGCGGGAGACGATGGGCACGAACAACGCGCGCGGCGGCGGCGTCAACTCGCGGAGCACGCCGTCGACCCGGAGCCGGATCGCGCAACTGTCCTCGAACGGCTCGAGGTGGATGTCGCTGGCCCCGATGCGGAGGGCCTGTTCGAGGATCTGGTTGACCATGCGGATGATGCGGCCATCCTGGCCGGGGGGAGGCGTCTCATCGAGTTCCAGGACATCGTCCTCCGGCATCGCCTCGTCCGAGGCGTGCTGCCCGTCGTCCGCCGCCCTGGCAAACTCGTCGGCGCCGCCGACCAGATCCCCCCGCGTGTGCTGCACCCGGTAGAGCGATTCGATCCGCCGGATGGCTTCGCTGTACGGGACGATCAAGGGGCGGATCGTCAACCCGGTGAGAAGCTGGATCTCATCGGCCACAAGCAGATCGTCGGCCGAGACGAAGGCCACGTCGAGGGTGTCGCCGCGGCGAACCACGGGCACCAGCAGGTGGTCCAGGCACAGCTTCTCGGGCAGCAGCTCCGCCAGCTCCGGATCGACCTGCTCGTCCTCGGCCGTTTCCGGCATCCGCGGGACCATCAGGTACTCCGAATACGCGTCGGCAATCTGCTCCTCGGAAGCGAGGTTGAGTTTCGTCAGGAGGCACTCCAGCGGTCCGCGGTCTTTCGACTGCGCCTGCCAAAGCGATTCGAGCTTCTTGGAATCGACGACCCCCCGATCGAGCAGCAACTGCACGATCAACGGTTGCGAGGCAACGGCGTCGGCTGCGGTGGACATGAGGTTCGTCGGCTCCGGTTCGTGACGCGGTCTATCGTCCCTTTGCGGGCGTCTCCTGCGAAGGCCCTTGCCGGGTCTTCGCGCGGGTGGTGGCTTGAGCGGCCTTGGACGTCTCCGAGGCGCCGCGCGTCGCGGTCGCCGTCTTGGAAGCCTTGGCGGGCCACCCCGCTTTGGTGGTCGTGTCGGAGAACGTCAGTTCCGAGGTCTTCCCCTTGCTTTCGAGGAGGACCCGGTCGGGCAGGATCTCGCGGACCACGCTTGGCGAAGCGGATTGCTCTGGCGCAACGAGCGCCGCACCCGGCGCGTAGAGACGTCCGTTGATGATCGCCGCCCGTTGCCCGCCGTAAATGCTGATGGCGTTGAGGGAGAGTACGCGCGGCGCGGCGCTCGCCGGGTCCTGCCTTCCCCGCGCGTCCGCCGCCGTGGGCGGGACCGTGGCGGTCCTGGGCGGAGCCGGCCGGGCTGCCGTCCCCCCGGTGGCCTTGTCGGTGGTGCCAGGCGACTTGGCCTTCGTCGGGCCGGGAGCCGGGCTGGCCGCCGCCGGGGCGGGAGCGGCTGCGTCGAGGGCACGGAAGGGGTTGCGCTCGGGCGGCGGGAGAATCTTCGGCGAAAGCTGCGCGGCCGCGATCTGCGGCGTCTTCGCGTCTTGGCCGTCCGCTCTGCCCAAGGGTAGCGAGGATGCGGACGACCACACGC
>CAYSGY010000028.1:4483-24358 GCA_964430315.1 uncultured Planctomycetaceae bacterium
ACCACGGAAACGACAACCACCGTCGGCGCGGACTTCCCGATCGAGAACCCCATGTCAGCCCATCACTCCCAACAAGGTAATCTGCATCACCTGAATCTCGTTGCCACTCCGCGAGGGGGCGATCTTCAGCGAGTCGAGGCGGAACAGCCGCTCGTTCGACTCCAGCCACCGCAGGAACGCGTCCATGGCGAAGAAGCCCCCCTCCAATTCCATCCGCATGACGACGGCCTTGTACGGGCCCATGCCGCGCGGCGGGTCGCAGTCCAGGGCGGCCAGCTTGAGCGGGAAGCGGCGAAGGCCGCCGAGCACGTACTGCACCCATTCGTTCGGGTCGCTCTGCTTCGGCAGCCGGCCTCGGAAGCTCTGGTACTGGCTCCGCAGGCTCTCGACCTCGACGGCCAGTTCCAGGAGCTTGCGCGCGTGCCGGACTTCCGCACCGGTCTGCTCGATCTGGCCGCTCAGCGGCGTGTAGATGCCGAGGTACGCGACCAGGACGACCGTGCCGGTGACGGCGGCCCGGAGATGGAGCGGATCGTGCAGCCACTCGAAGAGCTTGGCCTTCAAGCCGGTTTTCGGATCGTCGGGCTGGCTGGGGCTCATGGCTCGCCTTTCTTCGCTCCGTCCCCCTTGCGGTCCTCCGACTTGGACGACCCCGCCTTCGACCACTCGGTCTTGGGCAGGCAGACCACGGTGAAATTGGCCATGGGCTGGGCGCCCTGGAACAGTTGGTACCGCTTGATGTCGGCCAGTTCCACGTCCGGGAAATCGCGCTTCAGCAGGGGATGATTGCGGAGCGCGACGAGGAATTCGCCGATCTCGCGGGGCATGGTGCCGTCGGACTTCACGGGCGCGGTTGCCCGCAGCACCAGCGACTTCTTCGGCTTGGTCGTCCCCTCCTTCTTCTTGCCGAAGTACTCCAGCTCGCACAGGCCGTGCAGCGACGTGAGCATCGCGTCGGCCGGCAGCCGTCCCGGCAGATCGTGCGTGTAGGCGGTCCAGAGGATCCTGCTCTCGAGGAACCTCCGCACGGCGTCGACCTTGGCCGAGAGGTCCTTCTTCTCCTTCTCCAGCTCGCGGGGCGAGGCCGAGGCGAGACATTCGTGCTGGGCGGCGGCAGTCCGTGCGGCCTGGTAGGCCTCGTGGACGTTCAGGGATCGGGCGCCGAGAAGCGCCCCCATGACGATCAGCAGCGCGACCTGCAACGTCAATTCGCTCCACGGGAAGATCTCCCGGAGCGAAGGACGCGGCTTCAGCGAGCGCGAGAGATCGAAGGCTGCGTCGTCGGGCTCCAGGCAGTTCAGGGCCGCTCCCATGGCGATCTCCGCCCCATCGAGCGACGGCCCGTCGTAACATAGCACCCGGCTGCCCATTTCCTCCCGAAACGGCTCCTCACCGAATTGGGCGTGGAGGTCGGGGCGGCCGTGGATCAACACGGCGTCGGGTGGCGACTCGGTCCCGTAGTGCCTGCCGAGCGTCTCGAGCGTCCGTTTCACGCACACGATCTCGGCGCCCTCGCGCCCGCGTGGCAGCCCGAAGCTTCTCCACGCGACGGGAAGATCGCCCGCGACGACCACGGCCAACCCCTGGCTCCCGTCGAGAAACACCCGGAGCACGGTCTTGGCTTTGCGCGGGGCGTGGTGTTGCTGCACGGCCGCCCGCAAAAGCGCGCAAGGCGCCGGTTCCACACAGAAGGGGCGCACTCCGTGGCGTCCCAGCACGGCGAGGACCTCGCTTAAGTACTTCCGGCGGCACGCCGCCATGCTCGCCATGGGGATCTTGTTGCGCTCGACCTTGATCAGCTCGACGACGAGGTCGTCGATGGAGACCGTCGGCGACTGCATCGCCCTTTGCAGAAGGACTTCAGGGCGCGCGTCTTCGCCGAGGGCGCGCAGGGGGCGCGTTGCGAAGAACACCCGGGAAGCGGGCAAGGCCACGCCGATCCGCACCGGGCGGCGCTCATCTCCGGCCAACAGAGGCTCGAGCAGGCTTTCGACCGCTTCGCCCTGCCCGCCCGGCGAACAGGCGGCGCGCCGGCATGCCGTCTCGCGCGGCCCGAGGGGCGTGGCCGCGACCTGCCGCAGCACCACCTCCTGCTCTCCCAAGTGGAGGCCGACGGCGTGGTGGATCGCGAGTCGGATCGCCAGCGATTTCACAGGAGTGCGTCCTCTCCGGGGCTGGGCCATGAAGAAAGAACGAGCGGCCCGGCAGCCGGCCGCTCGTTTCTCCGCCGCGAGATTCGCAGGAGGTCTCCCGGCCCTCCGACGTTAGGTCCCCATCGGATTGATGTCCGTCAACTCCGCGATCGTACTGTTTGCCGTGTCGAACCCGTCCTCCGTGAAGGTTACGGTGTAGGCCCCGTAGCCGGCCGACGCCCCGGTCCGGGTGAGGGTCAACGACCACGAATCCTCGAGCTTCCCGGTGGTGCCGGGCGAGATCTCGCCTACCGTGAAATACTTCGGGGTGGAGAAGTTGATGTCGAGTTCCTTGACGTCCGCGCAATAGGTGCCCTCCCGCGCGTGATAGCGCTCCTGGGCCGCTCGGATCCCGGACAGGAAAGCAAACGCCTCCGCCGCCTTGGATCGTTCCACCGACTTGATGAACCGCGGCACTCCGAATGCCGCCAACACGCCGATGATCACAATGACCACGGCCAGTTCCACCAAGGTGAACCCCATGGCGTTCCTTTTGTTCCACGAACGAAACATAGCTTCGGTCTCCCTTTCCTTCGCGTCTTCGGCGACGCATGCCATTGTGGACGAAACACCTCTGCCGGCGGTCTCTACAGCGACTCCCCCCTCAGGCCTCCGCGGAGACTTTTCGGGCATCTCTACTGGAACCCGTATGTCAGGGAATCGCGCCTGTCAAAGAAAAGCGGCTGTCGCCGTAGAAAACGAGGCGGGCGGACACACTCGGCGCCGGCGATGTGTGGCGGAATGCCCCATCGCGGCGCCGGCCGCAGCCGAAGCGATGGGGGTCAGCGCAGCGCGTCGGCAATCGGCGGGCGCGTCGGACAGAGCACGGCCTCGACTCCCGCTCTCGCCGGCAACTCCTCGAGGCATCGCGGCTGCGGCAACCCGTTGAGCGACCCCGGGCTGGCGGGATTCCAGATGTGGGGCGTCAGGATGACGATCAACTCCTTGCGGGTCGTCGTCGTCACGTTGTGGCGGAAGAGGATGCCCAGGTACGGAATGCGGCACAACAGGGGAATCCCCTTCTCGTCCACCACCTGCTCCGTCTCCATGAGCCCGCCGATGACGATCGTGGCCCCGTCGGGCACCATCACGTTGGTCGTGACCTGGGCACTGTTGGTTTGGGGGACGCCGGCGAGGTCCACCTTGCCGGTGCTCTTCTCGGGGTGGACTTCCATCCGCACCATGCCGTCGGACGTGACGAACGGCCGGAGGCGTAGCTGCGTCCCCACGTCCATGAACTGGACCTGCTCGACCGTGCTCGTTTGCGTCTGCGTCTGCGTCTTGTAGCCCAGCCGATCGCCGAGTTGAAGCTCGGCGCGCTGCTTGTTGAGGACCAGGAGGCGAGGGCAGGCGAGGACCTCGGTCCGGCCCAGCGACTCCAAGGCGTGGAGGAACCCGGTGACCGAGTTGTCGACAAAGCCGAATTTGAGTCCGTGGGTGGCTTGGGCGAAGCCGCTGGTCGCGTCGCCCACCAGCTTGCCCCCGGCCGTGATGACCGTGGCGGGCGTGAAACCCGCCGCGGAATTGATCGCCCACCCGCTGCCGGCCACGGTCAAAGCGTTCTGGGCCCCGTCGAGCACCGCGAAATTGACCCCCAGGTCCATACCGTTTTCGAGCTTGACGGAGACGATCACCGCCTCGATCAGGACCTGCACCGGCCGGACGTCGATCTGCTCGATGACCCGGTCAACGCGTTTCAGAATCCGCTCGTGGTCCTGCACGATCAAGACGTCGTTGCCCCCCGGCGAGTCGCCGCCGGCCTTCTCGTCGTCGCTCTTGATTCCGACCTCGCTCTCCGGCGAGGAGGAGAGCACGCCGCGCTTGCTCAGGAGCGGCTTGACCATCTTCTCGAGATCGACCGCCCGCACGTGGTTCAAACGGTAGACCCGTACCGGGAGATCTTGCTCCTCGATCTGGTCGAGTTCGGCCGCCGTGTAGACGTAGACCGCGCCGTCGCGCCGCTTGAACGAAAGGTGGCAAAGCGTCGCGATGGCCTCGAGCGCGTCGTCGAGCGACATGCCCCGGAGATCCAGCGTGACCGCGCCGGCCACATTGGGCGAGACCAGGATGTTCTCCTTCGCCTGACGACTGAGCATCTCGAGCACCTTCCGCACGTCCGTGTCGTCGACGTGCAACGTGACCGGCTCGCCCGACGGGAGCGGCCGAGGAGGCGGAATCGACTCGCGCGAGACCGGGGCCGGCTGCCGCTCCATCTCCCCGGCCAGCACTCCCGGAGGCAGAGGAGCGTCTTCCGCCTGATCGGCGGGGCCCGCCGGCCTGGGCGAAGGCGGGAGTGGGAGCGGTGCGACCGGCACTCTTCCAGGGTCGGCTGCGGCCTCTCCTCCGCGGCCCGGGCCGGCCGGCGCCGCGGTCGTTAGGGGGTGCTTCGGGGCTTCGGCCGCCGGGTCGGGTCCGGGCCCGCCAAGCGATGCCGACTCGCGATGTCCCTCGGAGTAGTCGTGCGCGCACCCGAAGGCCAGAACGGTGAGCCCCAGGATCGCATACGCGGCGATTCTCCCGGTTCCGGTCATTCGCTCACGCTCCCTCGCCCCACGCGAACATCAAGCCTCCGTGGTCGCTGTGGAAGTCCACAGGCACCCTTGACGTGCTCCGCGCGATCGACGTCGACCGCGCGAAGTCACACTAACGTTCGGGCGAATCCTGGGGGAACTTAAGGGTATTTGCGACTGGGGTAAATGCCCTGACTTTGCAGGCGCGGCCTCCGTGGCAACGGCGGCCGAACATGGTGGCGTTCCCGCCACACGGGTCGCGCAGAATCGTACCCTCCGGTCGCGCCGTGGTCCCGTTTCCATCGCCACCTTTCACAAGGCGCGCCCTGAGGGCGCGGCCGGGACCATGGGGACCACATCGCGGCCCGTCTTTCGCTTTCTTCCAGCCACCCAGTCCTCGGCCAGGAAGGAACCCCGCGACAGAATGGTGACATCTCACCCACATATACCACGGGGCTCGGCTGTTCCCCAAGTTGACCTTGCGTGAGACCGCAGAATTTGGGACAAGCCTACGTCGTGGAGACTCTAGGGATGTGGGTATCCAACGTGACAACGTGGTAGATCGGAGCGCTCATCGCGTACCGATAAACCTATCGGGGGGTGTTTCATGTTGGGTGGTTCTTGTTGCGAATGGGTTGCACGCCCCGGCCTGGGATGCCATCGGGCAAGTCAAGGAGAGCACCATGGAGACTGAGTCCGCGTGGGCACTTGATCAGTCCCCTGATGACCGCACGTTCGCCGTTGCCGGCCCCGGCATCTCCCGAGGAGCCCCAAGCGGCATGCCCGTCGCCCAGAGCGCGGCCATGCGTCGGGTTCTACTCCTTGCCCGAAGAGCTGCCCGCAGCGAGGCCCCGGTCTTGATTCAGGGCGAACTCGGAGTGGGGAAGGCAACGATCGCAGGAGAAATCCACCGCCAGAGCGCTCGAGGCGCCGGCCGGTTGGTGCGCATGGCCTGCGCGGCATTGCAGGACTCCAATGAGGCCGACCGTTTGTTTCGCGAGTGCTTGGGAATCGCATCGGCCGACCATTCCGGACCGCCCGACCCCGGGGCGGGCCCGTGCAACGGGACGCTGTTGTTGGAGGACGTCCTGCAACTGCCGATGTGGGCCCAGGCGAGGCTGCTGGAACTGCTTCGTCGTGGACAGGGGCATCGCCGCCGGACCGGGGAGCGGATCCCCTCGGGGCCGCGTGTCATCGCGCTTTCGACCGGCGATCTTGCAGATGCGGTGTCGAAGAACAGGTTTCACGCCGGGTTGTACTACACCTTCAGCGTCTTCCCGATCCACGTTCCGCCCTTGCGGCATCGCCAGGACGACATCCGCCCACTGGGCGAATATTTCTTGAAGTGCGTCGATCGCGTGGAGGCCTCCCGCATGGGACAGGCCCCTCGGCGTTTCTCCGACGAGGCATGGGGCATCCTGCTCTCGTGCGACTGGCCCGGCAATGTCTTGCAGCTCGCAAGCGTTGTCGAGCGGGCCGCCATGCTGGCCGAGGGCGAGGAGATCGGTGCCCTGGCCGTCGCGGAATGCCTGCCCCCGAGGCCGCCGAGTGCGGAGTCGGAGGGGATCTCGATCCCGTGCTTTGGCGGTCTGCGACAAATGGAACTCGCCATCGTCGACGAGGTCGTACGCCGCTGCGGAGGCAACAAGGCTGCCGCCGCACGGACCCTGCGTCTGCACCGCCGAACCCTGTACCGCCTGCTGGAACACAGGGGCCGCCCGGACCCGCAATGAGGAGAGAGGACCATGCGTCGTTGCTTTGGCTCGGCGATGCTCGTTGCCTGCGCGTTCCTGTTAGGCGCGGTGTTCGCCTTTCATCCGGCGACCAATGCCGCGGCGCCGGACGACTCCGCAGACTCGGCAGACCAGGACAAGATGGTCGTCGACCAACTGAAGGAGGTCAACGCGCAGTTGAAGGATCTCGCCGTCTTGCTTCGCTCCGGCCGGGTGAGGGTGACGGTGCTCGTGAACCCCGACCTCGACCGGGATGCCGGCAGGAAATGACTCCGGGGCCTTGGCAAGAAGGCTTCTTCCTGGGGCGTCCTGCCGCAGGGCTGCCTGTCGCGGATACGCCTGCCAGGCCGTTCTTCCGAGGAGCATCCTCTGGGCTGGGAACGCTTACGTAGTCTCGGAGGAGCTCGCTGGCGGCCGCAACGGAGGATGGGCGGCGTCCTGCCACCACCAGGTCATGCCGAGCTCCTTGGCCTTATCGACGGAACACACCAAGAGGCGGATCTGGATGCTCAGCAGCTCGATGTCGCACAGCTTGATCTTGATGTCGCCGGCGATCACCACACCCTTGTCGAGGACCCGCTCGAGGATCTCGGCCAGGCTCTCCGAGTGCGTGGCCCGAGTGATGACTTGTGCCCTTGCCATGGCGGTCGCTCCTTCTAGCGTAGCGTCCCGAGGGGTCCCAGATCGAGGTTGAGGTCCTCGTCGGTCAGTCCGAAGTACTCTTTGAGCCGTTCGATTTCCTCGGCCAGGCGGGAGAAGGTGAGGCCGAGCCGCTCGATCTCGTGGTCGGCCAGCGAGCCGGCGTCCATGCGGCGGATCGCCTGGCGTTCGAGCAATTCCCGGAGCAACTCGACCAGCGTGAGGACCAGTTGCGCCAGGCCGTTGCGGACGTTCTCCGGGTCCAGCTTCACGCGGCCGGACAGGCATTCAGCCGGCGACATCGCTTCCTCCTTGCACGGCCGCCGCCGCGGGACGCGGCACGATCCAGCCGGCTTGCCGCGCCGTCTCGACGGAACAGAGCGAGAGTTGCAGGCGGAGGTAGATCAACTCGATGTCGGCCACGGAGATCGTGAGTTCCCCGCCCAGCACGACGCCTTTGTGGAGCAGCCGGTCGAGCAGTTCCAGCAGCGTGCAGTCCTCGCTCCCTGCCAGGTCCAATTCGTGTTCCATGACATCCGTTTCCGATCGTCGTTCCTTGGCCGGTCCCTACTCGTCTTCCTTTTCCTCCGTGGCCCCGGAGCCGAGGGCTTCTTGCACCCCTTCGAGGCGATCGAGCAGGCCGCTTTCCCTCGTGTTGAACTCCTCGTCGCCGATCTGGCCCGACTCGACGAGCCGGTAGAGTTCCGTCAACTCGGCGACGATCGCCTTCTCCTGGGCCTCGATGTCCTGCCGGGCCGTTTCCTGGATGTGACGGCCGATGGCCATCAGTCCTTTGACCGGGCTGAAGAGGATATCGTCGAGCAAGAACATAAGGCGTCCCTTTCCGTGGACTCGTAGGTCAGGCTTCCCAGTCTGACAAATCCTCAAATCCTCCGTCAGGCTGGAAAGCCCGACACGCCGCCTGCGTCAGGCTGGAAAGCCTGACCTACAGTTCCAGGTCGATCTCGGCGAAGTTGTACGGGGCCCACGGGCCGCTGTACTCGAAGCAGTAATGGTTGTCGAAGCCTTGGGCCGCCCGCTCCACCCCTTCCTCCCATGCCCGCTGGCGTTCCCTCCGGATCAGGCACGCCAGCTTCATGATGAGCCGCTCTTCGCGGCAATCGAGGGCGCGGACCTCAACGCAGTAGGGCGTCATGGCCTCGATGACCCGCTTCGTGTGGCGCTCGCGGCTCTCCTGGACCAAGGTTTCAAAGAGCCTGCCGACCTCCAGCTTCTCGTCCAAGGTCGGGACACGGCCCGGGCGGAACAGGCGGTTGCGCATCTGTTCCAGCTCCTGGTGCGTGGCGACGAACAGCTCGAAGATGTTCGCCGTTTCCCAGAAGACCTTCACCGCCATCTCCGCAGTCCCTTCAAGGCGGCGAAGCCTGCCTTCCAGGGCGACGCGGTTTCGGCGGAGGATGTCCCGGAGACGTTCTTCGCTCTCGGCAAGGGTCCCGAACGCGATGGGCAAGACCGGCTGACGCTCGGCCAGCCGGCGGATCACCTGGTGATGGGCGGCCAGGTTGGCCCGTTGCGGACGGATCCTCCCCGTGCCCACGCGGAGGCGGCCGACCACGGCGGCCAGTGGACCGTCGACGACCTGCTCGACCTCCGTTCCAGCGACGCCGCCCGCAAACTCGGGGGCATCCCATTCCGCCAGGGTGATCCCATAGAGGTACACTTCTTCTTGGGCCACGGGGGCTGCGCTCGCCATGATGATCCTTCCTTGTGTGGGGACGACGCTATCGTGCCGTCTCAAACTCGGGCCTCGGCTCCGAGGAACGGCTTCCCACCAGTTCCACCCATTTCACCTGCCCCTCGTGCGTCCGAATCGCCAGCAGGGCCCCGCAGGCAAAGCACCTCACCTGGCCGTCGTAGTCGTCATAGGCGTCGCGCAGGTCCAAGGCATGCCCGCAGGAAAGACAGTTCACTTTCATGGTTTCGCTCCTTGCTCGGGGATGGGAGATAGGGGGGAGGAGTGAGGAAGGATGAAGGATGAAGGATGAATGATGAATGATGAATGATGAGGGATGAGGGATGAGGGATGAGGGATGGGGGTTCATCGTCTGTCTGGTGGTTTACGTTTTCGGCAGATCGGTTCACGCGGTGTGCGGCGGTGGCCAAACGGCGGGCGAGCCCGCCCGCTACGCGGAGATGAAGCGGAACTGAAGGCCCCCAGCCGTTCATCCTTCATCCTTCATCCCTCATCCCTCATCCTTCATCCTTCATCCTTCATCCTTCACCCCTCATCCCTCATCCCTCATCATTCATCATTCATCATTCATCCTTCCCCTTCACCCCTCCCCCGCCTCGTCCTGGGCCAGTTCGTAGGCCACTACGTTGAGCAGGGCATCGAGGCGGACCAGGTAGTGGTATTGGTCGAGTACGGGCCGCTGGGTCTCCAGGTGAAGGGCCTGGATCGTAGGATTCGGCTGCCACACGTCGGCCTCCGCTTCCCAAAGCCCTCCCTCGGCCTCCCGTCTGGCGACCTTGGTCACGTGGACCAGGCGTTGCCCGGGCACCGCCTCCTCCAAGAACCCTCGGACGGCCTTCTGGGCCTCGGCGATCGTCGTTCGCCCTGTCGGCGGTTCCTTGCCGGTCATGGTTTCGTCTCGCTTCGCGCTCGTGTTGGGCAGGTCAGTAGGGCATGCAGAACCCGGGTCCGGCCGGCGCCGGGGTTTCGCCGGGCGACATCTCCGCCAGGAGCAGGGCCTGCTCGGTCTCGATATCGGCCAGGCGCCGGTCAAGCTCGCCGATCCGTCCGGCGGCGCGGTGCTTTTCCCTCACGCGGCGGACCTTCTCCAGTTCCAACACGGCCAGTCGGAGGTAGCGGCGTTGCGGCTTCTCCGCGTCGCTCACCCGCCCGCTCAGCGTGCGGACGTCGAGAAGGCTTCGGCGGCAGTGGGTGTTTGCGGGGGGCATTTCTCACCTCAGGTCGAATCGGCCGGCCGGAGGCCAGCCACGGTATGGGGTTATCCTTCGGCCGGGGCCGCTTGACGCTCGACGGCGAGTTCGTCCATCGCGGATCGGAGCTGCTCGGTGGAAAGCGGCCGGCCCCCCGCGGCGCCGGCCCCGAGCACGTCGCGGCAGATGTCCAGGAATGCCGGTTTGGCCGGGTCGGCCGGCACGTCGAGGTGCGCCATCACGCGGGCGATGGCGATGGCGGCGCGGATGCTCGGCCGGTGGCCGGTCGAGTGCCGACCGCGGACGAGGCGGACGAGGTCCACGACCCGGGCCGCGTCCTCTTCCGGGAGCCCGCTCCTGGCGGCGGTGATCTTGATCTCCGTCTCGCGGTCGTAGTAACCCGTATAGATGGTGATCAATCGGTCCATCAAGGCGTCCTGGCTCGAATGGACCCCGGCGTACTCTTGGGGGTTCGACGTGAAGATCGCCCGGAAACCGGGGTGGACCTTCAGGTACGCCTCGCCGGCGTGGCGGAGTTTGGGGATATCGAGAAGTCCCTCGCCCAGGACGCTCAGCAGGGTGTTGTTCGCTTCGGGGCGGCTACGGGTGAACTCGTCGTAGACCAGGGTGTGGCCGTAGCGGCAGGCGGTGGTCAACCGGTTGTCGACCCAAACGGTTCGCAGGGTCTCCTCCGTCTTCACCACGCTGTGGATGAAGTTGTCGACGAGCTTGCTCCGGCAGTAGCCCTGGTCGTTGCCCACCAGGTCGGAGCTGCCGAACTCGTCGTCGCCGTGGATCAACGTGACGGGTCGGCCGAGCTGCGCCGCCAAGTGGAGCGCGAGCGTGGTCTTGCCGGTGCCGGCCGGCCCAGCCAGATTGACCGGGTAGCCGACTCCGAGATACGCCATCGCCCGCGCCGCCACTTGCTCCACCTCGGGAGTCACCACGAAGTGGGCGCTAGGTTGGGGCCTTACCCAGTCTCCTTCGTGGGTGAGCGGCGTTTGCGCGGCCAGTCGGGAATGGCCGTTTCCTTGGCCCGTCGCTAGCATCGTGCGGCTCCTTGTTGCTCTTGGACGCGTCGATTTGCAGGGTGTGGATCGGGGGGAGACGCACTACCGGCCACGCCGCAGCGCTCTGCCGCCGTTGTGAAGGTCGGTCGCGAACTCCGTCAGGTCGTTTCGCAGACGCCGGGCCGCTTCGCGGACCTCGTCGCGGGTCTGCTGCAAGAACCGCTGGCGGTCGTGGTGGGCCTGGTCGAGGTTCTGCCGCAAGTTGGTGAAGAACTCGGTGAACTGGGTCATCGGAGGACTCCTGTCGAAAGGGGGGATTTGGGGCTTTGGACTTTGGGTTTGGGGCTTCGGGTTTGGGACTTCGGTCTTGGGGCTTCGGACTTCGGTCTTCCGTGAGCCTAAGACCCAAAACCCAAGACCCAAAACCCAAACCGTCTGAACATGTCCGTTGAGTCTTGGTGTTGTACAAATCCGCGCTGGAGGGGGCTTCTTGTTTCGGTCGGGGCAGAGGGGGGCAGCCCCAAGGCCGCAGAAGGCAGCCCCCTCAGCGCGGGAATCCTCCATGATGTACGGCAGCGATTCCCTCAGTGACGTCAGGACGGCATCGCCGCGGCAGCCGTCAGGCCGATCGCCTCGGCGTACTTCAAGTACGTTTCGACGCTGGCCACGACCACGCGGGCCTCGATCGAGAGAAGCTCGATCCCGACCAGTGAGACCTTCGCCCAGGCGTCGATCACGATACCCTTGTCCAGGATGCGATCGACCACTTCGGCCAGACTGGACGAATCGGTGGACTTCTGAACCTTTGCCATTGCACTACTCCTCGAAACAGGGGGATAGGATCGCCTTGGAGCTTACAGCCCCCAAGGCAGCACAGACTCACAGGTGCACGACTCGGAATCGTTGGGCTCCCGCAGAACTTTCGTAGTCAGTTTCGTCGCCGCCCCGGGTACCACTCCATACATATTCGTGGTCGAAGACGGGAAAGTACATGCAAACCGCTGTTGGCGTGCACATTTACCGAATCTTCCCACGCTGTGTTATGTGGATTCGCCACGCGATCCCGATGACTTAGCAAAACTTAGCTCACTTCGCCCAACTGTCAAAATCCCCGCGGCAGATTCTCTTAGACCATTCGCTTGGAAGAACTTACGCAAACAACCCAAAGACGCCGTCCGCGAAACCACTTGCGACCCCGCTACCGTCCGCCTCGTCCGCACGGAGACGTCGCTCACCGGCTGAAGACGGTCGGATCATGCTGGTTTTGAGGAACAAACGGGCGTCAGAGCTTCCGGGAACGTCAAGCACGCTCCAGGATGCGTGGTATAGTAAGAAAGGGCGTGGTTGTACCGCACATCGGCCTGCGTGAACGCCGATAGTGATCCAAGATCGAATCTCCATGTGGAAAGATGAGGAGTGATCTCCATGGCAAAAACGTCTAAGGATCCAACGAAAACCGGCTCGTCCGGCGAGAAGTCCTCCGCGACCGACTCCTTCACTACCTTGGGCGCCGGGCTTGGCGGCCTGCTGGGAAAGCTGGGAACCGTGGTCGAGAACCTCGGGCGGCTCGCCGAGGCCGGCGAAGAGCTTTCGCGTTCCGGAGAGATCCCGGGGTTGGGGTCTTCCGACAAGGTCCGCGGGGTCTACGGCTTCTCGGTGAAGACCGGGTTGGGCGAACAAGGCCGGCGGGAATTCAAGGTCGAGCCGTTCGGCAACATCCGCCGACAGGCGGGCGGCCAGGCCGTGGTCGATGAGCTCCGCGAGCCCATGGTCGACGTCCACGAGGAAGAGGACGGCGTCTGGGTCCTGGCCGAGATCCCCGGCGTCAGCAAGAAGGACGTCGACGTGGAGTTGGCCGGCGATCGCCTCACCCTTTCCGCCCGCCGCGGCCCCACGCGGTACCGCAAAGAAGTCGCCCTTCCCCAGGCCTTCGCGACGGAGAAGATGCGGTGGACCTGCAAGAACGGCATCCTCAGCATCCGACTCGAGCGATAGGACGATCGGGTAGATCGGGTAGGTTATGCTTCAGCATAACCCGTCCTGGATTCGGTTATGCTGAAGCATAACCTACGGACTGAAACGATAGGACGACGTCATGAGCAAGAGCTGCGCGGGAACGGGTGAGATCACGCTTCGGGTCAGCGAGTCGACCGGCAAAGACGTGGGACGGGGTGTGGCCCGGATGGATCCGGCGGACATGAAAAACCTCGGGGTCGACGTCGGCGACACGGTGGAGTTGTCCGGAAAGCGCAAGACGATCTGCAAGCTGCTCCCGTCGTTCAAGGAGCAGCGGGGCAAGGCCAGCCTCCAGATCGACGGCATCGCCCGCGAAAACGCCGGCGTGGGATTGGGCGAACCGGTCGTGGTCCGCCGCGTCCGGGTCGAGCCGGCCAAGGAAGTCGTGCTTTTGCCCCAAGGGCTGAATCTCTCGGAGCGCGATCTGGAGTACATCGGCAGCCTTTTGGACGGTCTTCCGGCAACGGCGGGCGACCGGGTCCGCGCGGCCCTGTTCGGCAGCCGCTCGGCCGATTTCCTCGTCGAGAGCACGCAGCCGGCCGGGCCGGTCGTCATCGTTTCCGAGACGATGCTCACGATCGGCAAGTCGCGCCAGGGGGACGGCCAGCCGGCCCAAGCGGCCGCCCCGGCCATTTCCTACGAAGAGATCGGCGGCCTGAAACGCCAACTGGACCGCATCCGCGAGATCGTCGAATTGCCGCTGAAGTACCCGGAACTGTTCGATCGCCTGGGCATTGACGCGCCCAAGGGTGTCCTTCTCCTCGGGCCGCCGGGGTGTGGCAAGACGCTGATCGCCCGGGCCGTGGCCCACGAGACGGAAGCCACGTTCTTCGCCGTGAACGGTCCGGAAATCGTCCACAAGTTCTACGGCGAGAGCGAGGCCCACCTGCGCAAGATCTTCGACGAAGCGACGCGGCGGGCGCCGAGCGTCATCTTCCTCGACGAGATCGACGCGATCGCGCCGCGGCGGGAGCGGACTGTGGGCGACGTGGAGAAGCGCGTCGTGGCCCAACTGTTGGCCCTCATGGACGGCCTTTCGCAGCGTCAGCACGTCATCGTGCTGGCGGCCACGAATCTGCCGAACTCGCTCGATCCGGCGTTGCGGCGGCCAGGCCGTTTCGACCGCGAGATCGCCATCCCCATTCCCGACCGCAACGGCCGGCAGGAGATCCTGGAAATCCACAGCCGGGGCATGCCGCTGGCCCGCGACGTGGACCTGCCGCATCTGGCCGGGATCACGCACGGGTTCGTGGGGGCCGACCTCGAAGCCCTCTGCCGCGAAGCCGGCATGAACGCGCTGCGCGAAGTGCTCCCACACATCGACTTCTCCCAGCAGCGCGTTCCCTACGAGGTGTTGAGCAAGCTCGAGGTGACGATGGGGGATTTCGAGGTCGCCTTGCGGGAAGTGGAGCCTTCCGCGGTGCGCGAGGTGTTCGTCGAGGTCCCCAATGTGACCTGGGACGACGTCGGGGGGCTGGAAGAGGTGAAGAGGCAATTGCGCGAGGCGGTCCAGTGGCCGCTCCGCTACCCCCAGTTGTTCGAGGCGGCCCGGCTCGATCCGCCCAAGGGCGCACTCTTGTTCGGGCCGCCCGGCTGCGGCAAGACCCTCCTGGCCAAGGCCCTGGCCACGGAGACCGGCGTCAACTTCATCTCGGTCAAGGGGCCCGAGCTGCTGTCGATGTACGTGGGCGAATCGGAGCGGGCCATGCGGGACATCTTCCACAAGGCCCGGCAGGCCGCCCCCTGCATCATCTTCTTCGACGAGATCGACGCCCTGGCCTCGACGCGGTCCGCGGGGCGGGAGGATTCCGGCGTGGGCGGACGCGTGCTTAGCCAACTCCTCACCGAGCTCGACGGCATCGAAGAACTCCGCGGCGTGCTCGTCCTGGCGGCCACCAACCGGCCGGACATGCTCGACGCGGCCCTGCTGCGGCCCGGCCGATTCGACATCCAGGTCGAGATCCCCATGCCCGACCGCACCGCCCGGGAACGGATCTTCCAGGTCCACCTCCGCGAACGCCTGGTCGAGCCGGGGATCGAGTCACGGTGGTTGGCGGATCAGACGGAGGGGTTCAGCGGGGCGGAGATCGAAGCGGTCTGCCATCGCGCGATGATGGCCGTCCTGACCCAACGCATCGCCGCTTCGCCCGACCAACCCGACCCCGAGAACCTCCAAATCCGTCGCAACGACCTGGCCCGCGCGATCGAAGAAATGACCAAGCAGGCGATTTCCAGGAAGTAAGCGAGTGGGGGCCTCGTCATGGCGGATGAACTCTACTACGTCTACGCGTTCACCTGGGCCGACGTTCCTTTCGAGTCGCCCGAACCCACGGTGGATCCGCGTTTCCCGCTCGAAAGGGTCGCCCACGGCCCGGTGGCGGCGTTGGCCAGCCGCGTGGGCCTCGACGAGTTCGACCTCAGCAAGCTGCAAGCCGGGACCGCCGACGTCGAGTGGCTCAGCCAGGTGGCGCTGCGTCACAACGCGGTCGTCGGCCGGGCTGCCGAGGCGGGGCCGGTGCTGCCGCTGCGTATGGGCGTGCTCTTCCGCTCGCGGGAGTCGCTCTGGGAACGGATCGCCCAGCGTGCGTCGCTCATCAGCGACTTCCTGCGACGCCTCGGCGACCGGCAGGAATGGGGCGCGGCAATCTATCTCGACGAGCCCCGGGCGGAACAATCCCTTGCCCCTGCCGTGTCTCAGCCGGTCGCCGCTCCGGCCGCGGGCGCCGGGGCAAGGTATCTCGCCGGACGACGCGAGCGGGAGCAGGCCCGCCGCGCGGTCAAGGAGCGATGCCGGCAGTGGATCGAGGAGGCCGAGGCGGCCTTGGCCGGCAAGGCCGATTCGTTCAGCGCGATCCGGCCCTTGCCGGCCAGCCTGACCGGACGGCGGGAGAAGATGGTGTGGAACGCGGCGTTCCTGATCGCGCCCACGGCGTGCCCGGACTGGCTCGACCTGGCCGACAGCCTGGCTCACGAACTGGCCGAGAAGGGGTTGCTGTTGGAGACCACGGGTCCCTGGCCTGCGTATCACTTCTGTCCGGAGATGACGTTGTAGGACGGGTTTCCAACCCGTCCCGGTGCTGACGGACGTGGGGACGTCAAGACTTCCGAAGTCTTGGAGACTTCGGAAGTCTTGATTGCGGCCCGGCCGCGCTACGGGGAGATGCCATGGCAATCCACTTGTTAGGAATCGTCCGTGCCCGGGATGTGGCACGTTGGGAGACCGGCCGTAGCGACATGCCGTTGCGCTGGGTCGTTGCAGGCGAGTTGGCCGGCGCCGTGGTGGGGCCGCAGGCGTCGGCCCCCGATCCGGTTGAGCTGGCTCGCGTGCAGGCGGCCATTCACCAGCGCGCGGCCCTCCTGCCCGTACAGTCCGGCGTCGCGCTGCCCGACGATGCCGCGGTGCGGAGGCTGCTTGAGGCACGCCGCGAGGAGTTCGCGTCGTCGCTCGATCGGGTCGAGGGGGCCTGCGAAATGGGGCTGCGGATCGTGCTACCCCATCTCCGGGGCCCGCACTTCGTGCCTGCCTCCGCTCTCCCGCAAGCGGGAGAGGGGCTGAGGGCGGACCGCGCCGGCGCCGGTCGCCATGGCAGCCGCCCCGTCTCGCCTGGCGACTACCTGGTCTCGCGCCGCGACTACTACGCCCAGCGCGATCGACGGAACCAGAGAACGGGCTCCGCAACCACGGCCTACGTGGAAGCCCTGCAAGGCTCGTGGCGCGAGTGGCATCCTCTGCCCGATGCGCCGCCGGGCATCGTCCGCATGGCGTTCCTTGTGGAAGGGATCCGCCTGCCGGAGTTCCACGTCCGCTTTCAGGAGGTCCGGCAGGCCCGGGCGGACGAACGTAGCGTCTTGCTGGGTCCATGGCCTCCCTACAGCTTCGTCTGAATTGCGGTAGCTCAGACTTTCCAGCCTGACGCAGCAAACACCAGGCTGGAAGCCTGGGCGACGAGTGGCGCTTGCGAGGAGGCATGAACCCGCGTTAAGATCGGCCCATGCGACGTCTCTTCCACGTTCCCATCCTCCACACCGCTGCCGACTTGGGATCGCTCGCCGAGTCGGTGAAGGCCCAGTATGCCAGGATCCTGGGTCCGGCCGGATGGACGTGGCGTCAGCAGACGGTCGAACAACTCTGGCGGGCAATCCGCGGCAGAATCGAGGCCCTCGGCCTCGACTACGCCAAGACGCGGGTCTATCAGGACGGTTTGCCGGTGTGCGGATTCGAACTTCAGATCGTTCAGGAACTGGCCAAGGCGGGGAGTTCCAATCATCAGTTGCTCCTGGACTTGGTCGACCGGGGAGCAACGCTCATGGGCACGGAAGACCCGCAACTGCTGGTCCGCGAGTATCAACTCCACCAGCCGCATGGGCCGAGCACCGGCGATCGGCCGCCATCGGCTGTGGTGGGACCTGAGGAACGCCAGGCCGAAGCAGAGGCGAGGCGTATCCTTCGCGCCCGCGACCAGTTCATCGTCAAGCGAATCGACGCCACGCTTGAGTGCGGCGAGACCGGGCTGTTGTTCCTCGGCGCCGCCCACCGGCTCGATGCATTCCAGTCGACCGCGATTGGAACCGAGACGCTTTGAAGGAAGTCCTATCCGTTGCAACGATCATTTCCGGCCCAGTTTCCGCACAACGGCCGATCGTCCTCTGAGGATTTCGTGTGCGGCGATCGGCAGGCCGCACCGGAGGACGATCCAGATCCCGGAACCAGGGAACGCCGATAGCCGAGTCACGATCCAGCACCGGGTTGCGGATACGGCGATCGTCCTCGAGGGCGAGGGGAAGTCGCCCCAGCCTTTTCGTGCCTCGGCAAATTCCCTCACGCACAGCGCCCACATCGCGCCAACGCCGAAGCGACATATCGCGCATACAGAAGAAGCCTTCCGTAACGCGTTGCTACGGAAGGCTTTTCTATGTCGGGGCGACAAGACGCCAGTGAAACTTCTCTTGCAGGGTACCGCGCCCATCCCACCGGCCGTCCGACGCCTGATTCTCGCCTTCTTCCAAGGCACCCCACCCCAGAATTAAAGCCAGCATAGGCCGGCCGGTCAAGGCGGGCTAATCGCTCTTGCCCAAATTGACACGTCTGGGTACAGTCCGCCCCGGCAAAGGGATTGCCGGGAGAATGTGATGGAACACCCCTTGGAACGCGAGTTTGGGCTGTCGGCATACGAGCTACTGGACGCCCTGAAGGCCCGGTTTCGGGCACGGGTGACGCTGGAGGGCGCGGTTGCCGAAGTCCAAATGGAGAAGAGAATCCGGGCGCTTGTCGGCACCGTGATTGAGCGGTTTGAGGTGTACGACATAGACGGGCACCCCGACTTCGGGATTTGGCTGCCCGGTTCGGATCGGCGGTTGCTCGCCGAATGCAAGAACGTCCGGGAGAACCGCGAGGGCACCGAAGCCTACAGAGAAGGCGGAAAGGTTGTCGCGTACAAGGCGGAGACTCAGAAGACCCGCGCGTCCAAGGGCGACCCGACCAGTCGCTTCTACGGTGTGGACCAGTTTGATATACTGGGGGTGTGCTTGGGCAAGAAGACCGGCAACTGGACGGATTTCATGTTTGCCCGCGCGGTCGATCTGGCCCGGCATTCGGAGCACAGCGGCAAGCTGGCCGTGTTCCAACGAGTGCCTCTGCCGGGGGAGGCGGTGCCGCCTTGGTATGACGATCTTGGAGAGTTGCTCAGACGATGGCCCAAGCCCCGCTCTACCAGACGAAGCTAGGGAAAGCCTACTGCGCTGACAGTCTGGAGTTCATGCGGGAGTTGCCGGGCGGGCACGTCGATCTTGTCCTTACCTCCCCGCCGTACGCGCTGCATTTCAAGAAGGAATACGGCAACGCGGACCAGCGCGAATACGTCAAGTGGTTCCTGCCCTTTGCAGAGCAAATCAAGCGGGTCCTGACGCCGGAGGGCAGTTTCGTCTTGAACGTCGGCGGGAGCTGGACCCCCGGTGCGCCCGTGCGGTCGCTCTATCACTTCCGCCTGTTGCTGGCCCTTTGCGACGATGTGGGCTTCCACTTGTGCCAAGAGTTCTTCTGGCACAATCCGGCGAAGATGCCAGCCCCGGCCGAATGGGTGAACGTCCGCCGAATCCGGGTTAAGGATTCCGTCGAGTACATCTACTGGCTTTCGGCTTCCGAGTTCCCCAAAGCCGACAACTCCAAGGTTCTGCAAGCCTACAGCCCCGACATGAAGCGGCTGATAAAGCGGGGCATCAAGAAAACCGTTCGGCCATCGGGGCACAACATCAAGCCCTCGTTCTCACAAGACCGTGGCGGGGCAATCCCCGGCAACGTGATTACGTGCGGGAACAACGAGAGCAACAGCGAATACATCCGGCAATCGAAGAAAGAGGGCAAGAAGATCCACCCGGCGCGATTCCCGGCGGACCTGCCTCGGTTCTTCATCGAATTTCTGACCGACCCCGGCGACCTGGTGCTTGACCCCTTTGCCGGGTCCAATACCACGGGTGCGGTTGCCGAGCAACTGGGGCGACGATGGATTGCCGTTGAAAAGAACCGCGCCTACGCCAAGGATTCGGAGTTGCGATTCCACTTGGCGGAGAACGGCAAGCCCAAAGGGCAAGCCCTCCTGTTTGAGTAGGAGTCGGTGTTCCGATTGAACATCGTCTTGCCACGTTCCTAAGGAATAGACGCATGAGTATCACGAACCGCGACATCGACCAAGCGTTCTCCGATCTGAAGGGCACCATGCCTTGCGCGGTTCGGGAGGACTTCTTCGGACTGCTGTACCTGGAACGGGAGTTCAAACTGCCCCGTAATCGCGCAATCACTCAAGTTGCCTTTGGAGGTCACGAGTAACCGTTCACACCCCGGAGGGATTTTCTTGGCAAATTGATCTGGACTCGA
>CAYSGY010000029.1:0-551 GCA_964430315.1 uncultured Planctomycetaceae bacterium
GTGCGTATCTCCCAGGGACCGCCGCGTTCGGTAGACAGCGTCTCGCCAGCACAGCCGGGGGCGGCTGTGCCACAAGCGGCCGGCGTGCATCTGCGACGTGAGGGCCCCTTCTCCCTGCTGGTCCGCGAAGGACCGCCGCCCGGTTCGGCCGACTACACCGGCGAGCCCAATCACGATGCGTTGGTGGCCGCTCCGCTGGGCCTCCTGTGGTTTGGCGACACCTATTATCACCACAAGCTCTATTTCAAAGGCTACCTCGCCCCGGAGACCGGGCGAGGGCTGCCGCAGGGCATCCGCGTGGTCGGCGGGGCGCTCCGCTACGCAACGACCGCCGCTGCCCACGGCCCGAATCCGCCGAAGATGACCTACACCGAATATCTCCGCCACATGGACACGAAGCTGGACTACGTCGAAGCCCTCACCGACGTCTACACCGGCCGTGTGCTCGCGGAGTCGGAGTTGCCGCCCCCTGGGGCACAGCCGCCCTCGGCTGTGCGCATCTCCCGAGAACCGCCGCGTTCGGTCGAAAGCGTCTCCCCAGCACAGCCGAG
>CAYSGY010000029.1:604-11477 GCA_964430315.1 uncultured Planctomycetaceae bacterium
TGTGCCACATGAGTCGCACGGCCGGCGGAACCCGATCACCGGGGTCGTCGAGGGCCGCGAGGTGGTGAAGACCTACGGCTGCGACCAGTCGGCGGTCGACTACGGCGGAATCCTCACGATGCGGTCGGGCACCGGCGCGTTCTACGATTCGGTCCTGGAGAGCGGCACCGTCAACATCAGCGGGATGCGGGCCGGGTGCCGGAACAGCATCGTGCCGGGCAACGGCGTGCTCTGCCTCCCCTCGTGGACCGGCAACTGCACCTGCAACTACCCGGTCAGCACGTCGCTGGCCCTGGTCCGGATGCCGGAGGAGTACGAGCAGTGGGCGGCGTGGGGTGGCGTGGCCGTCGAGGCCCCGGTCCGCCGCGTTGGGATCAACTTCGCCGCGCCGGGCGACCGCATGACCCGCGAGGGCACCTTGTGGCTCGACTGGCCTTCGGTGGGCGGCCCGTCGCCGGCGGTTCCCGTCCGCACGGCCCCCGAACGCCCCGAGTCCTTCTACCGGCACGCCACTCGGATGCACGGGGGCCAAGGATGGCCGTGGGTGACCGGATCGGGCATCCGGGGCGTCCGCAGCGTGACGATCGAACCGGTGGCCCGTCGCTCCGAGCCGCTGGGCAGCACCTTCAGCGTGCGATGGAGCGGCTTCCTCGAAGCTCCTGTCAGCGGGTCGTACTCCTTCTTCGCCCAGACCGGCCACGGCGTGCGTCTGTGGATCGACCAGCGCCTGCTGATCGACAACGGCAAAGAAATCCTCCGCGGCCGGGCCGGACGGGAGGCTACCGGCACCGTGGCCCTGGAGGCCGGCCGGAAGTATCCGATTTGCATGGAGTGCTTCCATTCCAAGCAGGGGCGGCCCAAGGACCCGCGGGCACAACTCCTCTGGTCCGGTCCGGGGACGTCCAAGGAACGGGTGCCCGCCGCACGGCTGCTGGACAGCGCCGGCCAGCCCGGTGGGCTGACGGGGGCTTACTACGCAGAGCCGCAGCCCGCCGGCCCTGCCGTGCTCCGAGTCGATCCGCAGATTGATTTCGCGTGGGGCGACGAGTTGCCCACCCCGCTGCGGGAAGCGGCCGGACCGGTGACGCCGACCAAACGTCCGTTTACCGTGCGACTGTTCTTCGCCGAGCCGGAGGAGATCCAATCCGGGCAGCGCATCTTCGGGGTCGCGATTCAGGGCCGCGAGATCGCCCGCGATCTCGACATCGTACACCAGTCCGGCGGCACGCACCGAGGGCTCGTCCTGGAGTCCAAGGGCGTGCCGATCGAGGATTCACTCCGCCTGGAATTCACGGCACGGACCCAGAAGCCGCCGCTGATCTGTGGCATCGAGTTGATCGCCGAGGAGTAGGTCCCGCCAGCCGGGCGTGCTTCCCAAAGGCCTTCTTCTGCGGTTCCGAGTTCCCCTCATGTTGCATTTGGGATCACGGAGGCGCACAATTTGGTTTCGAGGGAAGCCCACGGGTCGCAACCCGTGGGCTTGGGGAGCGCTGAGGTTAGTCTTTCTTGGTTCATCCGACAATTCCGGGGAGTCACAGGCATGCGACGAAGAAGTACCGGTGCCTCTTCTCTGTCCCGCGCCCGTGCAGAAGGCGAACAGGGAAGAGGCACCGGTACTCTCCCTGCGATCTCGTGCGATCCGGTGTCTCCCGGAAATCCCGGATGAACCTCTTCTTTTGCGGTTCCGACGATGACAAGCCAGGAGGTGATCGACATGCGGAGTGCGAACGTAACGCGGCGGAAATTCCTGAAATCGGCAGCCCTGGCGGGGACGATCCTCGCGGCGCCGGCGATCATTCCGGCCAAGGTCTTGGGCAAGAACGGCGCCGTGCCGCCCAGCGAGAAGATCGTCGCCGGGGGCATCGGCATCCGGGGACGCGGCATGCACGACCTCCAGTGGATGATCGGCCAGCCCGACGTCCAGTTCGTCGCCATCTGCGATCTCCAGAAGAAGCAGCGGCTGGCCGTCAAGAGCTTCGTCGACGACCGCTACGGCAGCAAGGACTGCGCCATGTATCCGGAGATCCGCGCGTTCCTGGCCGAGCGCACGGACATCGACGCGGTGCTGATCGCCACGGGCGACCGGTGGCATGCGTTGGCGTCGATCCTGGCCATGAGGGCGGGAAAGGACGTCTACACGGAGAAGCCTTCCTCGATGACGATCGCCGAAGGCCGGGCCGTGGTCGAGACGGCCAGACGTTACGCCCGGGTCTACCAGACCGGCACGCAGCGGCTGAGCGAGCCGAACCACGTGTTCTGCATCGAGATGGCCCGCACCGGCCGGCTGGGCAAGATCCACACGGCCTACGCCCACATCGCCCCCTGGGACGCCGCCCAGATGCGCCACGACTGGCTGCCCGCCGCGCCCGAGCCGTCGAAGGAGGAGGTGGACTGGGACGCCTGGCTGGGTCCCTGCCCTTGGCGGCCCTACAACCCCAGCTACGTGGCCGGCGGATGGCGGGGTCATTACGACTTCCACACCAGTTGCATCGGAGAATGGGGCGCCCATACCTTCGCCCAGGCCCAGGCCGGGCTCGACTGCGGCGAGTCGTCGCCGACCGAGTATGAATACGTTCCCAACGAGAGCGGCGACGGCATGGTCACGCATTTCGCCAGCGGCGTGAAGATGATCCTCTCGCGCGGCGACAAGTATTGGCACGGCTCGTGCGGCGAGCGGTTCGACGGGACCGAAGGCTGGGCCGCCGCTGCCGACGGCTACGCCAAGCCCGACGTCTCCTTGCCGGCCATGCTCGGCGAGTTCAAGAAGGTCGTCGGCGACTATGTGGCCCGCACCGGCCGCGCGCTCAACCACATGAGGAACTTCCTCGACTGCGTCAAGAGTCGCCAGCCCGCGGTCGCCAGCCCCGCGGTGATGCACCATTCGATGACCACGGTCCACGCCGCCAACGTCTGCATGTGGCTCAAGCGGAGCCTCAAGTACGATCCGGTCAAGGAGGAGTTCGTGGGCGACGAGGAGGCCAACCGCTTCCGCTCCCGTGCCATGCGGGAACCGTACGTCTATTGAAGCACAGTTCCCCTCTCCCGCTTCGGGAGAGGGGTTAGGGGTGAGGGCGGCTGGCACTGGGACGAGCGTTCCAACCGCCCTCACCCCCGGCCCCTCTCCCGTCCAACGGGAGAGGGGAGGCAGTGAGTTCGACCCATTCTGAAGGAGAATACGCCATCATGTTGAAAAACACGCTGACTCTTGCCCTGGCCGCCGCGTTGGTGGCCGTGACCGCTGCCGTTTCCGTCGCGCAGGAGGCACAGCTCATCGCCGTGCTGAAGTCGGACGCGGATCTGGAGAAGAAGGCCGGTGCGTGCCGCGAGCTGTCGCACGTGGCCACCAAGGAGGCCGTGCCCGTGCTGGCCTCGCTGCTCGGCGACGAAAAACTCTCACACATGGCCCGCTACGCGATGGAAACGATCGCCGATCCCTCGGCGGACGCTGCCCTGCGTGAAGCGATGGGCAAGCTCAAGGGCCGGCTGCTGACGGGAGTCATCGGCAGTCTCGGCGTGCGTCGCGACGCCAAGGCCGTCGAGGCCATGGCGAAGTTGCTGGCCGACTCCGACCCGGAGATCGCCCAGGCCGCGGCCCGCGCCCTGGGCAAGATCGGCACGCCCGAGGCCGCCAAGGCCCTCGGCGACGCGCTGGCCGGCGTTTCCGGGGCCAGCCGCGTTGACTTCTGCGAGGGCCTCTTCCGCTGCGCCGAGGCATTGGCGACCGAGGGGCACGGCGATCAGGCCAAGGCGATCTACGATCGGCTCCTCGCTCTCTCGTCGCCGCTGAAGGTCCGCTCCGGGGATCTTCAGGGATCCATCACCTTGGATGTTCCGCAGCAGGTCCGCGCCGGGGCCCTTCGCGGCGCGATCCTCCTGCGCCGGAAGGAAGGCATCCCCTTGATGCTCGAAGCCATCCGCGGCAGCGACTACGTCCTGACGGCCGCCGCGGCCCGGTCGGCCATCGAGATGCCCGGAGCGGACGTCACGGCCGCACTGGCCGGTGAACTGCCTAAGCTCCCCGCCGACAAGCAGGTGCTGCTGATCAACACGCTGGGCTACCGTGGCGACGCTTCGGCCGGGCCCGCCCTGCTCGCGCTGGCCTCCGAGGGCTCGGGGGCCGTGCGTCTGGCCGCAGTCAACAATCTCACGCACCTCGGCTACGTGCCGGTGCTGCCGCTGTTGGCCAAGCTCTCGCTGGCCGACGACGCCGAGTTGGCCGAGGCGGCACGGGCCTGCCTGGGCAACTTTCCGGGCAAGGACGCCCAGGCCGCCATCCTCGCCATGCTCGCCCACAACGACGCCAAGGTCCGCAGCCTGGCCGTCGAGATGATCGGCCAGCGCAATGCGGCCGGGGCGTGCGAGAGCCTCCTCAAGACCGCGGGCGACGATGGCGACGAAAGCGTCCGCGTCGCCGCGATCAAGGCGCTGCGCGAGCTGGTCGGTCTGTCCGAACTGCCGGCCCTGCTGAAGGTCCTGGTCAACGCCCGGTCGTCTGCCGAGTTGCAGACGGCCGAGAGCGCACTGGCCGCCCTTTGCGCCCGCCAGAGCACTCCCGCCAGCGGCAACGTGGTGATCGTCAAGGCCGAGTACGGCAAGCTGCCGGAGGGCCCGGCAGCCGACGTTACCAAGAAGGTGGCCGATCTGGTCAAGGGCGGCGCCCTGGCCGTCGAGGCCACCAACGGGAACTTCGGCGACCCGGCCCACGGCGTGGTCAAGAGGCTCCGCGTCGACTACACCGTCAACGGCGTGGCGGCCAGCAAGACCGTCGGCGAGAATGAGACCGTCGCCTTCACGGCCATCTCCACGCCCCCGGCGGTCGTCGACGCCATTTGCGCGGCGATGGAGGGATCGAAGGGCGAGGCGAAGCTTGCCTTGCTGCGGGCCCTGCGCTCGGCCGGCGGGCCCAAGGCCCTCCAGACCGTCCAGGCCGCCATGACCGACCAGGATGCCCAGGTGAAGCAGACCGCCCTGAGGGCCCTGTGCGACTGGCCCACGCCCGACGCCCTGCCCCTGGTGGCCGGCCTGATCAAGAAGGCCCCGAGCGAGACGATCAAGGTCCTCGCCCTGCGGGGTTTCGTGCGTCTGGTGCCCATGGAAGACGCCCCCGCCGCGAAGAAGCTCGATTCGCTCAAGGAAGCGATGGGCCTTGCCTCGCGCACCGAGGAGAAACGCCTCGTGCTCAGCGCCCTGGGCAATGTCGCCACGCTCGACGCCCTCACGCTGATCGCCTCACACCTGGACAACGCCGCCCTGAAAGAGGAGGCGTGTCTGGCCGCGGTCTCGGTGGCCGAGAAGATCGTCGGCGCCCACGGCGCCGAGGCGGCCGCGGTGATGAAGCAGGTCGCGAAGACCACGGCCAACAAGAAGCTCGCCGCGCGGGCCAACGCCATCGCACGGCAGGCAAAGAAGTAGCCGCGCCCCAAACAACCAAGGAACGACCCATGGACCGATTCGCGATGAACCGGCGGGAATTTGCAGGGCTGGCCGCGGGCGTGGCCGGCGGGGTGGTCGGCCTGACGGGCTCGGTTTGGGCCGATGCCGAGGCGTGGGACCCCGACCGCCCGCTGACGATCCCCGCCCGAAAGCTCCGCGTGCAGCCCGTTTTCATGCACACGACGTTCCAACGCCGGGAGAAGACTTCCTGGAAATCGTGGAGCTCGATCAACACCCCCGAGGCTGCCCGGGAAGAGGCGGCGCGGATCGCCAAGGAGCTGGCCGCCCTGGGCGCGGGCGTTGATTTCGGCCTGGAGATCCTGCCGCTGGCGACCGTGACCACGCCCGAGCAGGCCCGCAAGGTCCACGAAGCCGACTACGACGTGGTGCTGATCTATCCGGCCACCGGCTCGGGCACCACGCTGCGGGCCTGTTTTCCACCGAAGCCGGAGAAGGACGCCGTCATCTTCGTCCGCCACCAGTCGGGTCCCGTTTACTATTGGTACGAGGCCCTCAGCAGCAAGTACCTCAAGAAAGGGACCGACGAGGAGGCGGCCGCGAACAGCGCGAAAGACCACGGCGGGCTGACGATCCACGACGCGGTCGTCGACGACTACGCGGAGGTGACGTGGCGTTTGCGGGCGTTGTTTGGGCTGAAGAATTTCGTCGGGCAGCGGATCGTGGCCCTCGGCGGGGCCGGCGGCAAGTACGATCCCCAGGCCCCGAAGGTCGCCCGGGAGAAGTACCTGCTGAACATCATCGAGGTCGGCTACGACGAGCTGGCCAAGCGGATCGCGTCGGCCCGGGCCGACGCGAAGCTGGCGGCCCTGGCCGACCAGTGGACCGAACGCTACCTCGCCCTGCCCCACACGAAGCTCGCCACGAAGAAGGAGTTCGTGCGTGACTCGGTCTTCCTCTACCGCATCTTCAAGGACTGGATGCGGGAGCACCAGGCCCCGGCGTTCACGATCGGGCAGTGCATGGGGACCGTGATCCCAATGTCCGACACGACGGCCTGTCTCCCCTTGAGCTGGCTCAACGACGAAGGCTGGGCCGCGTTCTGCGAGTCGGATTTCGTGGTCGTCCCGGCCGGCATCCTGCTGCGCTTTGTCACCGGCAAGCCGGTCTTCATGCACAACTCCACCTTCCCGCACAAGGGGATCGTCACCTGTGCCCACTGCACCGGGCCGCGCCGCATGGACGGCCGGCGCTACGAGCCGGTGCAGATCCTCACGCACTACGAGTCCGACTTCGGGGCGGCCCCCAAGGTCGAGATGCCGATCGGGCAGGAGGTCACCTTCATCGATCCGGAGTACGCCACCGGGCGCTGGGTCGGGTTCCGGGGCATCGTCAAGGCGAACCCCTTCCTCGAAATCTGCCGCTCGCAGCAGGACGTCGAGATCCAGGGCCACTGGCAGGCCCTGTTGGCCGAGGCCCGCGATTCCCACTGGATGATGGCCTACGGCAACTACCTGAAGGAACTCGGCTACGCCGCGCGCAAGATCGGGATCCGCTGGGCGGACATCTCGGCGACGGGCTGAGCGCGGGAAGCGATTTGGCGCGATGACAGAACCATGGCGTCTCAAGCCCACGGGTTGCAACCCGTGGGCTTTGGCGGGGGCGCAAGATTCGGACGCTGCCCCACTACCCCGCGTCATTCCGCCTCGGGGTGCATCCAGCGGTTGAGGATCGGAGCCAGCGCGAGGCAGATCAACGACGACACAATCGCCCCGATCGCGATCTTCCCGAACACGTCGCCGTAGACGTGAACCGTCTCCTTGGGGATCGGGATCACGGTCGCGCTGCCTTCGCCGCCGTGTGTCACGCCGGTGAACTGGGCGATAATCGCAGCAAGGAACTGCGAGAACGCGGTCGCCAGGAACCACGTGCCCAGGACCGTGCTCACCAGGTGGCGGGGCGAAAGCTTCGTCACCATGGAGAGTCCGACGGGCGAGAGGCACAACTCGCCCATCGTATGAAGAAGATACCCCAACATGAGCCAGCCGAGGGCCACCATGCCGCGTTCGTCTGCGGTCTGGGCGCCGTACCAGAACGCGCCGAACCCGAGGCCCAACTGAAGGAGCCCCAGGGCGAACTTCGCCGTCGTGCTCGGTTCCATTCCGACGCCGGCCAGGACCGCCCAAAGCGCCGTGAAGACCAGTCCGAACAACAGGATGTAGATCGGGTTGACCGACTGGAAGAGGCTGGCCGGCGTCTCCTGGACCCGCTTGGCGATCCCCATGCCCACGTTGTCCTCGGCGACGGTCCACTCGATCTCGAAGTCGGGATGGTCCTTGTGCTCCTTGCGCAACTGGTCCAGCGCGTCGAGCGTGAACATGCGGGCGCCGTTGTGGTATCCGAGCTGTTCCTGGGTGGGTTGCAGCCGAATGGTTCGTCCTACCTCTTCCGCCGAAACTTGCCTCGCTCCGAACACGCGTTTCACATTGCGGTCGGTGAAGTTGTTCACCGAACTGCCCGCCTGCTCGAAAAATGCCCAGAAGAGCATGGAGAAGAACGTGAGAATGAGGACCACGTACATCCGCTGCCGGGCGATCGTCTCCAAGCGGAACGTCTCAATGATGACGTAGCCGAACGCCAGAAACCCTGCGACCACCAGGACCAGTCCCGCGGGCCGGCTGCTCTCTTGGAGGATCACAGCCAGCACCCGCATCGCGGCATGGGGACTTTCCTGGAGCGACTGGATGGCCGAGCCGGGGATGACGGTCATGGGCCGGTGGTCGTGGGTCAACGGCGAGAATCCCGAGACCAGGAGCACGAAGACGAGGATCGCCACAAGGGTGCCCAGGTAGACCGTCCATTCGGCGGAAATGGGACCGAGCGTGGGCCGGCGCAGACGCTCGCGGTCGGGCGGGGCGCCCAATTCCGCGGGCAGGCCGCCGCGGCCCAGGGCAACCGCCGCGATCCCCGCCGCGATGACCAGCGCCACGCCCACGAAGATGTTGATTGCCACGGAAACGGGATTGTCCGGTCGAAACCAGATCAGCCCCACGGCCGCGCTGATGGCCCCGAACAAGATCAACGCCTGGGCAATACGCGTAGGCGCCACGAACACCGCGACGCCGATAAGCATCCCGATGGTCGCGAGGCCGAATCCCCAGTGCCACCCGTAGGTCTCCCCAACGTACCCGCACAAGAGCGGCGACATGGCGGCGCCCAGGTTGATCCCCATGTAGAAGATCGTGAACCCGCCGTCGCGTCTCGGGCTACCTTGAGGGTAGAGTGAGCCGACGATGCTCGAGATGTTCGGCTTGAAGAACCCATTTCCGCCGATGAGAACCGCAAGCCCCGTAAAGAACGCCAGGCTGCTGGGGATCGTCAGCAGGAGCTGGCCCGCGGCCATCAGCAGACCGCCGACCACGACCGCCCGCCGCGGCCCGAGCAGGCGATCGGCCAACATTCCGCCGAAGAACGGCGTCATGTAGACCAGCGCCGTGTACGCCCCGTAGACGGCATAAGCGTCTTCGTCGCCGTACTGCAGGAACCCCTTGAGCATGTACAGGATGAGCAGGGCCCGCATCCCGTAGTAGGAGAACCGCTCCCACATCTCGGCAAAGAAGAGCGTGAACAGCCCGGCGGGGTGCCCGAACAGGGTTGCGGTTGCGTTTGGCGCGTCACTCGTGCTCATGCGGCAATCTCGTCACTTCGCTTGAAAGTCGGCGGCGAATGCCTTGGCGCTGAGCGTTTCGCCGGTGGCATGCTTGGTGAGTTGGTTCCAGTCGACGGTGCGGCCGGGGGCGAACACCCGCTCGATCATGTAGCGCCCGACCGCCTTGTTCCCCACGTACACGGCCGTGGCCGGATCGGCCCCGGCGAGCACGTTGCGGGCAATCGTGTGGTGGACCTGCGCGGCGAACAACTCGCCCAACTGGTAGTTGTGATAGTACGCCGGGGCGATCACGACGTGGATCTTCGCAGCGTAGTCGGGCGCGTTGCGGCCCTCGGGACGCTTCACCCCCTGGTACTTCTCGACCAGGTCCCACCAGGTCCGGTTCAAGTCGGCCTCGGGATCGGCGTAGAGGGCCTTCTCGAAGCGGAACATCACCTGGCACCAGCGGGAGAAGATGAGAAGCCGGTTGCTGCGGAGCTTCATGGCCCGCTGCCGGAACGCCTCCGGGTCGGCCACGTGGACGCCGAGCGCCTCGAGCCAGGCCGGGTTGCGCACGAACCGCTCGAACATCATCGCCACGCCTTCCGTCGTGAGCGTGTGGGCCTCGCTCCGGAGTACGTAGGGGACGCTCGCCGGGATGTTCTTGCTGGAGTAGACGGCGTGGCCCAACTCGTGCATCATGGTCGAAAGCCACTGCTCGTTCGGCACGATGTTGGCCAGCACGCGCACATCGCCGTTGCGGTCGAGGTCGATGCAGAAGGCGTGCGGGTTCTTGCCCGGCTTCTCGTAAAGGTCGCTGCGGGCCAGCACGTCGTCGATCGGCAGCCCGATCCCGGCGTAGAACTCGCGGCAGACCTTCAGGAGATCGACCTTGGCGAACAGGGCGTCGTCGGGCTTGCCGAAGACCGCGGGCGATTCCTGGAAGAAGGGATCGTGGTAGTGCCAGGGGCGGAGGTCGGCCACGGGAACGCCGCAGTTCCGGGCCAGCACGCCGTCGAGTTCCGCCTTGGCGGCGAGGAAGGGGCCGCGGGTCAGGGCGTCGAGCTCGTCGAAGAGCTTCAGCACTTGCTCCTGGCTCTGCTCGCCCAGGGCGAGCTGCATGACGTGGTAGTCCTTGTAGCCCAACTTCTTGGCGACCCGGTTGCGGAGCCGGACGAGGTCCTTTAAGTCGGCCTCGACGACTCGGCCCACCTCCTTGCTCGCCTCCCAGACCGCTTTGCGCTCGGCCGCGTCGGTCGAGGCGCGGAGCACGCGGCGCACCTCGCTGTCGGCCATTTCCTTGTCGCCGACCTTCGCGCGGAAGACGTTGAACGCCTGCTCGATCTTGTTCGACTTGGCCAGCATCGCCTTGAGCAGTTCGGGATCGACCTGCCGGGCGAGGTATTGCAGATAAAGCACCTGGATCTGCCGAGCCAGGAGCGGATCGGACAGCGGGCCTTCCTTAACGGCCTTCAGTTCGGCGAAGGTCGTAGGGTCGGCCAGTTTCATTTCCAGCCGGGTCTCGGCCTCCTCCTTGAGCCGGTAGTCTTCGTCCTTCCCGGTGACGTTCGCGGTCCACCAGCGGTGGGCCACCTCAATCTCCAGCGGCTTGACGGTCGCCTCGTGCCGGGCGATGAACTGCCGGGCCCGGGCCTCGTTGTCGTTGCCTGCGTCCAGCGCCGCAGCCGAACGGCCCGCAATCGCCATGCCCGCCATCCCCGCCAGCAACGCGAGGCCCACTTGCCACATCGCCATGGTCGCTTCCCCTTCTGTCGTGGTAGCATCTTAGCCCCCGGAGGGCCTGCAAATGTCGTCGTATTTTGCCAGAATCCC
>CAYSGY010000029.1:11487-24083 GCA_964430315.1 uncultured Planctomycetaceae bacterium
GCTGTTTTTTTGGCCCCACCCCCCCGCCCGGCCCCCCCCCCCCCCCCCTTGGGGGGGGGGGGGGGGGGGGGGGGCCAGGGCGTCACCCTGGGCTACTTCTCAGTTGTCCGGCACACAACCGTGGCGCCGCGCACGGCCCCGTCGGCGATTACCTGGCCGAGCGTTTCTCCATAGAAACTCATGCTGGCCTCGTAGGCCCCGTTGCGATACTGGCCGGCCGACACGATGTAGCCGATCCACTCATCGGCCAGCCCGCCGATGACCACGTGGGGCGTACCGGCCGCGTCGAGAAGCCGGGACTTTACGGAAAGCCCCAGTTCCGCGGTCATCTCGCCTGGAACCCCGACGATCAGCAGGTCGCCCAGGCGGAGCGACGTGCTGTGCGTCTGCCTGGGAAACAGAAGCCCCAAGAGCGTGCCGGCCAGTGCTTCGCTCACTCCGTATTCCGCTCCGCCCAGCTTCATTCCTGCCGTGTGGAAGGCATGGGGAGGCAGCGGGATCGTTTCGGAGTGGAAGGCCAACGCAGGCGAGGCCTTGGGCCGGATCTTCTCCCACTCGCGCCCCACCACGATCCCGAGTTCCCGGCCGTAGCGCTCGGCCTTCTCCCAGTTGCCGCCCGAGTCAGGACGGGGCATCGGCGACTGGTCCCCTTCCGCCCCGTTGTAGAACAGGACCGTGACTCCGCGACCGAGGATTGCCTCCACCGTCCGCTGGAGGTGGCCGGGATAATCGCCCGAGAACATCATGTCGGTCGGGTCCATGAACGTGGGATGTGCCGTCCAATGGACGAGCACCGCGAGCGGCTCACCGCTCGTCTTGTCGATACGCGTGACGGTCAGTTCCGGATCGACTGCGCCCTTCGCGTCGCGGCGGTTGCGGTTCCAGCCGGGAAGGGGGATGGTTCGCGTGCCGACCGAGACGGGCGTGAGGCCCTTGCCGGCCTCGGTGACGGCCTGAACGAGCCGCGAGAGCGTCAACTCGTACAGCTTCTTGTGGAAGGAGCCGATCTGGGGAATGCCCAGGATGTTCTTGGTGTGCAGGGCCGACATGTCGATGCTGGTGTGGGAATGGCTGGGGAGGAGCAGGAACTCCCCGCCCTTCCAGCCCGCGGCGCCCAGCGACGCGGAGAGGGCGTCCTTGAACCCCGGCGGGAATGCCAGCACGTCGGCGGTAATGAAGGCGAAACGCTTGGGCCCTTCGGAGAAGACGATCGCTTTGCCGAACACGCGGTCGTGGACCCCGACGGCCGGCTTGCCCATCCGCGCCCCGTAACCGCCCAACGTAGCCTTGAGTTCCATTGGCGGAGTGAGGTCCACCCGGGCGACGCCCGCCTGCAAATCACCGCCGGCGGTGCGCGAAGATGCCGCAGTCAGAAGCAGCGCACTCAAGACAATCCGGGGGACCAACGTCCGCATCCATCGCCTCCCCGAGGCCTGTGTTCCAGCAGCCCGATCCTCCCGAGATCCCGGGGCCTCCTTCGAGATCCCTCTCAACATAAAGGAGCCGGAAATCCTATTCAAGCCTCCGCCGCGGGTGTGGTATAATCGACTCCATCGGGGAGGGTGGTCGAGATGACGAGTTCCGTCAAACGCAAGTACCAGGTCGGCGATCAACCGGTGCCCGGCTATTGTCTTACCTCCCTCATGGAGGCCGGTGCCTGGGACATGGAGTATTGGGAGGCCCGGGGGCCGGAGGGGCAGCGGGTCCGCTTGACGGTCATCCTGGTTCATAAGGAGAGCCTGGAAGGACTGCTTGCGTGGTTCTCGGTGCTTCCCCTGTACAAGCGCGTGGTGCATCACCATCTCGTTCCGGTGCCCGACATGTGGTTGAAGACGGGCGACGGGCGGCTTCTCAAGGAGTTGCCCTCCGCCCTGAAGGCCCGATGGGAGGGGCCCGAGTCGTCCCACGGATCTGCCGAAGCGCATCTGCGGATGCTGCTGGCCGAACTGCGCCCGGTCGAGGCCGTCGAGATCGAGTCGTTAAGCGCACGCCCCCGGACCTTGCGGGACCGGCTGAGGGAGTGCCGGGAGGCGGGCCAACCGGGGATCCCGGCCGACGAGTTGGTTCGCACGCTGGAAGGTCCGGCCAAGGCCCTCGACTTCCTCCATGAGCCCATGCACGATCTCGGCGCCGGCCCGGGGCCCGTGGTCCACGGAGGCATCAACCCGCGAAGCCTGGTGATCGACGGCCAAACGGTGAAAGTGGCCGATTGGGCCAATTTGACCAGGTGGAAGACGTTTGAGGTGCAGCGCCGTATTACTTCATCGGCGGTCATCCGGGGCGTTGCCTTTTCGTCGCCGGAAGCGCTCGCAGGAAAACCGGAAATCGCCAGCGATCAGTATTCGTTGGCGATGGTCTATGCGGCCCTTCGCACCTCGACGCTTCCGTATCAGCGGGGGGCCAATCCGGCGGAGATGATGGAATTGGTCCGCCGCGGCGAGCTCGATTTCTCCAAGCTGCCCAGGCCGGAACGAAGGGTCGTCACCAAGGCCACGGCGATGGACCCGGAGAAACGCTGGCCGACGTGCAGCTACGTGGTTCGGGCCCTGGGGGTCGCGCTGACGTCGTGAAGGACGGGGGCCCGGGCGGCGTTGAACCACCCTTAATCTGGCGGTACAATAGTCGGGCGGGTGCAGCATGTCTCTCGCACGCTGTTGGTCGGATCGAAAGGGGACGACGATGACGCTGGAACAGTTGGAGCAGCGCGTTCACGACTTGGAACGCGAGGTCGCGATCCTCCGTCAGGAATTGAAGCCCTTGCGGCCCATGAGGAGCGTCCAAGACACGTTCGGCATGTTCGCCGGAGACCCGGAATTCGATGAGATCGTTCGACTCGGTTGCGAATACCGGAAGCAGGCCAATCCCGAGGGCGAGTGATGCTCGTGCTCGATACCGATCACCTCGTGGAGTACCAGAAGGGCACATCACCGGAATCGCGTCGTTTGAAGGAACGGCTGGACCGCGCGGCGGAGCCCTATGGGACGACGATTATCACGGTAGAGGAGATGATGCGCGGATGGATGGCGGCCGTGCGCCGGATTGAGGACCCACGCAGGCAGATCGGCTCGTACGCAAGCCGGGTAGGGTGGGCATCGCGCACCAATTCGTCGTCGTGCGGGATGTTGCGGATTTGGTGGTAGAGAAAAGGGGACATCACTGATATTGACGGGTCGGTTGGTCGGTTGGTAGAGAAAAGGGGACATCACTGGGTAGAGAAAAGGGGACATCACTGATATTGACGGGTCGGTTGAGCCATAATAGGATGCCGCCATGCCACGAACCGCCCGATCGACCGAAGCAGGCATGGTTTACCACGTTCTCAATCGTGGGAACGGGCGGATGCGGGTTTTCCACAAGGCGGGGGACTATGAGGCGTTCGAGCGAGTGTTGGCGGAGGGCCTGGAGCGATACCCGGTGGAATTGCTGACGTACTGCCTGATGCCCAACCATTGGCACCTCGTGGTTCGACCAAACACCGACGAGGCGCTGGGACGTTGGATGGGCTGGGTGGGCGTGACGCACGTGCGTCGCTACCATGAACACTACCACACCCGCGGCGGAGGACACGTCTACCAAGGGCGGTTCAAGAGCTTTCCCGTGGTGGAGGACGATTATTTCCTCGCGTTGTGTCGTTACGTGGAGGCCAATGCGTTGCGTGCCGCTTTGGTGGAGCGTGCCGAAGACTGGCGATGGTGCGGACTCTGGCGACGGCAGAACGGCGCGGAGGAGCTGCCGTTGAGTGCGTGGCCCCTGGAACGTTCGCGGAATTGGGTTGCCTGGGTCAATCGCGGACTGAAGGATGAACAACTGGAAGAGATCCGAACCTGTGTGCAGCGGGATCGCCCCCTGGGGCCTGAGACGTGGGTGCGGCGGACGGCGGCCCGTCTGGGGCTTGAGTTCACACTTCGCGGCCCCGGCCGGCCACGCACCACACGCAATAATCAGTGATGTCCCCTTTTCCTTCCCGGGCGATGGGCTCCAGTTGCCCGCCGGACGAGAAAAGGGGACAGACGAGAAAAGGGGACATCACTCATTCTTCTTGCTTGACGAGAAAAGGACGAGAAAAGGGGACATCACTCATTCTTCTTGCTTACTTCGCCAATATCAGTAATGTCCCCTTTTCCGCTCCTCGCTCCCAATGTCCCCTTTTCCGCTCCCTCTCAATATCAGTAATGTCCCCTTTTCCGCTCCTCGCCGGACGAGGACGGACGAGAAAAGGGGACATCACTCATTCTTCTTGCTTACTTCGCCAATATCAGTAATGTCCCCTTTTCCGCTCCCCTCCCTCAATATCAGTAATGTCCCCTTTTCCGCTCCCTTTCCGCTCCCTCTCAATATCAGTAATGTCCCCTTTTCCGCTCCTCTCCCTCGACGGCAAGCGGTAGAAGACAAGGAGTGACGAATGACAGAAGAGGCCCCGGATAGGCGGACGGTTCAAGAACTCTTTGATCTCCATGGCAAGGTGGCCGTGGTGACGGGTGGGGCGGGCCTCTACGGGCGGCAGATTGTCGAGGCGCTGGCTGAGGCCGGGGCCCGGACCTTTATGGCGAGCCGCAATCTCGAGAATCTCCGGGCCCAGGCCGAGAAGTTCGCGGCGGCCGGGCTTGAGGTCACGCCGCTGCAGTTCGATCAAGGCAGCGAGGAGTCAATCCAGCAGTTGCTCGACGCGGTGGCGGGCACGGCCGGCGGGGTCGATATCCTCATCAACAACTCGGTGGGCCGGAGCACCTGCAACTGGTCGAGCCCCGGGGCGGAGTTCACCAAGAGCATGGTGGTCAACGCCACCGGGCTATTCCTCATGACCCGCGCCTTCGGCGAACACATGGCGACGCGCGGCGGAGGGAGCATCGTCAACGTGGGCTCGATCCACGGCGTGATCGGGCCCGACTACACCCTGTACGAAGGGCTCACCTGGAGCGTCTCGCCCGACTATTTCTTTCACAAGGGCGGCCTGATCCAGCTCACCCGGTTCGCGGCGTCGAAGCTGGGGCCGGCCGGGGTGCGGGTCAACGCGATCGCTCCCGGCGGGTTCTTCAACCACCAGGACCCGCCCTTCGTCGAGCGCTACAACGCCCGCACCTTCCTCGGGCGCATGGCCAACGAGACGGACCTGAAAGGCGTGATCGTCTTCCTGGCCTCCGAGGCTTCGGCCTACGTGACCGGCGCGTGCATCGCGGTCGACGGCGGATACACGGCGAAGTAGCGCTTGCCCGACGTGCGGTCAGCGACAGTCCAGAAGTTGGGCCGGGACTTCAGTGGCGAGTCCCCTCACCCCCTGCCCCTCTCCCGTCCAACGGGAGAGGGGAGAGAGACTTGGACGGCCGCTTGGCGGTGTCTCAACATCAACGAGATCGAATCGCTCGCCACCGCAGGTAGAACGGGATCCCGCTCAGCATGAGCAGGATGCCCATCCCCGTGGCCAGCGGGGCCCCGCGCACGACATAGACCAGGAACGGGATGCAGACCGCCAGGTACAGGGCCGGCGTGACGGGGTAGCCCCAGCAGCGGTACGGGCGGGGCCGATCGGGCTGCGTGAACCGCAGCCGGTAGACCGCGGCCACGGTCAGGCCGCCGAAGAACACCGAGGCAAACGTGGTGTAGGTGAGCAATTCCGAGTACGACCCGGTCAGCGCGAGGACGATCGACCAGACGCCCTGGAACACCAGCGCGACGCCCGGCGTCCCGTTCCGAGGGTGGAGCCGGGCACAGGCGTGGAAGAAGAGCCCCTCGCGGGCCATGGCGTAGGAGACGCGGGCGCCGCCGAGGATCAGCCCGTTCACGCAGCCGAACGTGGAGATCAGGATGGCCACGATCACCAGCGTGGAGCCGACGTTGCCGAAGAGCACTTCGGCCACGCGCTGCGACACGCGGTTCTCCGGCACCTCGGCGATCTCGCGGATCGGCAGGACGGACAAGTAAGCCAGGTTCGTCAGCACGTAGATCACGGCCACCAGCGTGCAGCCCAGCAACAGGGCGCGGGGAAGCACACGCTCAGAATCCTGCACCTCCTCGGCCACGAACGTGACGGTGTACCAGGCGTCGTAGGCGAACAGGGCCTTGGACAGGGCCACCGCCAACCCGGCGACGAAGCCGATCTCCAACGCCGCCTTTCCGGGGATCGGCTCGAAGAGCGGGAAGAAATGGGCCGAGCCGCCGGAGCGGGTCAGCCCGGCCACGATCAGGGCCCCCAGGGCAGCGATCTTCAAGACCGTGAAGAGGTTTTGGATGAAGGCCCCCTCACGCACGCCGCGGATGTTCACGACCGTGAGCAGGGCGATGACGACGCAAGCGACCAGTTGGGCCGAGTTGATCGCCAGGTGCCGCAGGCAGTCGGGCACGTAGGCGTGGAGTGCCTGCGGAAGCAAGTCGCCCAGCGGGATCGTCAGCACGATCTGCGACTCGCCCAACATCGGCACGAGCGATCCCAGGTACTTGGCGAAGGCAAGGCCCACGGCGGCGTTGAAGCCGGTTTGGATGACCAGGAACTGCGTCCATCCGAACAGGAACGCCCAGAAGTCGGAGTACGCCTCCCGGAGGAACACGTACTGGCCGCCGGCATGCGGGTGCATGGCCGCCAGTTCGGCGTAGGCCGTGGCCCCGAGGATCGTAAAGACGCCCGCGAAAACCCAGAGGCCGATCAGGATTCCCGGCGTCGCGACGAACTCGCCCATGATCGACAGGGCGAAGAAGATCCCCGAGCCGATCATCGAGCCAGCCACCAGGGTCGTGGCGTCGAACAGGCGCAGATGGCGCTGCAACTGAGGGGTTGGAGTCGTCACGGGGTCGGGCAAGCTCCCACGGCGCGAGTGGATCCTAGCAGGCCAAGGGGGCCGACCGTGGGAGGATACTCCGGACCTTCGGAGGCGTCAAGATTTCGGCCCGGGGACGGTCAAGAAACGCGAAGAACCCCGCCCGGTGCTTCGGGTGGGGTTCTGCGTGGGTTTCGAGGCATTGTGCGTGGGTAGTCCATGCCGTTTGGATCGAGGAGCAGACTGCCTGCTCCTCACGACGAAGTGCCGGGGGGATCTTGCATTGCTGCCCTCCTGATCCGAGGGTCCAGGAAGCCGAGGCCCTTCTTCAACGATCAACACCTGAGAACCGTCTGCCGAACGTCAGCACCTTTGGGATCGTCATCCGGCCACCGAACCATCAGTGGTCCCGGCAAGAAAACGCATTTGTCGCCTCCACAAAGCCTGCCGGCCCTTGGTCAGCCGCAAGGTCGCGGCAGGTTCTCCAGTCCCCGGGGCCGCCACGCCACGGATTGCATTCCCCACGGCCAACGCTAAGATTATGGTTGGCTTGGAAGAAGCAGCACGAAGACCCGCCAGCCGCATCATCCGGCCCCGGCAGCTCTACACCGGCCCGACCGAGACGGCCTACATCCCCATAGAGTAGCGGCGATCGCGGCGGTTGGGTCTCGCAACGCTCACGGTGGTCCTGTACGACGAACGTTCCAGAGAGGTCCCATCATGAAAAGAAAGGTACTCGCCTCCGTAGTCGTCCTGCACTTGCTGGCACTGGTTGCCCTGCGGCCCGCCGCGGGGGCCGAAGCGCGGCACGAAATCGAGTTTCCGAACCTGCCGGGCTACCAGACCTTGAAGTGCGACCTCCACATGCACACCGTCTTCTCCGACGGACTGGTGTGGCCGGCCGTCCGCGTCGCCGAGGCGTGGCGCCAGGGGCTCGACGTAATCGCCATCACCGACCATATCGAGTATCAGCCCCACAAGGACGACGTGCCGACCAAGCACGAACGTCCCCACGAACTGGCTCAGGGGGCCGCACGGACCTGCGGTCTTCTGCTGGTGAAGGGGGCGGAGATTACGCGTGACACGCCCCCGGGCCACTTCAACGCCGTCTTCCTCAACGACGTCAAGCCGCTGGATACCAAAGAGTTCCTCGACGCCATCAAGCAGGCCAACGACCAGGGCGCCTTCGTCTTCTGGAATCACCAAGGATGGCAAGGCGAGGAGAAGGGCCGCTGGCTCGACGTCCACACAACGATGTTCCAGAACAAGTGGTTCCAGGGCATGGAGGTCTGCAACGGCGACGAATACTACCCCAATGCCCACGGGTGGTGCCTGGAGAAGAACCTGACCATGCTGGGCAACACCGACATCCACGACCCGGACCTCCGCCGCCGCAGCACACCCCAGGACCACCGCACCATGACGCTGGTCTTCGCCAAGGAGAAGACCCTTCCCGCGGTGAAGGAGGCCTTGCTGGCCGGCCGGACGGTCGTCTGGTACAAGGATCAGCTCATCGGCCGCCAGGAGTGGCTCACGCCGTTGTTCGAGCAGTCGGTCCGGGTCGAGCCGCCTCATCTCCGCTCCGACAAGGCGGTCTGGTTCCGGGTCCGCAATCTCTGCGACGCCGACCTGCACCTGGAGCGGTCGGGCAAGCTCGGCCCGGCCAAGCTGGAACTGCCAGCCGGAACGACCAGCCTCGTCCAGATCTCCGGCACACAACTCGCCGGGCCGCTCGAACTGATGTACACGGCCAAGAACCTGTGGATCGCGCCCGAAACAGGCCTGCCGGTGGTGCTGCGGGTTCCGGCACGTTGATCCGCAACAGTACCCGGGTAGGTTATGCTTCAGCATAACCGAATCGCGGAAAGGGCACCAAATCCGGGGAAGGGTTATGCTGAAGCATAACCTACGACGACTACGACGACGACACTTGCCCCGCGGAGAGAGACTGCCATGCGAAGAAGCCTGTACGCGGTGATGATCCTGACTTGCTGGCTGCCTGCGCTGACTTCTGGCACGCCTCCGGAGCAATCGCCGTTGTACGTCTCCGGCGAGGGTGGCTATCACACCTACCGAATTCCGGCGATCGTGGTGAGTGCCCGGGGCACCGTCCTGGCTTTTTGCGAGGGGCGGAAGACGAGCGCTGCGGATGACGGCGACATCGACCTGCTTCTGCGGCGGAGTCTCGACGGCGGAAGGACCTGGGGGCCGCAGCAGTTGGTGCATGAAGAGGGCGGAGACCGGCCGATCACGATCGGGAACCCCTGCCCGATCGCCGCCGCCGACGGGACGATCCACCTGCTGTTCTGCCGGGACAATCGCCAGGCGTTTTCCACGGTGAGCACCGATGAGGGCGCCACGTTCTCCAAGCCCGTCGAAATCACCGGGGCGCTGCGGGCGTTCGCGTTTTCGTTCACGCGGCTCGGGACCGGGCCGGGGCACGGGCTCCTCGCCGCGTCGGGCCGCTTGTTGGTGCCCGTCTGGCTCAATGACAAGATCGGCAAAGAGTATCGAAGCGGCGTTGCCTACAGCGACGACGGAGGGAAGAGCTGGAAGGCCGGCGGGCTGGTGGCGGCCGACGTCCGAGGGCTCAACGAGGCTTCTGTCGTGGAGATGCCCGGCGGGGGTCTCGTGACCAACATGCGGAACAGCCAGGCGAAATGCCGGGCCGTCGCCACCAGTGCCGACGGCGGGCTCCATTGGGGGCCGCCCCAGTTGGCCGAAGAGCTGGTCGATCCCCAGTGCCAGGGCTCGTTGCTGAGGCTGCCGGGGAGCAACCCGGCGCGGCTCCTTTTCTCGAATGCCGCGGCCACAGCCCGACGTCGCCTGACCGTGCGTTGGAGTGACGACGCGGGCCGAACCTGGTCGGAGGGATTGCTGCTGCACGCGGGGCCCTCGGCCTACTCCGATCTGGCCGTCGCGGCCGACGGATCGTTCCTGTGCGTCTACGAGCGGGGCCGGAAGTCGCCTTATGAGCAGATGGCCGTCGCCCGCTGGAAGCCGGAATGAGAAGGTCGGGGCCTCACTTGGCCGGTTCGCCGGGCGGCGGGTCGCCGGACATGCCCAGCGGTTTGCCTTCAACGATCGCGCGGAAGAGGGCGTATTGCCACTCGTAGACCTGACTGAGGGTCTTGTCGGAGGACTTGTCCGGCTCGATGTCGCCGGTGCCGCCCATCTGATCTTCTCGGAAGCGCGGTCCGTAGCCGATCACGGTGACGGAGCCGCCTTGATTGCCCACCGAAATGCTCGCCCCGACCGGCTTGCCGTCGACCCAGGCGAACGGCCGCCCGCCCGTGACCACGACCGCCGACCGGATGGGCACAGAGGGCCAACCCTCGGAAGAGACGAGTTGCTTCCCAGGTCCGCCCACCACCGAGGCGTGATCGACCCGGATCCCGAAAGGCTCCAGGAGCTGATTGGAGGTCGGCTGGCGGGCCGCGCTGGATCCCACTTCGCCGGCCCCGGCGGAGTCGTCGGGGGACTCGATCTCGCCGGTCACGGCGCGGAGCGCGGCCGAGGGTCCCCGTCGCTTTTCGCCGGGGGGCGAATCGACCACGAGGATCTTCCCGCCGCGTTCCACGAAGCGACGCAGGGCGGTGCGATACTCGTCCGGGACCGGCTTGTCCGGATCGAGGAAGACGGCAACGTCGCCGTCGAGGACCTCGGGGTAGGTCTTCCGGGCAGTGAAGTAGCCGAGCCGGAGGATCCAACGGTCGAAGATGCCGTAATCGGTGCTGTCGAGCGAGATGAAGCCGTTGCGGGGCAGCCGGGTCGTGCACACGGTCCGGTCCATGTTGATCTGCACGTAGGGCCGGAGGGCCTCGGGCGGCGGCATGGATTGGCGATTCCAAAGCCGCACGCCGACGGCCGACAAGCCCCAGCCGAGCGAAGCGGAGGCCAGGAGGAGCAGGCACGCCCCCTGCCAACTCCACGCGACGGCCAGGCCGGCCGCCGCCACCAACCCGCCGGCGATCAGCAAGGGCATGCGCGGATCGACGGAGGGGCTGCGATGGTTGAGCCACTCGATCATGCCCATCCAGAGTTCCTTCTTGCCCGGCTCGAAGGCGCAGAAGTTGGAGAAGATCGTCGAGTCGGAGAAGGCGACGATCCGGCCGCGGCCGTAACGCATGCTCCAGAGCTGGACCCAGGCACCGTAGCGCATTTCCGGGCTGTCGTCGGGTTTCGGGTAGTAGTTGCTCACGTGGTAGTCGGCCATGAGATTCTTCAGGCCGACGCTCCGCATCGCGGCCCGACCCGTACTCCGCCCGGGATCGATCGAACACGACGTGGCGAACTCCATGCCCGGCAGGTACTGGACGATCGGGTGAGGCACCAACGGCAGGCGGTACGGTTCCTCGAAGACCTTGTCGATCCCGAACAGGCAGTCGTGGCGGTAGGTGAAGCCGAATCGCCGGGTGATGGAGTTGAGATAGGTCCCGGAGTTGAACACGTTGGTGTGCTCGCCCACGAGCATCAGCCCACCTCCGTCGGCGACGAACTGCTCGATGGCGTTGATCTCCTCGTCTGTGTAGGGCCGCGTCGGGACTTTGACGATCAGCACGTCGCAGTCCGCGAGGGCCACGTCGCCCAGTCGTTCGGTCCGCCGGACGACGTCGTAGTAACGCGTCGTGTAGTCGTAAATGCAATAGTAGTTATAGCCCGAGAGGTGGCCATACCAGGTGGTGTCGAATGGCTTGTCGGTTCGCTCCCACTGCTTGTCGCCCTCGGGATGATACTCCTCGATGACGATCCGGCCGTCCTTGCGATCGCCCACGGGGTCCCAATAGACCCCCACGCTCATCGCCGCCACGCCGGCAAGAACGAGCGACGCGGCCGCCAGGCGACGCCACCGGCGCGGCCGCCGAGGTTTCGCGGCATCGGGAACCGGCGGACCGTCGGCATGCGGCGTCAGTGGGACCAAACGCCAGGCCAGGAGAACGGGGCCGAGCAAGAGAAGGAAGTGGGTCGGGGTGCTCCAGAACCGCTTCATCACTTGGAGCGGCGCGTCGTACTCCACGCGCAGGACCTCGTGCAGATACAGGGCCACCAGCAGCGCGGCCCGAAACGGCAGCCACAGCAGCACCGGCACGACGAACGCCGCCACGAGCCATGCCAAACGCCGTCCCCGCCGCGGCTGGATTGCGCCCCGGGCACCCTCGATGCCGTCGGCCCTGAGACGCCACGCGATCAGCACCAGTCCGCCCAGCAGAAAACACCAACTGGCCGGGTCCACCAGCAATTCCCACGTGGCGCCCAGGTAGTGGATCTTCCGCATGGAGAACGCCGCCAGCGTGGTGCCGTAGACCGCCGAATCGATGCCCAAGGCATGGGCCGCGGCGCCGAGCACCCAAGGCAGCGGCCCGGGCAGCTCGTGGGACCGCGCGGTCATCGCCATGTACGCCTCAAGCCCCAGGGCTTGAACGAGGAGGATGCAGCCCGCGACGACGATCCCCACGCTCAGCCGCCGCCAACACTCCAGGACTCGACAACCGCCCACGGCACATCCCGCGGAACCCGGCCGCTCGGGCCGCATCGCCGCGGTTGCGACTCCGGCTCGAAGAAGCTCCATCGCGAGCCCCCCGGCAACCAGGAGGAAGGCGGCCCGATAGGGCCACGCAGCCACCACGCAGGCCGGCACCAGCAGCAGCATGGCCGCCGCGGCGTCCCGCACCGACGGCAATCGGACGTGGAAGCCGGCAAGGCACACCGCGCCCGTCACGAGCAGTGCCGCCCATGCCGGCCAGTTCGCCACGTGGTAATACCCCAGGCCCACAAGCCAGGAGACACTCAAGAGGGCAACACCGATCCAGGCAAACATCGAGGAGAAGGGACTGGGGATCAGGGAAT
>CAYSGY010000030.1:0-23984 GCA_964430315.1 uncultured Planctomycetaceae bacterium
GAGGCGCAGCGCAAGTCCCACGAGATTCTCGAAGAGCGGGTCCGCGAACGGACGGCGGAACTCACGGGGACCGTTGCGAAGTTGGAACGGGAAATGGCGGAGCGGAAACGGGCCGAAATCGCCCTGAAGCGCGAGGAGGAACTCCTGCGGGAGTTGCTCTCCATGCAGGACCGCGAGCGCCAGGTGCTGGCCTACGAGATTCACGACGGCCTTGCGCAGCACCTCACCGGCGCTCTGCTCCAGATGCAGAGGTTCCGCCACCTGGTCACCAAGGACCCCGTGGAGGCTTGGAGTGCCTTCGATGCCGGGTTGAGGTGTCTCAGCCAAGCGGCGGCGGAATCACGACGACTCATCGGAGGACTTCGGCCCCCGATCCTCGACAAGTCGGGGGTCACGGCAGCCATCGAGAACCTCGTGCTCGAAGCCCGTCAGCCGGGCGGCCCGAAGATCGAGTTCGCCAGCGACATCCGGCCTCGTCGCCTGGAGCCGACCCTGGAGGACACCCTTTTCCGCGTTGTCCAGGAGTGCTTGACCAACGCTTGCCGCCACAGCAAGAGTCCTCGCGTGCTGGTCCGCCTGGCGGAGCGGGGAGACCGCGTCCGGGTGGAGGTCCGGGACTGGGGGATCGGCTTCGATCCCGACGCGGTTCGCGGCGTGCACTTCGGTCTGGAGGGAATCCGGCAGCGTGCCCGCCTCTTGTCCGGCGAGACCGCCATCCGGTCGGCCCCCGGCAAAGGGACCTGGATCGTCGTCGATCTGCCGCTGGTTGAGGCCGTCTCCGCCCAGTCTTCGCTCGGCGACTCGGGCGAACACATGCTTCCCACGTCCTGAGCTTGATCGAGCCTCCCGTGGCCGCTATCGTGGTGGGAGAATCGCAGCGTCGGTCCTTTTCGATCCCCGCTCTGGGGTTTCTCGGCGACCCGGGGAATCGTCCATGAAACGCGCATCGTCGGCATGGTACCTTGAACCATCTCCTCGGGCCGTCGGTTGTCCGAGGCGACCGGGCAAGGCCGTCTTTCTCGCGTGTCTCCTTGTCGCGCTGGGATTGGCGGTTCCGGCGGGCGTCCGTGCCGGCCAGCCCGCTTCCGAGCAGGAGAAGATCGTCGCCCTGGTCAAGAAGCTGGGCGGGAAGGTCGAGATCGACGACAAGCGGCCCGACAAGCCGGTCGTCGCCGTCGACCTCCTCTTCGCCAACGCCACCGACGACGACCTCGCCCAGCTCAAAGGGCTGACGAGTCTCGAACGTCTCGACCTCGGCCGGACCAAGGTCACCAACCCCGGACTGGCCGCCCTGGAAGGAATGAAGGACCTCCAGTCGCTCAACCTGGCCGGGACCAAAGTTTCCGACGGCGGCCTGGAGCATCTCAAGGGCCTCACCGGCCTGCGGCGGCTGAACGTCGGGAAGTGGATCACCGACGCCGGTTTGGAGCACCTCCAGGGCCTTGTCGCCATGGAACGGCTCGACCTCGCCGGCAACAAAATCACCGACGCGGGCCTCAAGCACCTGGCAGGGATGAAGAAGCTCACGCGGCTCGATCTCTCCAACAATCCCATCACGGGCGCCGGCTTGGAGCATCTCAAGGGGCTTGCCGAGTTGAAGGAGCTCTACCTCTACGCGAACCACGGAATCACCGATCCCGGGCTGAAACACCTCAGCGGCATGAAGCAGCTCAAGTACCTCGACCTGACCGCCACCAAGATCACCGACGACGGCGGCAACCGCCTGCAAAGAGATCTGCCCAACACCAAGATCTTCCGCTGAGGTAACACTTCAGCCGCATGAAGTTGCCGGCCCTTGGCCAAGGGGACAGGCTCCTTTTTCGGCCGTCGGGCTCCGCGGAGGGCCCCGCGCTGGCGGGCCGAAACAGGAGCCAGTCCCCGGCCTGTCGCAGGTCTCGCTCGCCCGGACCGCACGCGAGGATAACGGTCAACTCGGGTGGCCGGGCTCGGCATGAATGACCACGCGGCCCACGTCGGGCAGCCTCGTGCGGAGGTGCTTCTCGATCTGCTCGGTGAGCCCGTGGGCATCGGCGATGGAGGTTTCGGGGGCGAGCGTGCAGTGGAACGACACGGCAAGCTCGCCCCCGGTCCTCTGCACCTTGACGTCGTGGGGCTCGACCGCAACGCCGAGTCCTGCCAGGAACTCGCGGATCGCCTTGCCGACCTCCGCCTCGCTCTCACGTTGGGCGTGGACCGTCGCCGTGGATTCCCCGGCCGGCTCGATGTGGGTGACGATCCGGGCCAGGCCCGGCACCTTGCTCTTCAGGTCTTCCTCGACGCGGGTCGCCTGCCGGTGCGCCTCCTCCAGGCTGAGCGACTCATTGACCTCCAGGTGCAGTTCGAGCGAGCACTTGCCTTCCTGCTCGTAGAGCCGGATGCCGTGGGCCCCCAAACCGTGGCGTGCGGCGAGGATCCGGACCGTCGTGAGCACGTCCTCCGCGGGCGCCGCCACCGGTTCGAGGTGGACGACCACATCGGCACGGGGCAGCACCTGCCGGATCGCGGCCTCGGCCTCATCGGCGATCTCGTGGGACCGCTCGAACGTGGCGGCATGATTCACGGCCAGGGTGACGTCGGCGAAGACCTCCGCGCCGCTCCGCCGGACGCGGACCTGGCGGACCGCCGCCACATCGGCGACCGCGGCCGCGACCGCGGCCACTTCTTCGCGCAGGTGTCCGGGAACGCTGTCCAAGAGGTCGTCGATCGATCTCCTGCCCAGTTGCACGCTCACCCAAATCACGATGAGCGCAACCCCCATGGCCGCAACCGCGTCGGCATGGACCAGCCACGGCACCTCGAACCGGGCGCCCGCCGCCACGGCAATCAGCCCGAAGAGGACCACCGTCGACGACCAGACATCGGTGGAGAAGTGAAGGGCATCGGCTTCCAGGGCCTGGCTTTGGTGCTTCTTCGCCGCCCGGGACAGAGCCCGCGACCGCGACAGGTCGACCAGGATGGAAATCACCACGACCAGGAACGCCCAAAGGTTCGCGTCGACCTCCACCTCCGCCGCGAGTGCCAGACGCTTGACCGCCTCGTAGAGGATCCACACGCACGTGAGCAGCAGCAGGGCGGTCTCCCCCAGGGCCGAGAGGTTCTCGAATTTGCCGTGGCCGTAGGTATGCGTGCGATCGGCGGGCTGGCCCGACATCCGAACGGCCCAGAAGGTCATGGCCGCGGCCACCAGGTCGAGGGCCGAGTGGGCAGCCTCGGAGAGGATGCCGAGGCTGTTCGTGGCGAGGCCGACGACGAGCTTCATCCCCGTCAGAAGCACCGCTGCGGCGAGCGACGAGAGGGCGACCCGCCGCTTCTCTCGGGTCGCCTGGGCACGGTCGGTTGGGGCTGCTGCGTCATCAAGCATTGGTAATCGCGATTTCTCGTGGGGCTGCCATTTTGAGGCGGCCCTCACCCTAACCCTCCCCCGGAGGGAGAGAGGACCGATCCAACGCACTTCCCGGACAGCCTCTTATAGCTTTGAGTTCTGCCCATGTAAACCGCCGATTTACACCCTGCCGTAAGGGGGATCCTTATCGAAACTCGTTCCTCGGGACCGCGCGCGGGACTGCCGCAGCGCCGTGGCGACCTACACTTGTGGGGCCAAACCGATCGCAAGGGTCATGCCATGTCCATGCGCGCCAAGATCATCGCCATCCTCTTCGCCAGCGCCGCCGCCATCTTCTTGGCCGATGCGGTCATCGAGTGGTTTGTGGTCCTCCCCAAGTTCGTCGCCTTGGAGCGCCGGGAGGCGGTGTTGGATCTGGACCGGGTGACGCGGGCCCTCGATCGGGATCTGGACCAGCTTGCGCGGGCCGCGAAGAACTACGGCGAATGGGACGACGCTTACCAATACCTCCGGACGCGGCGTCCGGAGTTCATCGCGTCGAACCTCGCCCCGGAGGCGTTCGCCACGCTGCACCTGAACCTGATCCACTACTACGATCTCGCAGGCCGCCTCGTGTGGGGCGAGACTCGCAGCGCAAACGACGGAACCCCGCTGAACATCCCGGACCTGGCTCCCGCGGAGTTCGCCCCGTCGAGCCTCCTCATCGCGACGGACGGACGACCGGTGGGCGTGCACGGACTCGTCTCGGTGGGCGAGGACTTGATGCTCGTGGCGTCGAACCCGGTCTTGACCTCGCAGGGGAACGGCCCTGCGCGGGGCACCGTCGTGTTCGGACGCCTGCTCACGCCCGAGGACCAAAGGCGTTTGCGCGAGCAGACCAGTGTGTCGTTTTCACTCCTTCCAGGCACCGCCGCGGACGAGTGTCCCGAAGAGGCATTCGACGCAAGCCGGCGCGATACGCTTCGGGCGAGCCGGTGTCTGAGCGACATCCACGGCCGGCCCGTGCGCGTGCTCCAGGTCGAGCTGCCTCGCCGGATTACGGCGCAAGGGTGGGCGGCGCTGGTTGTCGAGAATCTCTGGATGCTCGCGGCCCTGGTCGTCTTCGTGGTGGCGGTCCGATGGAGTCTCGGCCGCTTCGTGCTCTGCCCGGTGCAGGAGTTGATCCGGCACGTGCTCTGGATCCGGCAGAGCGGCGATCTCTCGCGCCGCCTCGACATTCGCAGCAACGATGAAGTGGGCACGCTGGCCCGCGAGTTCGACCTCATGCTGACCCAGTTGGCACGTTCGCAAGCGGCGAGGATCCGGTCCGAGAAGCAGCTCAAGGCGGTGCTCCACGATCATCCCGACCTGATCCGGCGGTTCACCCCGGACGGGACGACCACCTTCGTGAATCGCGCCTACGCCCGGTACTTCGGTACGTCGGAGGAGTCGCTGATCGGGAAGAAAGAGGGCCCGCCGGCGCTCGACGAGGATCGCCCGAGCGTGGAGGCCCATCTCGCGGCGCTGAGCACGGCCTGCCCCGTGACCGAGGTGGATCATCGCGTCCGGATGCCCGGCGGCGAAGTGCGGTGGCTGCACTGGACGACGCGGGCCCTCTTTGATCCGGAGGGGAACGTGGTGGAGATTCAGTCGGCAGGCCGCGACATAACTCGCCAGAAACAGCCTGTCTCTCCTAATGCGGCGGCCCCCGCGGCAAATGCCATTCCCACGTTTCCCGCCCCCAACTCGGCCCCGTCTCTTCCGTCCGCCCCCGCCGTCTAGAGGCCGAGGCCCCTTCGAGTGTAGGCCCTGGGAAGATTCCCCACGGTGGTCTCCCGTAACGCTGCGCCCGGGAGTACACTAGAAGCCGATCCCGCAATGTGGCACAGCCGCCCTTGGCTGTGCGGACTTGCCCAAGACCGCCGAGGGCGGCTGTGCGGACTTGCCCGGCACCGCCGAGGGCGACTGTGCCACAGGAAGGGGCTGTGAGTCCGGTTTCGCCCACGATCAGGAGAACGCTGCAATGACTGGCTCGAAGACGAGGTGGTGGGGCGCTTTGGTTCTGTGGTTGCTCGGTATGGTCCTGGCGAGTGATGCCCGGACCGCGGAATACGTCAGCGGGAAGGTCTGGCCGGAGCCCAAGGTGGTCGATCCGGGCTGTGCCACGAAGGCCCCCTCCGACGCGATCGTCCTCTTCGACGGCAAAGACCTCTCGAAATGGAACGGCGGGGAGCAATGGATCGTCAAGGATGGCACGGCCACGCCGGACAAGGGCGGAATCACGACGAAGCAGGCCTTCGGAAGCTGCCAGCTTCACGTCGAGTTTGCCACGCCGGAGAAGGTCGAGGGCACGGGCCAGGGACGCGGCAATAGCGGCGTCTACCTCATGAACACCTACGAACTCCAGATCCTCGATTCCTACAACAATAAGACCTATTTCGACGGGCAGTGCGGCTCGATGTACAAGCAGTACCCGCCGCTGGTCAACGTCTCGCGCAAGCCCGGCGAGTGGCAGACCTACGACATCATCTTCGAGGCGCCGAAGTTCGACGCGGCGGGCAAGCTCCTCAAGCCGGCTTTCATCACGGTGCTCCAGAACGGCGTGCTCGTCCAGAATCACGTCGAACTGCTCGGCGCGACCTTCTGGGAGAAGCCGCCGGCCTACACCGCCCACCCGGCCAAGATGCCGCTCCATCTCCAGTTCCACCACAACCCGGTCCGCTTCCGCAACCTCTGGATCCGCGAACTGAAGGACTGACCATCATGATCTCCGCTTCGCTGCCTCCGCTCCTTGTCCTCTCGGCGATCGTTTTCTCCGGCGAGCCGTCGCCCATGTGCGAGCCTTGGGAGGCGCAGTACGCGGGGCGCGACGCCTCGGGACCGCACGTGGTCGCCCTGTGGCAATTCGCGCCCGGGGCCGAGACCGCCGACGCTTCGGGCCACGGCCATACGCTCACGTTCCACGGAGCCCAGCCGCACGCCGCGGGACGCTTCGGCGGCGCGTTGGAATCGTCCCGCGGCTGGCCGGCCGAGGACAAGCGGCACGCGGCCGTGGCGAAGAACCATCCTTCGCTGAGTCCGCAGGGGGCGTTCACCCTGGAGATGTGGATCCAGCCCAAGCCCGAACTCAACGTCGATTATCCGCAGGCCTTCTTGCTCGACAAGAAATACGTGGCCCATGACGACTACCAGCTCATCCTCGAAGCCCCGGACAAGCAAGGGGCCCGCGTGCTCCACGCCGTGCTGGGGTTCGGGGACGGCTCGTCGGGCTACTTCTCAAGACCCGTCCGCTTCGAGCCGGGCAAGTGGTATCACGTGGCCTTTGTCTACGACGGGGCGGGCACGGGCAGCTTCTTCCTCAACGGCCGGCCTTGGGGCTCCAGCCGCGTGCCCGGGCGCGCGGCGATCAGCCCGGGCCGGCATCCGCTCTCCCTTGGCGATCGGATCGGCAGCTATTACCACGGCTTTCCCGGCCTGATCGACCAGGTCCGCATCTCCCGCGGGGCCCTCGAATTCCAGCGGGTCAAGCTCGCCCGGACCTCCGACCGCGGGTGCTTCGTGCGCATGGAGAAGGGCGCGGCCGTGCGGCTCGAAGTGCGGAACCTCCAACGCGAGGCGACCGCCCAGGGCGCGGTCACGATATCGCTCGGAGGGGCAGCGACGACGCAAGCCAAGATTGCCGACCTGGGGCCGGGGAAGACGATGGAGATCGAGTACCCGGTCGATACGAGTCTCCGTCCCGATCGCTACGCCCTGGCGGTGAACGTGAATCTGACCGGTCCCAAACCGCTGGAAATTGAAGAGTCGTTTCCAATGACGGTCGTTCCCCGCAGGCCGCCGCAGTTCCCCGTGGTGATGTGGGGCGTGGGGAGTCCGTCCGCAGTGCTCAAGGAAACGGACCGCCTGCGTGAGATCGGCTTCACCCACGTGCTCGGCCTGGGGGCCGACTACGGCCGGATCTGGGACGCCGGCAAACCGACCGAGGCCGGGAGCCCTGAGCGCGTGGCCGAGGCCCGCGCCATGCTCGATGAGGCCCTGGCCAGCGGCCTGACGATCGTGGCCAGCCTGTCGCCCGGCTCGGCCATGGAGAGCAAGCCGGAGCTGTTGCGGGTCGATCGTCAGGGGACTCCTCGAAAGAAGGCCGAGGTGTGCGGCCTCGTGCCCCCGCTGGCGGAATACTGCGGCAACGTCGGGGCGTCGGTGGCGCAGAGCTACGGCGGCTTCCCGGCGTTCCAGGCCGCCCTGGTTCATACCGAGGTCCGCGACGGGGCCCAACTCTGTTTCCATCCGCAGGACGTCGAGGCGTTCCGCAAGGCCGAGGGGATCGACATTCCGCCGGAGGCGTCCAGCAAGTCGGGCGTCAACTACCTGAAGCTCCAGGGGTTTCCGGAGTCGCGGGTCATTCCCGACGACCACCCTCTCTATCGCTACTACCGCTGGTACTGGAAGGCCGGCGACGGTTGGAACGGGCTGAACACGGCGGTCACGCGGGGATTGAAATCGACCGGCCGCAAGGACTTCTGGACGTGGCACGACCCGGCGGTCCGCGTGGCCAGCGTCTACGGGAGCGGCGGCGAGGTGGACGCGATCTCGCAGTGGACCTATTCGTATCCCGATCCGATCCGCATCGGCCTGGCCACCGACGAGTTGCTGGCCATGGCGGCCGGCGCGGGCCGGAAGCAGGACGTGATGAAGATGACGCAGATCATCTGGTACCGCAGCCAGACGGCGCCGGAGGCCAAGCCCGGCGGGGCGCGCCCGGCGTTCCAGGCCCGCTGGGAAGTGGAACAGCCCGACGCCCCGTTCATCACCATCGCGCCGATGCACCTGCGCGAGGCTTTTTGGACGAAGATTGCCCGGCCCATCCGTGGCATCATGTATCACGGGTGGCAATCGCTGGTGCCGTGCGACACGCCCGCCGGCTACCGCTACACGAATCCGGAAACGCAGCACGAGTTGGCCCGCCTGATCCGCGAAGTGCTCCACCCCTTGGGCCCCACGCTCCTCGAACTGCCCGCAGCCAAGAGCGATGTGGCCTTCCTCGAGAGTTTTGCCTCGGAGATGTTCGCGGGCCGGGGCACCTACGGCTGGGGCGGCGGGTGGCTGGGCGACGCCTATCACGTGATGCTCTATGCCCATCTCCAGCCGGAGATCGTCTTCGACGAAACGATCGTCGAGCGCGGCCTCGACGGCTTCCGCGTGCTCGTGATGTGCGACTGCGACGTCATCACTGCCAAGATGCTCGCGCGGATCCGGGCGTTTCAGGCGGCGGGCGGGATCATCGTGGGGGACGACCGCCTCGCGCCCGCCGTCAAGCCCGACATCGTCCTCTCGCCCTCCAAGCGGACCGGACGCGCCGACCAGGACAAGGCCGCTTTGCTCGCCTTGGCGGCCGACCTTCGCAAGAAGCTCGATGCCCGCTACACGCGGCGCGTCGATTCCTCCGACACCGAGGTCATCCCCCACCTGCGCCAGGCGGGCGGGGCCGACTACGTCTTCGTCGTCAACGACCGCCGCGAGTTCGGCCGGTACGTGGGCCAGCACGGCCTGGTGATGGAGAACGGCATTCCTTCCAGCGCAACCCTCTCGATTGCCCGGGAAGCGGGCACGGTGTACGACCTGGTCAACCGCCGGGAACTGCCCGTGAAGAAAGCCGGCGATCGGCTGGAACTCGATCTCCAGGTGGGCCCGTGCGACGGCGGACTCTACCTGTTCGCCGCCAGCCCGATCGACCGCGTGGCACTCGACGTGCCGCAGTCCGTCGAGCGCGGTGCCCGGGCCGAATGCCGGATCGCCGTGGTCGATGCCCAGGGCCAGCCGATCGAGGCCGTGGTGCCCCTGGAGGTCACGATCTGCGATGCCGAGACCCGGCGGGCCGAGTGGAGCGGGTACTATGCGGCCGTGGACGGCAAGTTGACCATTCCGCTGGACATCGCCGCCAACGATCCGCCGGGCGCGTGGCGCATCGAGGTGCGGGAACTGGCGTCCGGACGCACCGCGGTCGGCGATCTCCGCGTGGCCGGGCCCACGCCTTGGCCCCCGGAGCGTCGGCCCGTGCCAAAGGCCGCCGCCAACGCGGTCCAGCCGCAAGGATGACTGCCTGACAGCAAACGCTCAGCGCTGCGGCGTCGCGTTCAACGTGAGCACCTCGAACGGCTCCAGCCGGAAGGAATGGGGCTGGCCCGCCGTCAGCCGGAGCGGCGTGGCGCTTGCGTCCTTCTTCCACGGGCTCTTCAACGTGAATGCCTGCGGCGCGCCGGCGGGCAGTTCCCACGCCTTGCCGAGATCGACCGCAATCGTCGCGGGCTGGTCCGACGGGTTGCGCAGCGACAGGATCCCCTTGCGGCTCGACCACGCGGCCCAGCCGTAGGGCTCCGCCTTGCCCGGATCGCCGCCGACCCAGTGGGTGTCGGCCAGCACGTCGGCGTTGGCGCGCGACCAGATCGCGGCTTCGGCCAGCGCGTCCCACGCCTTGGGCGTCATCAACTCGGGCGAGATGTAGAGTTCCTGGAGGTTCACGCCGGAGGCGAAGAAGGAGCGGATCTCGTCGAGCATGTCCCGCTCCTCAAATGTCTTCACACGCCCGCCGGTGTTGATCATGACGCCGTGGATCATCAGCGAGGAAATGGGATAAAGCGGCCCGTTGACCATGACGCGGTTGTGTACCTCGAAATCCCGGTACGTGACCCATTGCTGGCGCGGCGAGCCCTTGGCCCCGGCCAGCCCGGTGTCGCCGCCGCCGCGCCAGATCGAGTCGGCCCGCAGCAGCCAGAAGGGCGAGGCCCACGTGCCCGAGGAGGGATTGATGAACACCTCCGGATCGACTCGGCGCAGCTCACCCATGAGCCGCCAGAGGGCCTCGACGTCGCTGCGGTACTCGTTGGCCCCGGGAGGGCTGTTGGATCCGGCGAACCCGTCGAATTTGAAGTATTTGGCGCCGTGATGGCGCATCATGTTGAGGCACGCCGCCTGGAACCTCGCGTAGTAGCGGGGCCCGGCCAGCGACAGGCCGCCCTGGTTCGTCTCCAGCCCGAGTTCGCGTCCGCCCTTGACGCGCGCCGCCTTGCCGGGATAACCGCCCCACGGCGAGAACCAGACGCCAAGGCCGCACTTGTACTTCGCCGCCACTTCGATGAGCGGTTGGAAACCGTTCGGGAACCCTTCGTGGAACTGCCAGACGAGCTTCTCATCGTCCCACTGGTAGTCGTGGACGAAGGCGTCGAGTTCCACGCCGCGGCGCTCGACCAACTCCTGCCCGATCCGGTCGATCAGCTCCCGCCAGCCCTGCTCCTGCCCGGCACGCAGGGCGGCCGCCTCCGCGGTCTTCTTCAGCCGGATCAACTCCCAATAATCCTCGCCGACCTGCTCGCCGTTGTTGTGATGGAGGAAGGGCCGGAAAGGATGCGCCCGCTCACGTTCGACGTAGTGCAGGAAGCCGCGCCGCTGCTGCCCCGGCGGGAAGACGCCGCTGACCGAACTGAGTGTCAGTGGTTCTGCCGGCGTTACCGAGTTATGGTAGGGGTAACTGCATCGCACGGTGTCCGGGGACGCGATCACGCTGCGGGAAGCCGGGTGTTCGACACCGAAGAACGTGCCTTCGGCAACGACCGGCGAGCCGTCCACGCGGCCGGCCACTTCCGATCCCGGAACGCGCATCTCCAGGAGCACCACCTCGTCAAGCTCGACCGGCTCGCCCTGCGGGCGCAGCGTGAGTTCCTGCCGGATGTAGTTGGCCCCGTCGCGCAACACCGCACGCCACAACACCTCGAAGGGCGGCGCGGCGTTGGTCAGACGGGCCGCCAACTCCCAGCCGCCGAACCGGTCGCCCAGACGCACGGCGCGGGGATCCGGCTTGAGCCTCTTGAGTTCCGGCCGGCCGGCGAGCGTCATGGCCGACGCGGAAAGCGTGCGTGTGCGGGGGTCGGGCGTCTGGGCGAGGACCAAGGCAAAGGCCTCGTTGCCGGCCAGCGAAAGGGTCTGGGAGGCGCGTTGGTGCGACAAGCGATCGGGTTTGAGACGGCCGTCAGCAAACGTCCAACGCATGACAATGGCGTCGTTCCGGAGCGTCGCCTCCGTGGCGGAACAAGCGGCCTGCGCCGGGCCGGGCGGCGGTCCGGGGTAATCGACAGCCACGGCCGGGCCAGCGGCACCAAGACTTACGGCGAGGAACAGGGTCCATTTCATCGCGCTCACGGCAGTCTCCTTTCCACAGTCCCCTCTCCCAAAGGGAGAGGGGAGATGACTCGCATAGCCTCTCACAGCCGGGTGTCGCCGATCTTCTCGATCCACCGGCGCGTCCATTCCACCGCTTCAAAGCCGAGGTCCATGACGCCGTTGCTGAGGAACATCATCCCCTCGATGCGTTTCTGCTTGAGGTACTCCAGCCCCATCTCGCACTGACGCTGCATGGCAGGAACGGCTGGGTGGCACTGGCTTTGCCAGTGTCTTTTCGATGGCTACATGATTATTCGTTCGTCACGAGGATGGGTTCAAGAGCACTGGCGGAGCCAGTGGCACACCTGCGCACTCCCAATCGTCGCTCGGCCTCCAGCGCGGCACGTCCTACGGTGTCGATCGTGCCGGTGAATCCCGGCCCGCCGCCGGCCACGTAGCCGTCGCTTCGCCCGGTGGCGTCGCGGCTGACCCAGAAGGCGTAGAGCGCGCCTTGACGCAACGTGAAGCGGAAACGCACCGTCCGGCCGCGCAGGGCCGCAACGTCCCCGGCACCGTTCCACGCGACGGGTTCGAGCGTGCTGTCGGCCGCGATCGGGCGGCAATTGGCTAAGGTATAGGGCGCGATCGGATGGCCCGCTTCGTCGAGGATCTCGACGCGCAGCTCGCCCTTGGGCGTGGCCGCGTTGACGAAGACGCGGCTGCCGTCGAACGTGACGGGCCGCGTGGTCAGCGAGGCCGTCTTCTCGCCCGCCTCCATCGAGACAAACCCGTCGCGACGCAGGAAGGCAATCCCGGTCGCGCCGCGGTCGTACATGCCGTTCTGTAGCCAGGGCCGGTTCTTCTTGGCGGGATCGCCCTGAAATCCCGAATAGTAGAACCAGAGCGTATCGCCGCGCACGCAGCAGAGATTGCCGAGCGACTGGACGTAGCCGCGGTCCCACACGTCGCGGCGTTCCGCGGGGATGTGGGCACGCCGGTCGGGCCGGTGCCAGTGGAACCCGTCGCGGCTGTAGGCGAAGTTCAACTCCGTGATCTTCGGCAGTCCCTCCTTCTCGCAGACGTCGTTCTCCGGGCCGTGGTGGATCTCGAAGAAGCCGAGCATGAGGCTTTCGTACGCCACGGCGTCGAGGTTGTAGAGTTGCGGCACGCGCCCGATCACGGGGTCCTCGGGATCGTCGCGATCGACCGCGGCCCAGACGACCGGCCCGTCGGGCTCCCATTTCGCCCCGGCCAGGAAGTCGTCGCACTCCCAGTAGTGACGCGAGCGGCCGCGGAAGCCGGATCGCAGGCTGTAGACCCATTTCTTGCGGAAGGGGTTGTAGAACATGGTGCTGCGGTCGCCCGTGTCGCCGGTCTTCACGCGGTTGATCCAGTGGATGCCGTCGGCCGAGGTCATGCTGATGCCCGGCATCTGGCCGCCCGGCGGACGCATGAAGAGCTTGTAACGCTGCTTGGGATCCTTGGCGTCGCGGTCGGGCACGACCGTCCACGAGTCGGGCGTCAGGTCCGGGGGCAGGACCTGGTTGGTGCCCGGGTTGACGTCCAACGACGGGCGGTCCCATCGCAGGCCGTCCTTGCTCGTGGCGTAGCAGATCGTGTGAATCCAGCCGGCCTCGTACCACATCTTGAAGACCTGCCCGGCCGGGTCCCACCAGAGGCCGCCGCTCTTGGGCACCGCCGCAGCGTTCTTGCCGGGGTTCAACTCCAGTTCCGTCTCGGGCTTCAGGACCGGATTGCCCGAATACTTCTCCGGCCGGTGGAAGACGCGTTTCAGTTCGCTGCTCTCGATGAGGAAGTCGTCGACGAAGAGCTGCCGGCCCACGTCGATCGGCACGACCGCCGGACGCCACGTGAGGTAAGGCACGGGCATGGGCGCGGTGTCGTGGGGGTGGATGGTCTGCGGCGGCCACTCCTCGGGCAGCACGATGCCGTTGTAGAGCCGCTCGCCGCGGTTCTCGCTCCACGGCTTGCCGGCCGGCGACCGGGCAGCCGACGAGAACCCCACGACCACTCCCCACTTGCCCAGGTTGAGGCGTTCCCCTTGCTTCACTTGCTTCTGATAGACACGCACTAGGTCGAACGGCTGCTCGCCGAAGAGCTGGAACTTCTCGGGCCTGGCGACCCAGACGAAACCGCGGGCCTCGAGCGTCTTGTGCTGCGTGGCCGCGCGCGGATGGCCCGGCTCCGGCGTCAGCACGGTCAACAGGCCGTCGCCGGTCACGCGGAGCGGACCGTTCCAGTCGATGTTGCCGCGCAGGAAGCTCTGGCCGCTCAGCCACGACGGACACTCTTTGACCGTGTAGCGCCGGTCCGTGAATAACACGGCGCCCTGGCGGAGCGTATCCACTTCGCTTGCGCCGGAGAACGTCAACGAAGCGCCGCGTCCTTCCAGGGGCGCGTCGCGCCGCTGCGGCGCCGGCCCCGCGCCGGCGGCGATCACAAGCATCCCCACCACGACCACGTGCTGCAACATGCTGCTCACCTCTCTCCATCTCGGGGAACGAACCGACTGCTTGTCCCGATTCTACGGTTCAACCTCGCCGGCCACAACCTTCTTCTGCGGCCGCCGCATCGCCGCATTGACACCGCGTCCCTTGGCTCCTCATACTACGGGGCGTTGCGACAGCATGGGACGATCCGGCGATCCCCGCTCAAAACGAGGTTCCGCAATTCCGGGAGGGCGAGGCTCCTGCCGAGCCTGCGACCATCGCACGTCTTGGCGGGTGCCTGACGGCTCGGCAGGAGCCTCGCCCTCCCGGAATCACGCAAGGTCATTTTGGAAGGACACCGAAGCAATGAACGTCCGATGGTGGATCGTGTGTCTGGTCAGCGTCTTCCTGTCGGAAACGGCTCGAAGCGACGAGCCGGTCGGCAAGCGGCCCTACGAAATGGTCTGGGCGAACCGCACCGAGGACACGCACCCGGCCTTGATCGACTTCGAGAATCTCGACGGCTGGAAGGCCGAATGCGTCGACAGCGTCGCGGAACTCACCCGCTCGCGCCGGCAGCAACTCTGGGGAGACCACGTCGGCCGGCTGGTCTACCGCGGCACGGGCCCGAAGCCGTCGGTCACGCTGAAGCCGCCGAAGCCGGTTCCGCTGCCGACGGCCTTCGACTGCATCAACTTCTGGATCTACGGCAACAACTGGGCCTGGGTGTCGGACCGCAGCACGCCGCGCGTCGAGATCGCCGTCCTCTTGCGCGATGCCAAGGGGGAGACGGTCCGCATCTCCATGGGCCACGTCAACTGGCGGGAATGGTGGGTCATGCACCGCAAGCTCAGCCCCGAGCAGCGGACGCAACTCGGCGAAGGGGCGGTCCTGGAGGGGATCCAAATCGCCGGCGGACGCAACACGGAGGACCGCGAACTCTACTTCGATAACCTCTCCTGTTACCAAGAAAGACTCTCGCCGCTGACGTTCGAGCCCCGGCCCGAACGCGGTATCGCGATGTTTCCCGGCCAGACGACCGGCACAAACACCGGCCCCGGCAAGCTGCCCTTTCCCACCCGGGAAGTGACGATCCTGCCCGACAATCTGACCGGCGATTTCAAGGTCTCCCTTGAATCGTCCGGCGACACGTTCGCCTGGCACTACCAAGGGAGCGACGGGCACCTGGTCTACCGCTACAAGCCGGCAACCGGGACGCTTGGCGATCTCACCGCCGAGTGGATCGGCTGGGGCAAGCCGTTCCAGCCCATGGCCGAGGGCGGCGTGCGCCCGTGGGACACGGACAAACCACCTGTGGCACAGCCGCCCTCGGCTGTGCTGAAGCATCCTGTGCCACAGCCGCCCTCGGCTGTGTTGAAGCATCCTGCAGAGTCGTCGCCGGCCGCGTCAAAACGTCCTGCACAGCCGGGGGCGGCTGTGCCACAAGCGGGGGCGGCTGTGCCACAAGCGGGGGCGGCTGTGCCTCAGGCAGGTGAGGGGACCCACGCGAAGCTCCTCGATTGTCGTCGTGAGGGCGACGCGGTCGTGGCCCGATGGCGACTGTCGCGCGGAGCGGCGGACGGCGAGCTCACCTATCGCTTCCAACTCCGGCAGAAGTCGCTGCTGATCGACGTGATGGAGCCGGGCGGCCAGGTCGAAGAGGTGCGGTTCGGCAAGGCAATCGGGCTGCCCAACCCGCGGCTCGTGACCCTTCCCTATCTCACCGGCGACTGGCGGCACCGGCCCGCGGTGCTCGTGGCCGGGCAGCCCGAGAAGCCGCTCTTCCTTATGGGCCTCGTGGATCACTGCCGGTCCAACGCCACGTCGCTCTGGTTTACCAATGAGGTCGCCTCCGACGGGTCGGCCACCTACAACGGCGGCTCGCGCTACGAGCCGAAGACCGACGGCCGTCGCAACGACTGCTTCGAGCGGCTCTTCCTGACCGTCTCGCCACGGTTCGAGGAGGTGCTGCCCAACGTGCCCAATCCGAAATCGCCGTGGATGCACGTGGCGGGCGAGCGGCTCTGGATCGCCCACGGGGCCTCGGACCGCACGAAGGACTACGAGGTCTTCAAGAACGTCGCCCGCTACGGGATGACCAAGGTGGTCATCACCGACCACGAGACGGGCTGGCGCGACGGGGGCGAGAGTTTCACGTTCCGTACCCGGGCCGCGCCCGGCCGGGGCGGCGACGAGAGCCAGGCCGACTACGCCCGCAAGCTCCACGCCCTGGGCTTCCGCTACGGCATCTACAACAACTACACCGATTTCGCCCCGGTGAACGGCCACTGGAACGAAGACCTCGTGACCCGCCTGTCCGACGGCAACTGGCAGACGGCCTGGGCCCGGTGCTACAATCCCAAGCCCTCCCGGGCCGTGGAATACGAGGCCCGGCTCGCGCCGATCATCCAGGAGAAATTCCACCTCGACACGGCGTACTGCGACGTCCACACCGCGGTCACGCCCTGGAACTACTGCGACCGCGACGCCCGCGTGCCGGGCGCCGCCACCTTCGCGGCCACGTTCTACTCCTACGGCGAGATCATGCTCCACCAGAAGAAGACGTGGAACGGGCCGGTCTACAGCGAGGGGAACAACCACTGGTACTACTGCGGCCTGACCGACGGCAACTACGGCCAGGACCAGGCCGCCCACCTGCCCGACAACCCGTGGCTCGTGGATTTCGACCTCCGCAAGCTGCACCCCCTGTGCTGCAACTTCGGGATGGGCAACCCCGGGATGTTCTACGGCGAACGCCGCGGCATGGGCAAGACGGCCGAGGAACGCGAGGCCGCCCTCGACCGCTTCCTGGCCGCTACCCTGGCCTTCGGCCACACCGGTTTTCTTGTAATGGAAGGCGGCATCTCCAACACGGTGCGGAGCTACTTCAATCTCCAAGCGATCCACGCGGCGTATGCGCAGGAGAAGGTGGTCGACATTCAATACGCCGACGAGAAGGGCAGAATGCTCGATGTCAGCGCCGCGGTAGCCACGGGGGCATTCAAGCGAAACCAGATCCGCACAACGTACTCCAACGGGCTAGTCGTTACGGTGAACGGCAGCGCCACGGACACGTGGAAGCTGTCCCAGGAACGACATGTGGCACAGCCGCCCTCGGCTGTGCTGCCAGGTTCCGCACAGCCGTGGGCGGCTGTGCCACGCGACGGCGGAGATCCTTCGCATCTCCAAGGACTCGAACTCCCGCCCAACGGCTGGCACGTCTTCGACCCCCAAGGCAATCTCACCGGATGGAGCATGACTCTCGACGGCCACCGGGCCGACTACGTCGACTCGCCGGCCTATCTCTACGCCGACGGACGCGGAACGCTCACCCGATTCCCCAAAGCAGCCTGCGACGGCCAACTCGTGGCCCACAAGCGTCCCGAGGGCTCGCTGGAGGTCATTCCGGTCGGCAAAGGAGAGGTGTTTGCTGTCTTGCTGGGGGGAAAGGCGGCCGAGGCCGTGGCCCTGGAGGCCGAAGGCCGGACGATCGGGCCGGCGGCGACGCGTCTTAGCCGCGGCCTGGTCCATATCACCCCGGTCCCTAAGGCATTCAGCTATGTCCTCACGCCCGGGGCGTCGCCGGACGTGACGCTGGAGTCCGATCGGGATCGTGTGATCCCCGGGGAGACCGTGACGATTCGCGGGAAGCAAACGCACACGTACCAGGTCCCGGCCGATGCCAAGCCGGGCTCGCTTCTCTGGCATCAGGCCGAGGGGGCGTGGATCGACTTCCGCGTGGTGCCGCTCGTGGAGACGACGCTGCAAGTCGACGAAGGCCTGCGTTTGGCGTTGAGGCCCAACGTCTCCTCGCCGCTCAAGGGGGAACTCACGCTGTCGGCCGCTAGCCGGTCCGTTGCCCTGAAGCCCGGCGCGGAGGAGGTCCTCTCCTTCCCGTTGCGGCTCGAAAAGGAAGAGGTCCGCAGGGTCCCGCTGGTCGTGACCGCGGGCGATTTGCGCTACCAGCGCACCTGGTGGCTGAAAGCCGAAGACGCGGTCGCGACGGTCGCGGTCGCTTTCGAGCAGTTCAAGGGCGGCGAGTGTCTTCGTAAGGAGAAGGAGCGGGCGTTCGCTGCCAAGACCGGGGCCCATGCCCATTGGACGGACTACTCTTGCGGCGGCGTGACGCGGCGGTGCGTCTTCATGCACCCGCCGTACATGGGCGGGGTCGGCTACACGTTCGCGCTGTTCAAGCCGGTCGATTTGCCAGAAGAGTGGCCTGCGGCCTTCCGCTGCCTGATCGGCAAGGGCGACGGCAGCGACCCGGGCGACGGCATCCTCTTCCGCATCGCCGTGGTCGATCCCAAGGGCAAGGAGACGATTGTCGCCGAGAAGCAATGGATCAAGCACGCATGGACGCCGCTGGAGGCCGATCTGTCGCGGTGGAGGGGCCAGCACGTGCAGATCAAGTTGATCGCCGACGTGGGCCCCAAGGACAATTCCTCGGGCGATTGGGCCGCCTGGGCTGAGCCGAAGTTCGAAAGCCTCCGGCCCGTGCTCACGGCCAGCATCCACGACGCCCCGGTGGCGCTTGCCCGGCAGCCCGGTCCCCATCCGGTGGCGAACCTCACCGTGGACGACCTCCGCAAGGCCCGCCGCGCGGTGCTCCATTTCGAGGGCAAAGGCCTGGGCCACAGCAGTCCGTACATCTCCGTGGCCCGGCTGAACGACGTGCGTCTGGGCGAGTTGCCGGCGGCCGGGGGCGACGAGGTCCGCGGCGTCTGGGCCGACGGGAGCCTGGAAATGCCGGCCGAAGCGATTGCGGCGCTGGGCGAGTGGAACCGCCTGGCGATCGAGAACCCGGGCAACGACTCGTTCGCCGTGCGCGGCTTTTGGATTGAACTGGAACTGGCCGACGGGCGCAAGGCGTCGTCGGACATCACGGCCACCGCCTTCACGCAACCGCCCGAGTGGCCCTACGGCGAAGGCGAGCGGGTGCCCTTTGGCAAGCCGATCGAGATGACCATCCGGTTCCGGGTGAAGTAGTCACCTCCTGCGGCGAACGGCGCAACGCAAGGAAAAAACGTGGAAAATTAGAAAAAGACGAGGAGAGCGCTCCCATTCAGCATCGTGTGATCCGGGCACAGCCCCCTATCTTGCCCATTTTTGCAGGATTTTTCCATTTTCCCTTCTTCTGCATGCACTTCATTCCGTGGAACGCTTTCACATTTCCCTAACCAAAACCTTGCAATACGATAGCATTTTGCTCACGTGCGTGGCGAAGTCGCTTGGTCTAGAATAACGAACGCGAATGACGCAGCCGTCGTGTTGGTCTGAAGGGTGGTTCGGGATGCCGTCGAAGTGTTGGGCCCTATGCCTGGCGTGGTCTCTGTCGGGGATCGTCGTCGTTGGCTGCGCCCCGTCGGAGGAGGGCACGACCGGCATCCGGGTCGACGGGTCCGACACGATGGTCAATCTGGCCCAGGCGTGGGCCGAGATCTACCACAAGAAGCGGCCCGACGTGAGCGTCCAGGTCCTCGGCAGCGGCTCCGGTGTGGGCATCGCCAGCCTCACCGACGGCAATTGCGACCTGGCCAACAGCAGCCGCAGAATGACCGAGAAGGAGCTTGGCCGGATCCGCGACAAACACCAGATGGAGGCCAAGGAGCACATCGTCGGCTACGACGCCTTGGCGGTCTACGTCCACCCTGCCAACACCATCGACTCGATCTCCGTTGACGAGTTGAAGGAGATCTACGGCAAGGATGGGACGACGACCACGTGGTCGCAACTGGGGTTCACCAACCCTCTTGCCGACAAGATCATCCGCATCAGCCGGCAGAACAGTTCCGGCACCTACGCCTATTTCCGCAACGCGGTGTTGGGCAAGGGAAACGACTACAAGCTTGGCTCGATCGACGCCAACGGCTCGAAAGACGTCGTGGCCCTGGTCTCCCGCACCCCGACGGCCGTCGGCTACAGCGGGATGGGCTACCAGACTCCCGACGTCAAAGCACTGAAGATCTCCAAGAAGAAGGGGACAACAGGCGCAGCCCCGACCGCCGAGAACGCACGGAAGGGGGATTACCCCATTACCCGACCGCTCTTGATCTATACGCTCGGGGAGCCGACCGGGCCCGTCAAGGAGTACCTCGACTGGATCTTCTCCCCCGAAGGACAAGCGATCGTCGAGCAGCTCGGATACGTTTCCTTAGGGCCTGTCTCAGGCAATCATGACGCACGCTGACAACCCTGCCGGCACGCGGTTGAAGACACGGAGGGCCTCGCGGCTCTCCTGGGTCCTCCAACGGCTGCTCGACGTCACCGAGCCGGCGGTCGAGGTGTTGATCCGCCTGTGCGGGGCCAGCGCGATCCTGTTCGTCTTCGCCATCCTCTTCTTCGTGGCCCGTGAGGCGTTCCCCATGCTTCACGGCAAACTCGACCTGGTCGAGTTCTTCACGAGCCAGGAGTGGCGGCCCACGTCCGAGCCGCCGCAGTACGGCATCCTCGCGCTTCTGGCGGGGACGGTTTCGGTCACGGCCTTGGCGATGTTCCTGGCGGTTCCCCTGGGACTGGGGGCCGCCGTGTATATCTCGGAATTCTGCACCGGCAGGTTCAAGGAGGTGCTGAAGGTGCTGATCGAGCTGCTGGCCGCCATCCCGTCGGTGGTCTGGGGGTTTATCGGCTACATGGTCATCGGCCCGGTGATTATCGACACCACCGGCGCCCCGGTGGGCGTGAACTTGCTCAACGGCGGCATTATCCTCGCCCTGATGAGCGTGCCGATCATCGTCTCGGTCGGCGAAGACTCGCTCAAGGCGGTGCCCGACGCCTACCGCGAGGCGGCCCTGGCCCTGGGGGCAAGCCGGTGGGAAATCGTCTACCGGGTGCTCTTCCCGGCGGCCCGGAACGGGCTTCTGGCCGCGGTGCTCCTGGGGGTGGGCCGGGCGATCGGGGAGACGATGGCCGTGCTCATGGCCACCGGTCATGCCGTGCAAATCCCCCACAGCCTCTTCGATCCCATTCGGACCTTGACCGCCACGATCGCCTCGGAATTGGGCGAAGTCGTCTCCGGCGACGACCATTACCGCGTGCTCTTCGTGATCGGGCTGGTCCTCTTCGGCGTGACGTTCCTGGTGAACCTTGTCGCGGACCTCGTGGTGAAAGGGATTCGCAGTGACAAGGCCGCCTGACGCCGCTCCGACTCCGCTCGTTTACCACGTGGTGCCGGGCCGCACCCTGCGCGAGACCGCCGACGCTGCCGTGCCTCGGCAAGGCTACGCGACGCTCGGCGAGGCGCTGCGGGCGGTGGCGGCGTGGACCGCTGGCGCCGCCGTCACGTCGACGGAGCCTCGCCCTCGCGGATTCGCGCAGCGTCATTGGGAGATCGTTTGCAGCACGGGCGACGCCACACCTGTCAGGCCGTCCCGCTGGCGCAGGCCGCGGCATGTCTTCTTCGTCTACGATCACGACGGCGGCGACGGCGGCGACGGCACGGAGCTGACGCCCTGGTGGAGCGTCCCCTGCGCCGTCGAAGGGCTGCGGGAGCTTGACGAGGACGGAGGGCTTCCGCTCGCGCCGGGCGAGCGTCTGCGCCTGGTGCACCGCGAGATGTTCTCGCCTTCCGCCGTCGAAATGCGGAAGCGAACCAAAGAGACGGTCGCCAAATACTGCCTGATGGCCATGGCGGCGAGCCTCGTCGTGCCCTTGGTGGTCATTCTCGGATACCTCGTAGTCAAGGCGTGGCCGGTGCTGGGCCCGTCGCTGGTCTTCGAGAACCCCCACGATTTCATGCGCTGCGGCGGCATCTGGGCGCCGCTGGTTGGGACGTTTTTCCTGGTCCTCTTGTCGCTGCTGGTGGCAGCCCCGGTGGGCGTGCTCGCCGGTGTGTACCTGAACGAGTATGCCCGCGACAACTGGTTCACGCGGATCGTGAACCTGGCGGTGATGAACCTGGCGGGCGTGCCGAGCATCGTCCACGCCCTGTTCGGGGTGGGGGCGTTCGTTCTTTTCGCCCACATGGGCCGGTCGCTCCTGGCGGCCTCCTGCACCGTGGCCGTGATGACGCTCCCCGTGATCATCACCAGCACGCGGGAAGCCCTCGCCGCGGTGCCGATGGCCTTCCGCGAGGCCTGCTGGAACCTCGGCGCAAGCCGCTGGCAAACGATCCGCACGCTCGTCCTGCCGAACTCGATCAGCGGGATACTCACCGGGGTGATCCTCCAGGTGTCGCGGGCCGCCGGAGAGACGGCTCCCATCCTGTTCACCGGGGCGGTCTTCTTCACGCCGATCGCGGAGTCGGGCCTGGCCTCGTGGTTCCCTTATTCGCTTCAGCGCCCGTTCATGGCCCTGTCCATGCACCTGTTCACGCTCATGACCCAGGTCCGCGGCGTGTCCGACGAGCTTCAATACGGGACCGCCGTGGTCCTGATCGCCCTGGTGCTGGCGGTCAACAGCCTGGCGATCGGGCTGCGCATGGTCCTCCGGTCGCGCAAACGATGGTGAGCCCATGAACCCGCACATCCGCTTCCATCATGTCACCGTGCGGTACGGTGCGAGGGCCGTCCTCCGGGACCTGTCGCTGGAGGTGCCGGAGAAGACGATCTTTGCCATCATCGGGCCCGCCAACTCCGGCAAGACCACGCTCCTGAAGTGCATCAACCGGACGATCGACTTCGTCCCATCGGCCCGGGTTGCCGGCGAAGTGCTCGTGGGCGGGGAGGACGTCTTCCGCACCGCCGACATCTATCGGCTGCGGCGGCGGATCGGCATGGTCTTTCCGCTCCCAGTCGGGCTGCCGTTGTCGGTCTACGAGAACGTGGCCTACGCCCCGCGCCGCGCCGGGGTCCACGACCCGGCCGAACTCGATGCCTTGGTCGAGGACTGCCTCCGCCGCGCCATGCTCTGGGACGAAGTCAAGGACCGGCTCGACTTGCTCGGCACGCGGCTCTCCGGCGGCCAGCAGCAGCGGCTGACCCTGGCCCGGGCCCTCTCCCACCGCCCGGAGATCCTCTGCCTCGACGAGTTCTCGATCGCCATCGACCCCGTCACCACGATGAAGATCGAAGACATCCTCCGGGAGATGAAGACCCAGACGACGATCGTCCTGGTGACGAACCTCGTCCACCAGGCCCGGCGGCTGTCGGACCACACGGCGCTGCTGAGCGACGGGCAACTCATCGAAGTCGGGGCAACGGAACAAGTTTTCACGCGGCCGGCGCATCGCCTCACCGAACGGTTCGTCAACGGAGAGTTCGGCTGATGGCAACCCCGACCCCCGCCCCGCAATCCAGTATCTCCGCGAGAGGACTGAACCTCTGGTACGGAGATTTCCAGGCGCTTCGCGACGTGGCCCTCAACATCAAGCCGGGCCTCATCACCGCACTGATCGGGCCCTCGGGCTGCGGCAAGACCACCCTCCTGCGGTGCTTCAACCGGATCAACGAGCGCTACGGAAACGTGACGACCACGGGCGAGATCACCGTGCTGGGCAAGAACATCTACGATCCGGGCGTCTCGCTCAGCGAACTCCGCAAGACCGTGGGCATGGTCTTCCAGCGGCCGAATCCGCTGCCGATCTCGGTCTACGAGAACGTGCTCTTCGGGGTCCGCGTTCACGCGCGCTCGGGGGCCTTTTCGCGGAGCCAGCGCGACGCCCTGGTCGAATCGGCCCTCCGCGACGTGCAACTCTGGGGCGAGGTCAAGGACCGTCTCCACAGCCGCGCCACTTCTCTCACCCTCGAACAACAGCAGAAGCTCTGCATCGCCAGGCTCCTGCCGCTGAAGCCCAGGGTCATCCTCATGGACGAGCCCTGCTCGGCCCTCGACGCCGAGGGCGTCGAGCGGATCGAATCGCTGCTGGATGAGTTGCGGCGGAAGTACACGATCGTGATCGTCACCCATAACATGGGCCAGGCCCGCCGCGCCAGCCACGAGTGCATCTTCATGCTCCTCGGCCGGATCGTCGAACACGCCACCACGTTGGAGATGTTCCTCAATCCGAAGCAGAAGGAGACCGAGATGTACGTCGGCGGCTACTACGGCTGAATGCCCGGCCCTCAACCTAGTGCTTTGTCACAGCTTAATTTTGGGAGAGACGGACTTGAGTTTGCAGCGGG
>CAYSGY010000031.1:0-23947 GCA_964430315.1 uncultured Planctomycetaceae bacterium
GGGAGCCTCGATGGGTCTTGGTGGGCCGGCGCTTCGCTTGTCCCACCCTACAGTGTTATCCACGAGTTTGTACGCAGCCTGCGCACCATTCTGGTTGCGGCCTCGGCCACCCTACGTCTACTTCAATCCCATCGCCGCGAGTTGCTTGTCGAAATCGGCGGGCAGGGGGGCTGCCGGCTTGGCGAGGTCGCGCGCGGCGTCGCGGAGCAGGTTGCGGAGCAAACGCTCGGCGGCCGGGTGCGTTTCGAGGTTCTCGCGGATTCGCAGCGTGTTGAGGACGAAGCGGCCCTCGCCCAACGCGTACACCGAGACCATCAGGCCCGAGGCGTAGTCCTGCGACGCCTTGATCGCCCCGGCCACGGCTTCGGCGGGCGGGTCCTGCCCCTGCCAGACGTCGTCCGGGATGATCTCGCGGTAGTAGGTGTAGTCCATCAGGCCGCCGGCGGGCAGGCCCTCGAAGATCGGATGGCGCTTCGTCCATTCGTCTTTGAGATAGAGCCAGCCGCGGATGGGAGTCAGCGTGCCCTTGCGGGCCAGCGGCAGCCAGGCCGTGGGCCGATCGCCGTCGGCGAAGACCTCGGGACCGAGGAAGACGACGGCCGAGCCGGCCGCGATGCGACGGGCGAGATCGGCGAACGCCGCCTTGCCGCCGGGGGCAGGGGGTTTTGAGGAAGCGAGGATCAGTTCGCGTCCCCTCACCCCCGGTCCCTCTCCCGCTTGCGGGAGAGGGGAAGAAACCCGCGTGCGGATGCCGTGTTTGGCGAGCCACTGCGACAATCGGGGATCGTCGCCCCAGAGCGCGACTTCGGCTTCCACGCGGGGCATCTCCGCCGGGTCGGTCACATAGAACTCGGCCGGACCGCCGGCGGGCGCCGCGCCCCGCTCGAACGTGGCCAGGAACTGGTACTTGCCCGTCGGCCCGTCCACCGCCACGTCGGCCGAGAAGCAGAGCCGCGCCATCGGAGGCTCCTGCTTGCCGGTCCGCTTGGGCACCGTGACGGTCACGGTACGATCGAGCACGCGGGTCAGGTTCGGGCCGACGACCTGGAACCGGGCGGGGTAGTCGCCGGGCTTCAAGGCGTCTTCGTCGGCCAGCACGGCCTCGAAATGGACCTTGGCGCCCCGGGCGACGTGGGCCGGCTCGGCAAACAAGCACCAACGCAGCGGCGACCAGGCGTCGTAGAGGGCGTCGATTGTGCCCGGCTTCAACTCGCGGAAGAGCGTGGTGAGTCCCTCGCCGCACATCACGTGGTCGATCGCGCCGGTCAGGCTGTGGCTGATGATGTTCGGATTGGAGCGGATCGCATTGAGACCCAGCGTGCGCTGGCCCGCCATCTTCTTGAGGCTCTCCATAAAAAAGTCCTCGGGCCGGGCGAAGGCTTCGTCCATGTGCCATTGGCGCCAGTCGGCCTCGAACTGGGCGAGCTTCGCGCGGAAGAACTCCGCATCTTCCAGGCCCCCGGCCCCGTGCTGCTCGAAGTGCCGGACCGCGCGCCACAGATCGACCGCGCTGCCGATTCCGTACTCGGTCAGGAAGACGGGCTGGCCTTTGCCTTCCATGGTGCGGAGCGATTCGAGGATCGACGCCGTGTGCGGGACCCGGGGATAGGAGTGTACGTCCCTGAGCACGTCCTCCCAGGCCATCGAGCCCGGATTGGCTAGGCTGCCCACGGCCGGCCCGGGCTTCTCGGTCGAATAAAGGACGAACTTCGGCGAGTCGGGCGCAAGGTACCCGTAGCTCCAAGGTCCGGCGGGGTTGGACTCCATGGAGAACTGGGCCGTGGCGTCGTAGGTCTTCTGATCGGCCTTGATGGTTGCACAGAGGCCCGTCGTGTCGCCGCCGTAGTGGTTGTTGCCCGTGCCGACGACGAAGTCGATCGTGTCGCCCCGCGCCACGATCATCGTCTTGCTGAAAGGGGTCTCGTTCGCCGCGCCGTGGAGGTTCACGAAGCCGTCGAAGGCCGCGCGGCCGTTGTGGCGCACGTGGACGTCGGTCGTCGCGCGGCCGGCCAGCCCGGTGAACGCGCCCGACACCCGGACCGGGCCGCCGTCGGGCGCAGTCCAGCGCACCACGCTCGACTCGTTGACCGGGCCGGGGTGCAGCGCGAGGTGTCCGGCGGGCCAGGTGATCCCCAGCGCCCGGACCGTCTCCTTCGTCACGTTGATTCCCACCCAGGGCTCGGTGGGCCGCTCCCTGGGCCATACGCGCACGCCCGCCACCTTGCTCATGCCGTAGTCGGTCCGCTCGTCCCAGCGTCCGCTGTTGAGCATCACCATGCGGCTCGGGTCGAGGGAGCGGAGCATGGGCAGCATGCCGGCCGCGTGGCGGAAGGTCGGGCCCTCGTGCGTCTCGTTGAGGAGCCCCCAGATCGCCACACTCGGATGGTTGCGGTCGCGGCGCACCAGCTCGCTCACGGCCGTGTCGAACCGGCGGGGCATTTCCGGCGAGTCGCCGATCGGCATCGAGGCGTAGGACTCCTCGTAGACCAACAGCCCGATCTCATCGCACAGGTCGAGCTGCACCGGGGTCGCGCCGCCCCAGATGAACCGGATCGCGTTGAAGCCCATCACCTTCATGTTGAGCATGTCGCGCCGTAGGAGGTCGGGATCCTCGGGGAATTGGATGCCAATCGGGTAGTGGTTGCACGTGTGGCTGCACCGCAGATACATCCGCCGGCCGTTGAGGCGGAAGTAGCCGTCGGCGAAGCAGAAATCGCGGAACCCACAACGCACCGACCGCTCGTCGACCGCGCCGGCGCCGTCGACCGCGGCCCGGACCGTGACCCGGTAGAGATACGGATCGTTGAGGTCCCAGAGGTGCGGGTTGTCGACGGTCATCTCGGCCTCGACCGTCGCGTCGCCGGGCGGGAACTGCCGCGTCAGTCGCAAGAAGCCCGTGGTCTCGCCGGAACGGGCCGGCGCGCGGGTGAACTCCAGAGAACCGTTTCTGGCCTCGGCGCCGGCGTTGTGGACCACGGCGCGGAGATGCAGCTTGCCTTGGATGCCGGACGGCTCCGCGACCACGAAGAGGTCGTCCACGCGGACCTCCGGGGCCCAGACGAGTTCCACCGAGCCGGTGATCCCGCCGTGATTGAAGATCGCCCCCGCGTTGAACGGGACAACCTTGCAGCGGCGGGCCGTCTGATAGAGGCGGATGCCGTCGATCGGTTCCCGCGTGGGGTTGAGCACGCGCACGGCCAGGTGGTTCTTCCCGCCCGGCTTGACGGCCGCGGTTGCGTCGAGCACGAAGGGTGTTTCGCCCCCCTCGTGGCCGCCGATTCGCACGCCGTTGAGCCACACGTCGGCCAGGTAGTCGACCTGTCCGAAACGCAGCAAGCAGCGGGCGCCCGCCTGGGGCCGGGCCGGGGCGACGAAATCGCGCGCGTACCAGACCACGCCGTGATAGCCGGGAAACGTGGCCTGAACGATCCACGGCACCCGGGCCGGCTTCGCCCCCTCGATCGTCTCCTTCTCAAACCATCGCTGCTCCCGTCCCACGTTCTGCGGGTCCGCGGCGAGCGACCATGTGCCGTCGAGCGAGAGGACCGTGCGTGCCGGCGTCCGGTCCGCGGCAAGAAGCGTAGCACTTGCGGCCAGGAAGAGGAACGGCCCGAACGAATAGTATCGTGCGTTCATGGTGAGGGTCCTCGTGGTTGAAGTCATCTGGCAACGTCTCGTAGCACAGCCATCCTGGCTGTTGCGCGACAGGCTGGAAGCCTGTGCTACGTACACTACGGAATTCTGTGGGCCTTGCCTGCTCCGCCTCGCGGACCCGGACGCCCGGGGCAAGGAGCACGGCAGAAGCGACTGCCAGGCCCGCCGTTAGAATGCAGATCGTTCGCATTTCACGGGGTTTTCTCGCCGCATGTGGCATGGTTTGGGTTCCTCTCGATGGAACGGATCGGACGCTCGAAGTCGCCATGAGGCGAACATTCGACGACGCATGGTGACGGCAAGCCCACGGGTTGCAACCCGTGGGCTTTGGCGACGGCGCAAGTTATGCGATCCCGGTTCCTAACGCCGCCCTCCGAGAACCTCCATACACGCTACCGGACGGGAACGAATCTGGCTACCCAGCCTCCGCCTTGGGCCATCTGGATGGTCAAGACATCCCCGGAGCGGACCGTCCGCGCCGCTTCCCGCCAATCCATTGCACTGCAGTCGATGGTGGTGATCAACCGTTTGGCTCGGGGCGGTTCGGCCGAGATGCGCGAAACATGGGCAGAAAGCGGCCGCGGGGCTCGACGCCCACCACCTCGTTGCCGATCCAGTGGACGACGACCTTCTGCTGTCGTCTGGGAATGCTCTGGGCGATGAACGTCTGGACGAAGTGCGGCACGGACCAGGTCAGCGTCAGGCGTTCGCCGGCGCGGACGTCGGGGCACGCCACGTAGGCCTTGGCCGGGCCTTCCCAAGCAAGCCGCGCGGGTTGCCCATTGCGCAGCAGTCGAACCGCGGCGCGGTCGCTCCATGCCGGCGCGCGGAGTTGATAGCAGCCGGCCTTTTTCGCGGTCACGTCGATGCGGCCATCCTGGGGCCGATAGGCCGTGACCCGGGCCGACGGATGATCCCGCGACAGGGCCATGTTGATCCGCACGATCCCGCCGGTCTCTTCGACCACGCCGCAATAGGCCTCCCACAGCCCGCGCATCCCCTCAGGCGGACAGCAGCCCATCATGTGGATGCCGTTGTTGGAGAGGCCGGGCGAACCCAGCTTGGGTTTGCCCGGATAACTGACCCAGTCATCAAAGGTGGCCTGGGCTACGAAGCCGCCCTCCAGCTTACGCAGCTCGGCAACGGCCCGGTCGACGGTCTCTTGGGGCTGGTCTTGGTGAAGCGTGCGGAAGAACTGGAGAAATGCCGGCGTGAGCGCGAACTGGGAACGGCGGAGCTCGTTGCGCACGGTCCGCTCGACATGATCCCAGTAGTGCGGCCAGCCGCCGCGCGCAAGCCACGCGCCCAGGCTCACCATGTCGCCCACCACGCAAATCTCCGTGCGATACTCGCCTTGTGGAACGAACTCCGGGTACCAGCCGAAGTCGGTGCCGCGGCTGACCACGAAGTCATAGGCCTTCTGTGCCCAGTCGAGGTAACGCGGCTCGCCGATCACCGCGCCGAGATGGGCAACGCCCCACACGGCGTGCGTGTGCAAGTGGACGTGGCCCTGGAATGCGCCGGTCCGCGGATCGATGGCTTGCGGTCCTTGGTCCTTCTGGCTTCCGGCCAGAAAGCCTTCCACGACCGCCTTGGAAAAATCCAGGGCCTCCCGGTCGCCGGTTGTCTCCCAGTAGCGGACGCACGGCTCCACGACGAACGGGTAGTTTCGGGCGTGCTGCTCACACCAGCCGTCGCGAAGCCATTTGCCGTCCTTGTAGGGCGCGATACCGGGATAGTAAGCCCGCGGACCATCCCACAGCGCCAGACCCTTGAGCGCCACGAAGGTTTTCCGGGCGTGCTGGCGAATCGCGGGCTCGCCGGTGCGTTGGAATTCTTCCGCCAGGCTGTAGAGCAGCTTGGCCGTAGTCCAGATGCCGATCCACTCGCCCTCGATGGGGCGGCCGATATACGCTGCCGGGTTGATCCAGCACAGCCCGTCGTCGTGCTGGTACGAGCGCACTCGGGCCTTCACCCCGCGTTCCACAGGATCGGGCTCCGCCAGGCCGGCCATGGCGCGCATGTGGGCGTACTGCATTTCCATGCGGCTGTCGGTATCGCCGAGTGACACCGGATCGAACCCCCAGCGGTTGGGCGCGATCATCGGCACGTGGCAAGGAATGCCCAGCGGTCCGAGCGAGAACTTGCACTCGTAGTTCCGCTGCGGATCGGGATTGCCGTGCAGATAGTTCAACGCAGCCTTGGCCATCACGACCAGGTCGAGGTCGTCGGCCTGCGGGCTCGCCGATGCCGGCGTCCACGAAAGCTGGCCGATCTCCTCGCGGAACTGGCCGGCCAAGTTGCCCGACGCCGCCGGCTCGGCCGCCCCGGCCGTTGCTACGAACGCGGCCCAGAGAGCTGCAATCCAAGGTCGCACGATCATGGTGAGTACCTTTCGTGTTGGTCACTTCTTTGACGGCAGCGCGTGCGCTACCGGACGGGAACGAATCTGGCTACCCAGCCTCCGCCTTGGGCCATGTGGATGGTCAAGACATCCCCGGAGCGGACCGTCCGCGCTGCTTCCCGCCAATCCATGGCATTGGAATTGGCGTTGATTCCGTCTTGAAAGATCTCCGCACGGTACGTCTTCTTGTCCAGGAAGTCACAACGAATGTCCAGCGTCCGCTCGTCCCAATTGGTCATCGCGCCGACGTACCACGTGTCGGCCTTCCTCCGGGCGACGGCGACGTACTGTCCGATCTTGCCGCCGAGGGGATGCGTTTTGTCCCAGGTCGTCGGAATCGACGCGAGGAATGCCAGGCACGCAGGCTCGCGGGCGTAGTTCGTCGGAACGTCGACGAGGAATTGCAGCGGCGAATAGTAGACCACGAACATCGCCATCTGGTGGCAGCGCGTGCCCTGGGTCATGGAGATGTCGCGTATCGGGCGAAAATCCTTCTTGGCCGCGTTGCGCATCACGCCGGCCGAATAGTCGAACGGGCCTGCCAGCATCCGGATGAACGGGATGGTGACGTCGTGCTCGGGAGTGACCTTGTCGCTCCACTTGCAGAACTCAGACCCGAGCACGGCCTCGCGCGTCAGAACGTTCGGATAGGCGCGGCAGACGGCGGTGGGCTTGCTCGGGCCGTGGTATTCCAGCAGAAGGTGATGCCGGGCGGCCGCCGCGGCGATGCGGAGGTACTGGTTGACGACAAGCTGGTTGTCGCTGCCGATCCAGTCGAAGAAATCGACTTTCAGGCCGGCGACGCCCCACTTCTCGAAGGTCGCCAGGTGCTCGTCCAGCCGCTTGCACAGCGTGCCGGAAGTACACCACAGGAATACCCGCTTCTTCTTCGCCTGCGAGTAGCGCAACAACTTCTGCAAATCGAACTTCGGGTTGACCTTCGACAGGTCCTCCCAGTCGCTCCAACCCGCGTCGATGTTCACATAGTCGATGTTGTGCTCCGCGGCGAAATCGAGGTAGTGCTTGAACGTCTCGTAGTTCATGCCCGACTCAAAATCGACGCCTGTCAGCGCCGGAGCATAGGTGGAGAGCGGATCCTTGGGTTTCGGGGCGAGATCCCACCAGCCGATGATGTTCCCGGGTTTGACCCACGAAAAATCGGCGTCCTTCGCCGGCTCCGGCGCAAGCAGGTAGACCAGCTCGTTGTTCAACAGATCCGCGGCGCTTTCCGAAATCATGACGATTCGCCAGGGAAAGCCGCGCCGCCCCTTGGTCTTGGCGATGAAATCGTTGTTGCCGCGTCCCAGCGACCGCAGTTGCTCTTGGGTGTCTCGCTCCGAAGGGTAGCTCCGGAAGACGCCCCGCAGGCCGTGGCGCCCCAGCAGGGAGACGTACATTCCCGGGTAGTCGGCCAGGTCCGATTCGGCGATCGAGACCAGCGGGCCGCCGGGCGTCTCGACCGTGACGGGCAATACGGCCACGCACCGCGGGTCCATGCGCGAGATCGGCTCGTGAAGATAGGTGCCTTCGTACGACGGAAAACGCCCCCTGTCTCCCGCGATCATGTAGGCCGTGCAATCCTCGGCGAAAGCGAAACTGCACTCCTCATTCTTCACGGTGATGTCGCCGGGCAGCGCCGTGACGAACCGGAAGGCGACGCCTTCGTCATAGGCGCGCACGACCAGCGAGTAGTTGCCCTCGAAGGCCAGCGCCGTTTCGTTATAACGGTCGCGGATTTCAGCGCTCTTTCCATAGAACGTCTTGACGGTCTCGTTGCGGCTGCCGGTCTCGCGGCCGACGAGCCGGGGTTTCGCACCCAGGACGGCGCCGCCGTCGATCTCCATGGACAGGGCGGACGGCGCAACGAGGACCTTTCCGTCGTGCACGACCGAATAGCAGAGCTTTTCGCCGAGACTGACGAGGACCCGGGTGCGTTGGTCCGGAGAGGCCACCGAGATCGTGTCGCTCGCGGCAGAGGACGCCCGGCAAACCATAAGGAAAAGGCTTGCCGCGACAGCATAAAGCAGGATAGGTCGGTTGTGGAAAACCATCGAAAGGGAACCTCGAGTGGAAGGTGGGTGATTCCCTTCGTTACTTCGCGACGGGGAACATCGAAATGCGGAATTTCGTGCAGCCGTAGGGCACGAGCGTGATCGGCTCGGCCGGGCCGCGCTGGGCGATGGTTGCCGGCAGGCGGGGCGCCTTCGGGTCCGGGTCCCAATCGATGGGAACGCCCTTGGCCTTCAGCGTCAGCGGAGCAGCCAGCGGCCAGTCCCAGCGGGCCGGCATGGGATGACGCTCGACGGTTATGCCGGCCTCCGGATTGTCGGCGATCGCGTACTTCCACTTGGCGGCCGGGTCGGGTGTGTTAGGCCCCTCGATGTCGGGAATCGCCAGCGCGAACGCCAGCGGACCGTAGGAGACCGAGGCGTAGGGCGCCCCGTCGGCATTGTCGTCCCGGCCCGTCTTCACACAGACCGACATCGGAAAACGGAGGGACACCGTGTCGCCCGGCCTCCAACTCCGTCGGACCCGCACGAAGCCGTCTTTGTCAGACACTGCCGCGGCCGCCAAACCGTTGATACGCAACTCCGGATTCTTGCACCAGCCGGGGATGCGGAACGAGAGCGGGAAGGTGGCCTCGCGGGCCGGCTTGACCTGCATTTCGATGCTCTCGTTGAAGGGATACTCGGTGCGACACTGGATCTCCACGGGCACGCGATCGCCCGCCAGCGCGGAGACCTTGCAGGGCCCGTAGTGTACGGCCGCCAGCCCGTTGTCGTAGGTCGCCATCCATTGGTGCATCACGTAGTTGGGCACGATGCGGTTCAAGGCGGCCGTGCAGCACAGCGGATAGTGCTTCCGCTTGTAGGTATTGCCCGACGCCCGCGGCCCGTGGGGATAGGGCGGGGACCCGTCGACCACGCGGTTGGGGCTCTGGAAGTAGACGTGGGTCTTGAAGTCGCGGGCCACGGTGGCGGGCCCGGCGTTGAAGAAGGCCCGCTCGGCCCGGTCCGCCATACGCCCTTCCCCGCTGACGCTGAGCAGGAGGATCTGGCTCCACAGGTACGCGGCCACGTCGCAGGTCTCGGTCCCGCGGAACGCGCCGGTCGGTCCCCAGAACTCGTCGGCGACGATCACGCCGTGGGGCTGCATGGCGTCGCGCTCGACCAGGTCGTGCCAGGCCATGGGAGCTTCGAGGAGTTTCCGGTTGCCGGTCCAGAGGTATCCCAAGGCCCACGGCGCGGTGCTCTCGCAGAAATGCACGACGTGATCGTTCTTCTCGACGCCCCGTTTCATGTCGGGCATTTGGCGATAGCGGTTCCATGACGCCCCGCCCGGGTCGATGCCGCCGCCGTCCTTGGCAAAGAGCCTGGATAGCGCCGCGGCGATCTCCTTATTCCCGGTCCAGGTGTAGGTCTCGAGCGCAGCCCCGGGGTTCGACATTCCCCAGGCCATACGAAGCCAGTCGCGATCGCCGCGATAGGCCGTCTCCAACGTCTGCAACACGCGGGGGTCCTTGGAACCGGCGTAATAGCCGGCCAGGGCCCGGCCCAGCAGGCCGCTCGCCCAAAGGGGCCAGGCGCCGCTGACCGTTGCCCCTTTCACGTCCTCCGGTTTGTCCCGGTTGAGCCACCAGAGGAAGAGGATGCTGTTCGGGTTCATGGAATTGACGACCACATCGAGGCGGCGTTTCGCCTGGGCCAGGAGCGCGTCGTCGTGCAGGACAAACCCGAGCCGGGCCAGGCCGTCGAACCAGTATCCGCCCCCTTCGTAGGGCCAACCCCCCTTGGGCCAGTTGAGCCGTTCGCCCCGCATCGTGTGCTCGAGCGCCCAGGCCCGCCGGAATTCCTCGTCGTACTCGTCCATGTGCCCGGTGAAGCCGTCGCGGGCCGCAAGGCACCAGTCGCGGAGCCAGCCGGCAGGTTCGACCGCGCCAGGCGGCAGCGGAAGGAATGCCGGGCGCGTCGGCGGCTCGAAAGGCCGCGCGTAGTTCACCGCCATCGTGGCCGTGGGCTCCGCCGCGGCGGCGACGCCCGCCGCGGCCGCCAGCAGGATCAGCATACCCAGGAAGAACCTCGCTCGCTTGTCCATGGTTACGGTCTCCGATTTCATGGCTGAGATGGGGGCCTGATTCGTTTTTGTTGCGGGAGCACCGACACGAGGTAGGGTGGGACAAGCGAAGCGCAGTCCCACCGGGCGTCTCGCGGTTTCTTGGTGGGACTGCGCTTCGCTTGTCCCACCCTACGTCTTCTTCGTATCCGTCACTTCTCAGGCAGCGGCGAATGGGGCGGATCGAGGTTGCTGCGGACGGCGATCCGGGGCGGGACCAGGATCTTCGGCGACTTGGGACGCGACCCGGAGAGCAGGTCGTGCAAGTGGTGGACGGCCATTTCGCCCTGCTCGGCCATGCGCTGGTCGAGCGAGAAATGGACCAGGCCGAGGTCCATGGCGGCCCGGATCTCCGGAAACAGACCGGTGGCCACGACCTTGGCCCGGCCCGCCTCGCCCTGCTTCTTCAGGCCGCGGAACACGCCGCGGAAATTGTCGGTGGCCACATAGACGCCCCGCACTTCGGGATGCTCCTGGAACAGCCGGCAGGTCAGCGAGTAGCCCAACGCCTCGTCGTCCTCGTGCTCGCAGACCTCGGCGATCGTCATGCCGCGTCGGGACGCCTCGGCCCGGAACCCGCGGAGCTTCTCCTCGTGATCCACCACCCGCCGGTTCCCGATCATGATGGCGACCGGGCCCGGGAAGTGCGAGAGAAGCTCGGCGGCGATCTTGCCGCTTAAGAGCGTGTCCTGACGGAGCGTGAGCACGGCGGGCGAGCCGGGGACCTCCAGGCCGAGTTGCACCAGGGGCACCCGATGCTCCGCCAACAGGTCCCATACCGGCCGGTAATCGACGCCCGCCATCGGCGAGAGGATCAAGCCCGCAAGCCCGGAGCGGACCAGCAAGCGGACCGTCGAGAGCAACGCCTTTGCCCAATGGTCGGGATCGATCGGGTGCAGTCCCACCGAGACGCGATGATCCGCCAGGCCCTCAACCCCCGCGCGCACGCCCATCTCGAAGGGCCCGAAGAACGATTCAAAATGGTCCGGCCGGGCATAGGCGAGGTGGATCGGGTTCCGGGCCAGGACCTGCGCGAGCCGATTGGGGCGGTAGCCCAGCCGCGCGGCCTCCTCGACGACCCGCTGCCGCGTCACCTCGCTCACCTTGGGCTTGCCGCCCAGCGCCTTGTTGACGGTGCAGACCGACACGCCCAAGCGTCTGGCCAGCTCGGTAATCGTGACTTTGGCCATGGCAGCCGGTCCTGTCGGCCCCAGCGAGTTCTCTGGTCGGGGCCGGGCGGGGAGGACAGCCCCGGGAGGGTAAGCGTTTATCCCTTTCTAATGGCCGAGCAACGGGGTGTCAAGAACCCAGGCCCGGAAACCCGGATGCCCCTTCCAACGACTCCCCAGGGAAAGCCACCGGAGGGGAGGATCGAGGCGGCGAAGTTCTTCGCGTTCCATCGGGCGGACACGCTCGACCGCATTCGCCTTGAGTCGTTTGCGGCCGCGCACTTGCGTGGCGAGACACCTGGGCGCAGAATACGGGGTGGGGGTTCTTTGTGGCAGGCCGTAGGGACGCGTGCTCTGGCCGAGGTGCGGACCCAACGGGCCGGGTCGACAACACCATCCGGGAAGACAGCGATCCGAGGAGGCGATCATGGAGATTCATCGCTGTGCGGCGCATTCACGCGGCTGCCAGGGTTGCGGCGGGCTGAATCGGCGGCAGTTTGTGGCGGGATCGGCCTCCCTCCTTTCGGCCTCGATGCTCGGCGCCTCGGCCGGCGTCGCGTCGGAGAAGATCGCGCCGGCCGGTCCGGTGGCGAGTTTCGTCCCCTCGGTCAGGGCCGCCTTCGTCCGGCGGAAAGGCGAGTACGGGATGGCCTGGCCCGGCCAGATCTACGACGGCGAAGCGGCCCGCGCCAAGTACACGCGCCAGATCACCGAGACGGCGAAGGAGCTGAAGATCCAGCTCGATCTCCGGCCGGAGCCGCTCTACAGCCTGGATGAGTCGCAGGCGTGGCTCGAGGAAGCCAAGGCGGCCAAGCCGGACGGCCTGCTGGTGGTGCTGCTCGATCGCCAGCAGCACGCCTGGCCGACGGCGGAAAAGGCGATCGACACGAAGATCCCTACGGTCATCTTCTCGCCCGTGGGGAGTTCCTTCACCACGAACACCGCCGCCCCCTCCAAAAAGAGTGGTTGTTTCATCGCGTCGACCGACGACTTCCGGCAGGTGAAGTATGGCCTCAAGATGCTTCAGGCCGGCGCCCGGCTTCAGCATACGCGCTGTCTGGTGATCGCCGGCAACGCGCCGGCCGAGAAGGTGATGCCGCACCTGGGCATCCGGCTCCGCTACATCCCGGCCAAGGCGTTCCTCGACGAGTACCAGAAGACGCCCGAGAGCCCCGAGATCAAAGCCATGGCCGCGGACCTGATCCGCGGGGCGAGGCAGCTTGTCCAGGCCACCGAGCAGGACGTGCTCAACGGCATCAAGAGCTACGTCGTCGCACGCACCCTCATGCGACGCGAGCAGGCCGACGCGATCACGATGGATTGCCTCGGCGCGTTGGGCAAGAGCACGGTCAGCCTGCCGTGCATCGCGTGGTCGAAGATGAACGACGACGGAATCCCCGCGGCTTGCGAAGCCGACCTTGGCGCGGTGGCGTCGCATACGATCGTGCAGTATCTCTTCGACCGGCCGGGGTTCCAGCAGGACCCCGTCGCGGAGACGGCCCGCGAGGCCATTATCGGGGCGCATTGCTCCTGCCCTCTGCGGCTCCATGGGTTCGGCGCGCCGCCGGAGCCTTACGACATCGTCCACCACCACGGCATGCGCGACGCCACGGGCCGGCCCGAGTGGAAGATCGGCCAGCGGACGACCTCGCTCGACGTCCTCCCCGGCAACGAAAAACAGCCCACGCAACTGATCATCTCCGCCGGCGAGGTCCTTGAAAACGTGGCGGTGCCGCCGGCGGGCGGATGCGTGGTCTCGGTCATGGTCAAGTTCGACAACGTCAGCGACGTGCTGGCCTATCCGGGCTTCCATCAGGTGTTCTTCTACGGCGACTACAAGCGGGAACTCGTGCAATTCTGCCGGCTGTACGGCCTGGAACCGCTGGTGGTATGATCCGATGAAGCGATCCAACTCGCAGCAGCGATCGGTGGGCGTTTTTCTTGAGGTTGGCCGTGCTGCCATGCGCAAGGTCGTCAGCGGCGTCATGGCGTTCGCCCATCAATGCGGCAACTGGAACGTCTTCCTTCCGGAGAGCAACAGCGGCAGTTCGCTGGACTGCATGCTCGCGGGACGCTGGGACGGCGTGATCGTGGGGTTCGACGATCCGCACGGGCCCGAGCTGCTGGGCCTATCGGTGCCGCTGGTGGGAGTCGGCGGGGGCTACGGTTGGTTCCGGCCGGACATGGAGATCCCCTACGTGGGGACCGACAACACCGCCGTGTCGCGCCTGGCGGCCGACCACCTGCTGGAACGCGGCTTCGTGCATTTCGCCTACTGCGGCTACAGCCCGACGCCCGTCAACGGATGTTCCCGGAAACGGGCCGATGCCTTTCACGATGCGATTCTTCGGGCCGGCCGCTCCTGCGCGGTGCATAACGTGCCCAATACGGCTTCCGACACCTGGGAAAGCCTGCGCGGCGAGTTGGCCCGGTGGCTCCTCAGCCTGCCTCGCCCCTTGGGGCTGTTGGCCTGCAACGACGCGCGGGCCCTCCAGATCCTGGAGGCCTGCCGGATGGCGGGGTTGCGCGTGCCAGAAGACGTGGCCGTGGTCGGCGTCGACAACGAGGAGGCCCTCTGCTCCTTCACCGATCCGCCCCTGACGAGCGTCGACCAAGGCGCCCAGCAGACCGGCTACGAAGCGGCCCTGCTGCTGGATCAATGGATGAATGGCGACCCGGTGGCGCCCGGCAAGCGATCGGTCTCGCCGGTGGGAATCGTCGTCCGAGGTTCGACCGAGATTCTCGCGGTGAACGATCACGACGTGGCCGACGCCCTGCGGTTCATCCGGGAGCACGCCGGCGAACCGATCCGCGTGGACGACGTCGGCGGCGCCACCGGGATGACCGGTGCGACCCTTCGCCGGCGGTTCAAGGCGGTCTTGGGACGCACGGTCCACAGCGAGATCCAACGCATCCGCATCGAGCGGGCCAAGCGGCTCCTGGTCTCCACCGACTGGAGTTACCGGCAGATTGCCAGGGAGTCGGGCTTCTGTTCGGTGCAGCACATGAGCACGCGGGTCCGCCAGGCCACCGGCCACACGCCCCGGGAATATCGCCAGCGCTTCGCCGTCTCGACTTCGCAGCCGACGGGCGAACGTCCCACGCGGTGATCCTCATCCCCGTACCGCGTCTCTGTTGCATTGCGTCCCCCGCGAGCGCCGGCACCCGGGCAGTTCTTGCCGCCGCTGTTCCTTTCGTGCAAAAGTTTGCAGGGATTATTTACGTTGTCGCGTCTCCGGAGGACCGCTAGGGTGTAGTGAGGTTCCCTGCGCGAGCCCGCACAAGAAGGCCGAGCAATGTGCCAGGCTTGCGGTTCTCTGCACTCATCTTTCGGGAAGGGCGATTAACATGCGGTATTTCTCTATTGGTCTGCTGCTAATGGTGCTGATGGTGCTGCCCGGCTTAAGCGGCTGTGGCGGCAGCGCAATCCCTCCTTCGGACGGGGCGCCGAAGGCCCAGGAGCCTTCTCCCTCCGGCGAGTTTATCAAGACCCCGCCAAAGCCACACGATCCGAACGATATCTGATCACCGTCTTCGGTCCGGAATCGCTTTCCTTCTTATCGTGGAGAACTTGTCATGCGTGCGAAGAAATCGCGGTCTGTCGAAACGGGGGCCCCGGGCTTCACGCTTGTGGAGCTTCTGGTTGTCATCGCCATCATTGGGATCCTGATCGCGTTGCTGTTGCCGGCGGTCCAGGCGGCGCGCGAAGCGGCCCGCCGTTCTCAGTGTACCAACAATTTGAAGCAGTTTGGCGTCGCGCTTCACAACTACCATGACGTTTCCAACGCACTTCCGCCCGCCTTCCTGACAAAATACGTCGGCACCACGCTGACCACGAGTTCCTGGGGTTGGGGATCGCTCGTTCTTCCCTTCGTGGAACAGAAATCGCTCTTCGATGTGATCCGGCCGGGAGAAGGCACTTTTTATGCCGCTGTCTCCGATGCGACCAAGCGTGCTGCGATGCAGGTTGGACTCCCTGCCTACACATGCCCGTCGGACCTGCAAAAGCCCAAAGGCACCAATCCTAACCGTCTGGTCAATACTTACGAGACGGCCGCATCCAACTACGTGGCCAACAATAGCAGCGACGACTATCTTGCCGCCGACGACGGCGACATTGGCGGAGTCTTCATCCCGGACCATTCGGTCCGATTTGGCGATATTTTTGACGGATTGAGCAATACCATCGCCTTGGGGGAGCGTGCCTGGCAATATCGCGATTCCCTGGGCGTACGTTACGTCGGCGCGTCGGCGCTGGTATTCGGGGTCAGCGACAAGACCGATGTCACACGAGCAGGCGATCAGGTCGCGATCGGTGCCATCAAGATGAATCTGGACGGCAGCGTCCAGCCCTCAACCATGGGGTCTGCTCGCGGGATGCGAGTCTACTCGAGTGTTCATCCCGGCGGGGCCAATTTTGTGCTGGCCGATGGCAGCGTCCGCTTCGTCAGCAGTACGATTGAGGGCCGTTTCAACGAATCGGGCATCGCGACGGACACAAGCGGAAGCACCAACGCGGCCACGCGGAGGATCGTTGACACCACCTGGGAACGGATCCTCTGCCGTCGCGACGGCCAGACGATCGGCCAGTGGTAGCCTGCTCCAGCGGTCCACCCGCAGTGAAGTGTTGCGCAGGCGGAGACCTGCCGAAGCAAGTGGGGCGATGTCCTCTGCCTAGCGTTGCGAGGCGCCACCCGGCCCTCGCGATTGCCGACGGATGAAGATCGCCCGGTTGCTCTCCGTTGCCCCGCCAGGCCCGGAGGGCTAGATTGACGGATGTTTCCTCCCGCCCAAGGGCACCCAAGGGGACAGGTCTAACCTTCGGCCTTCAGGCTTCGCAGAGGGCAACGCGAGGCGGGCCGGAAGAGGAGCCTGTCCCCAGGTCTGTCCTCCCCGTTCCCTTGTTCTCGAAAGGATCGATTGCCCATGAACATCTTGAATCGGCGCGACTTCCTGGACCGGGCACGGCGCACGGCGGCAGGGCTGGCGGCGGGGGTGACGGTCCTTTCCGATCCGCGGTCCGTTCGGGCAACCCCGGCCAATGACCGGCTCGTGCTGGCGATGGTCGGGGTTGGCGGAGGGCGGGGGCACTCGCTGGCCATGGGATTCTTGGATCGAGGGGATTGCGAGATCCGCTACCTTTGCGACGTGAATCGCCAGTTGCACAAGGCTCGGGCGGAGGAGTACGCGGCACGCCAAGGGGGCAAGCAGCCCAAGTGTCTTCAGGACTTCCGCGAGATGCTCCAAGACACTTCGGTCCACGCCGTGGTGATCGCCACCCCGCCCCACTGGCACGCCCTGGCCACGATTCTCTGTTGCCGTGCCGGCAAAGACGTCTATTGCGAGAAGCCGCAAAGCCACAATTGCTGGGAAGGGCGCCAGGCCGTCAAGGCCGCCAGGAAGTACAACCGCATCGTCCAGATCGGCACGCAGAACCGCAGCGCCCCCTATAACTGGGCTGCCAAACGGTATCTCGAAGAAGGCAAACTCGGCCGCGTTCACCTGTGTCGCGTATTCGAGCAGACCTACGAGCCTAACTTCAAGTGGGACCCCGACACGGACCCGCCCGCCACGTTGGATTGGGAAATGTGGAACGGTCCGGCTCCGGCCCGCAAGTACAATCAGGCGATCCATGTCCGGTGGCGCAAGTTGTGGGACTACGCCGGCGGGCAGATGTCGTACCAAGGAATCCACCAGATCGATCTGGCCCGATGGCTCTGTGGCGTCGATTATCCGAGCAGCGTCTATTGCACGGGCCGTCGTTTCACTCCAGGGGATGCGGAAACGCCCGATACGCAGTTGGCCGTCTTCGAGTTCCCCGAAATGCTGATGACCTACGAGCAGACCGAGTTCACTCCCTACATGCTCCGAAGCGACGACGGGATCCGCAACGGCGACATCTTCCCCCATTGGCCCCAGAGCGCCACGCGGATCGAACTCTACGGCGAAAAGGGCGTGATGTACGTGGGCCGGATGGGCGGCGGCTGGCAGGTCTACATCCGTCCGAAGAGCCGGCAGCCGGTGGTCGCGGAGCAGATGTACGGCCGTTACCCCGACCCAAACCACAAGGCGAATTTCGTCGAGTCGGTCAGAAGTCGCAAACGGCCCAACGCCGACGTCGAAGAAGGGCACCGCAGCATGCTCTTGGTCCACTACGCCAACATCAGTTGCCGGCTCGGCGGCCGGAAGCTCCGGATCGATCCGAAGACCGACCAGATCCTCGACGATCCCGAAGCCATGAAGTTCTTCAAGCGAGAGTACCGCAAGCCCTGGGTGGTGGAGGAAGTGGTCTGAGAAGGACTCCCCTCTCCCGTTGGACGGGAGAGGGGCAGGGGGTGAGGGGACTTGCCAACGAAATCCCGGAGCCGTCTTGGGACGGTCGCTGAGCGGGTGCATGACGGCTCGGCAGGAGCCTCGCCCTCCCGGGATCACGCAAGGTCATTTCGCCGCCGGCCTTCTGCAACGAGGAGAATTTGTCCATGTCGCGTCCAACACGTCGTACCTTCCTGAAATGCGCCGGCGGCGCCGTCGCCATGTTCACCGTGTCCGGCACCAAGGCCTCCGGCCGCGTGCTGGGAGCCAACGATCGGGTCCGCGTCGCCGTCGCAGGGGTCAACGGGCGAGGGCAGGGCCACCTGACGGGATTCGCCGGGATGAAGGACGTCGAAGTGGCCTACCTCGTCGATCCCGATCGCCGGCTGTTCGCCTCCCGAAGCAACCTCGTCAAGAAAGTCGCAGGCAACACGCCCGCCTGCGTGCAGGACATCCGCAAGGCCCTGGAAGACAAGAGCCTCGATGCCGTCTCGATCGTCACGCCCAACCACTGGCACACGCTGATGGCCGTCTGGGCGTGCCAGGCGGGCAAGGACGTGTACGTCGAGAAGCCGTGCAGTCACAATATCTTTGAAGGCCGCAGACTCGTCGAGGCCGCCAGGAAGTACGACCGCATCGTCCAACACGGCACGCAGCGGCGGTCCGACCCGCAATGGGCCCGGCTGGTCCACGACATCCGCCACGGGAAATACGGCAAGCTGCTGGTCTCCTACGGCTATGCCAGCCGGTCGCGGCTCAGCATCGGCTTCAAGGATCCGGAGGAGCCGCCCCGCGAACTGGACTACGACCTCTGGCTCGGGCCGGCGCCGGTGCAGCCCTTCCGCACGAATCTCGTCCACTACAACTGGCACTGGTCGTGGGACTTCGGCGACGGCGAGATCGGCAACATGGGGTCGCACCAAATGGACGTCTGCCGCTGGGCCCTGCCCGACGGCGCGATGCCGAAACGCGTTCTCAGCCTCGGCGGCCGCTTCGGGTACAAGGACCAGGGGCAGACCCCCAACACCCAACTCACCATGATCGACTTCGGCGACGTCAAGGTGTTTCTGGAGTCCCGGGGCCTGGTCGGAGACAAGCAATGGAAGATCACCAACGCGTTCCACACCGACCAAGGTGTGATCCGCGACGGCAAGTTCTTTCCTAAGGGCAAGAGCGAGGGAGTGCCGATCGACGACTGCCCGGCCTCGGGCGTTCCCGAACAAGGTCCGCGCCACATGCGGAATTTCGTCGATTGCGTGCGGAGCCGGAAACGCGAGGGCCTCACGGCCGAGATCCTCGAGGGGCAGCGAACCACGGAGCTGATCCACCTGGGCAACATCTCCTACCGCCTCGGCGAGGAGGTGCCGTTCAACCGGCAGACGAAGGCCTTCGGCGGCGACAAGACGTTCCACGATTCGTTCGAGGACATGAAGCGCCACCTGGCCGATGACGGCCGATTGGATCTGGCGGGCTCGACCTATCGCCTTGGCCGCGCGCTCGAGTTCGACGCCCGGGCCGAGAAGTTCGTCGCAGCCCCGGACGCCGACCGGATGCTCACCCGGCCGTACCGCAGTCCCTTCGTCGTGCCGGAGCATGTGTAGAAGAGCAGACCTTCCTCCGAAATGGGGACCTTGTCTCACCCGAGGCAAACCCAAGGAGCGCGCCATGAATCCCTTGGATCGTCGTCGTCTTCTGGCAACCGCGGTTGGCGCGGGCGCCGCCCTTGCCGCCGGACCGTGGCTCGAACCGGCCGCGGCCGCGGCCGAGCGTCCCAGGCAGCGGATCAAAGTCGGCCAGATCGGCACGGGGCACGAACATGCCTCGGGCAAGATGAGCACCTTCCGGAAGCTCAGCGACCACTACGAAGTCGTCGGCATCGCGGAGCCGCATCCCGAGTTGCGCAAGCGACACGAAAACGACCCGACCTACCGGGGCCTGACGTGGATGACCGAAGAGCAACTGCTCACCACCAAGGGTCTTCAGGCCGTGGCCGTGGAGGTCAGTTCCGGGGACGACCGCATCATGGACATCACCGGGCGGTGCATCGACGCCGGGATGCACGTCCACTTGGACAAGCCGGGCGGCAAATCGTTCAGCGCGTTCAAGAAGGTGTTGGACGAGGCCGGGCGCCGCAAGCTCGCCGTGCAATTGGGCTACATGTACCGGAACAATCCGGCCGTGCAGTTCTGCCGGCACGCGGCCCGCGAGCGCTGGCTCGGGCAGGTCTTCGAGATCGACTGCGTCATGAACGTCACGCACGCGGTTGATTACCGAAAGTACCTGTCGCAGTTCCGTGGCGGAACGATGTTCATTTTCGCCTGCCACCTGATCGACCTTGTCGTCGGTTTGATGGGCAAGCCGGATCGAATCGTCAGCTTCCCGCGTCAAACGCGGTCGGACGCAGGGGAGATGTGCGACAACGGGCTGGTGGTGTTCGAGTATCCGAAGACGACGGCCACGATCCGCACGTGCTCGCTCGAAGTGGATGGCTTCCAACGGCGACAATTGGTCGTCTGCGGCGACGAGGGAACGGTGGATATCCGCCCGCTGGAGACATTCGGCGCCCGCCCCCCGCAGCCACTCAAGCTCCAGCTTGCCCTGTCGAAGGCCCGTGATTCCTACAAGAAGGGATATCAGGAAGTCTCCTTCCCCTGCCCGCCGGGACGATACGACTTCCAACTGATCGAATTGGCTCGGATCATCCGCGGTGAAATCGAGAATCCCTACCCGCTGGAACACGAGATGATCGTTCAGGAATGCCTGCTGAAAGCCTGCGGCTATCCGCTGAGCTGAGCGGCCGTCCAGGAGTCTCTCCCCTCTCCCGTTGGACGGGAGAGGGGCAGGGGGTGAGGGGACTTGCCGACGGAATCCGGCAGCAATTTCCAGACGGCCACCAGGTCGCCTATCCCGGCACCAAGATTGAGGAACCAGCATGAGTGAGAGTGATCGCAGCCCCGCCCAGCCGTCGGCAAACCACGGCTGGCGTGTCACCTTGGCCGGCTTGGGCATCAACCTGGCCCTTGCCATCATGTACACGTGGAGCGTCATCAGCAAAGGGGTGCCCGACGCTTGGGGCTGGAGCGAAGCGGATCGGTCGTTGCCCTATGCCATCAGTTGCCTGATCATCAGCCTGGTGATGGTGCCCGCCGGGCGGATGCAGGACAAGCTCGGTCCGCGTCTGGTGGCCACGATCGGCGGCATTCTTGTGGGCTCGGGGATGATCCTGGCCAGCTTCACCACGACGCCGCTGGGCTACGTGCTGGGTTTCGGCGTGCTGACCGGCGCGGGCATCGCGTCGGCCTACGCGGCGGCGACTCCGCCGGCGGTCAAGTGGTTCCCGCCGGCCATGACCGGCCGGGTCGTGGGGATTGTGGTCTCCGGATTCGGCTTGGCGCCCGTGTATGCCGCGCCGCTTTCGAATTGGCTGATCGGCCAATTCGGGCTGGCGCAAGCGGTCAGGATCCTGGGCGTGGCGTTCCTGGTGGTCGTGGCGGGATTGGCGCAACTGCTCCAGACGCCGCCGCCGGGATACGTGCCGCCCGGCACCCCGCCGAAACCGGCCGGCGGCGGCGCCGACGGGAAGCGGAATCACCCTCCCTCGGAAATGCTGAAGACCTGGCAGTTCTACGTGCTGTGGTTCATGTACGCCTGCGGCGCGGGCGCCGGGCTGATGATTATCTCCAAGCTCGCCGAGATCGCGTCGGCGCAGGCGGGCATCAAGCTGGGGTTCGTCCTGGTGGCCGTCCTGGCCGTCGGAAACGGCGCCGGGCGTATTGTCGCCGGCATCGCCTACGACAAGGTCGGGCGAAGGATCACGTTGTTGAGCTGTTTCGTGTTGCAGGCGCTTCTGATACTCCTCCTGTCGCAGACGACCGAGGGCTCGCTTCTGGCCCACGGGGCCGTGCTCGCGGTGGTCTCGGCTTTGATCGGAGCGAACTACGGCGCGAACCTGGCGGTGTTCCCGGCAGTGACGAAAGACTACTACGGCCTGGAGCATTTCGGCGTCAACTACGGACTGCTCTTCACGGCCTGGGGCTTCGGCGGCTTCCTGCTCGCGTTGTTGGCCGGCAGGGTTTATGATGCCACCGGGAGCTTCAGCTTCGCTTACTACTGTTCGGCGGCGCTGCTGGCCGTTGCGGCGGTCGCAACGTTCGTCGTCAGGCCCGTGCGTCATCCGCAAGTACCGTGACGGAGATGGAATATGCTCGCAATCCTGGCCGATCAAGACCGGACACTCGCTTGGCGTGAAGTGCCCGATCCGGTCCCGAAGCCCGGCGAGCTTCTTGTCGACGTCCACGCGGCCGCGTTGAATCGCGCCGACCTGCTGCAGCGCGCGGGGAACTACCCGCCGCCGCCCGGCTGGCCGGAGTGGATGGGGCTCGAAGTGGCCGGAGTGGTCGTCGAGGCCCCGGCCAACGGCCGCTGGAAGGCCGGCGACGAGGTCTGCGCCTTGCTCGGCGGCGGCGGATACGCCGAACGGGTCGCCGTTCCGGCCGGCCTCGCCGTACCCGTTCCCAAGGGCCTCTCCATGGTGGAAGCCGCGGCAATCCCCGAAGCCTTCGCCACCTCCTATCTGAACCTCTGCATCGAAGGAGGCATGAAGGCAGGCGATACGGTCCTCATCCAGGCCGGGGCAAGCGGTCTGGGCATCGCCGCGATCCAGTTGACGAAGCGCCTCGGCGCCAAGGTGATGACGACCGTCAGCACGGAAGAGAAGGCCGAATTCGTCCGGCGCCTCGGCGCCGATGTCGTCGTCAATCGGACGGTCGACGACCTCGGAGCCGCCATGGAGGAACACCCCGTCGATATCGCCCTGGACTGCATCAGCGGTCCGGGACTCGGGCGGCACCTCGAGAAGATGGCACTCGGTGGACGTTGGATCGTGATCGCCACGCTGGGCGGAGCACGAACCGAAATCAACATGGACACGTTCTTCAGGCGAGGCTTGAAGCTGATCGGCAGCACCCTGAGAAGCCGTTCGTCCGAGATGAAGGCGAACATTCTTGCCGGTCTCGAGAGAACTCTCTGGGAGTCGTTCTCGTCCGGGACACTCAAGCCGGTAATCCATAAGACGCTGCCCATCACCGAGGCCGACCGGGCCCATGCGATTCTCCAGCGCCGGGAGAACATCGGGAAGGTCGTGTTGACGGTCAAGGGGAATGGACTGTGACAAGCCGCTCCCACTTGACCGCGGACGAGTGCCGGGTTATTGATGGGGACAGGTATTGACCTCACGGCGCTCGACGGATCGCCACGATCCCGCGAAAGGTCCCCATGAGAGCATTCTTCCTGCCCGGGGTCCTCCTGGTCCTCTTGTCCCCGGCGTTGCCCGCGTTCTCCCAGGAATACACGCAGGAGGATGTCCGGAACCGGCACACCGCCGCCTATCCCGTCTCGCGTCTCCAGCGGGACTGGATCTATCAGGACCATGGCTTGAAATGGAGGGACTGCTTCGTTGCCGCGGACCGCAGCGAGGTGGAGCAAGCCATGGTTCGCAAGGTCCTGGCCGAGTTGAAGTCCAACGGCGTGGCCATCGGCGGGCTGGAGAAATCGCTTGCCGCGCTCGTGGCCGGCAAGACGCCCGGCCGCGATCCCGCGTGGAAGAGTCTGTACTTCCAGGCGTGCAGCGAGCGTCGCAAGCAGCGGCTGAGGGTCTTTGAAAGGCGCCCGCGCGAGTTCGTATACGCCAAGCACTTCGTATTCGGCGACAGTCAAGCCATGTTCGCCATGACGGACCACCTCACGGACGCCGTCTTCCGGGAGTGCGGTGCCGATTACCGGATGAACTCGCAACTCTGCCGGATGAGCGTCCACGCCGACGGAACGGTCTCCACCGAAGTGCTTCTCGACTGCCCGGAGGGGGTGGTCCGCGACCCCTGCGTTTCGTATGACGGCCGCACGCTGGCGTTCTCGATGCGACAGACGAGCCACGACGGGGACGACGATTTCCACCTCTACGTCATGAACCTGGCCGACCGGAGCGTCCGGCAGATCACGTTCGGGGCCGGCACGGCCGACATGGAGCCGGTATGGCTGCCAAACGGCGAGTTGGTCTTCACGTCCACCCGCTGCGTCTTCTCGGCCCCGTGCTGGTGGTCGAGCGTGTGCAACCTCTTCACCTGCGACGGCCAAGGGCGCTACATCCGCCGCCTGGGCTGCGACCACGGCCACACGGTCTTTCCGCACATGACCAACGACGGGCGCATCCTTTATACCCGCTGGGAATACTCCGACCGGACCGCCGGCTACCTGCACAGCCTGTTCGTGATGAACCCGGACGGCACCAATCAGGCGG
>CAYSGY010000032.1:0-8972 GCA_964430315.1 uncultured Planctomycetaceae bacterium
GAATCCTCCCTCCGGGAACCCGTGGCAAACCTCCCCAGCCTGCCCCGAGGGGAGATCCATCCCGACGCGGTCTCCCCCTTCCCAGCCCAGGCCGACGCCGCGGTTGCCGTGCGTGCGGAGCGGCCCGACGTGCTGCCGCCCACCCTGGCAAAATCGTTCCCCGCGGAGAGGCTTCCGGCATCCGCCCGATGGGGCGTTTCCATGGGCATCGGGATGCCCGGGTCTGGCATCGTGGACGGGGCTCCCCGGATCCACAGAATCGTCAACGGCGACTCCCTCCCAGCCCTGGCCAAGCGGTATTTGGGGAGCGAGGATCGGGCCGCCGAGATTCTTGAGGCCAACCGGGACGTGTTGAGCAGCCCCGACGCCCTGCCCCTCGGGATCGAACTGAAGATCCCGCCTCGTGGTGCCCCGAAACCAAGGGCGGCCGCCGCTCCGACCCCCGCGGGGCTCGTGCCCATCCGACCCCGCGGCCCGCAACCGCGCAAGGCCCCGTCGTGAATCCCAGGAGATCCTCTCGTGAACCGACTCCCGACGCAGCATTGGCGCGTGGATGAATCTGAGCGAGCAGAAGTCGCCCGCCGGCTGGAACTGGGGGGCGAAGGACGTGGACTGGCGGGAGTTCGTGCTCCCCATCTACGTCTGCCGGAGTCTCGACGACGGGAAGACGTGGCAAGAGCCCGTCTTCCTGAACAAGCCCCGGTGCGGCTGCATCCACTCGATGATCGAGACCGGGAGCGGCCGTATTGTGCTGGTGGGCCAGGAGGCCATCGGCTTGTCGCCGGACTGCTCCTGCCGGTTCTTCTCGAGCAACTGCGTTAGTGCTCCGCCGGTCGTGCCTTGATGTGTGCCAAGGCCGACCCCGGCCCTCGGCGAATCATTGGCTCTGTAGATTCGCGGACAACTCGGAATGGATCGCCGTCGAACCGACAAGCGGAACGCACCCCACAGCCGCAAGCAGGTCGGCGTAGGCTTGCGTGGCCTGCCAGAGGGCGTCGAGTTGCGCGTTCTCGGCCTGGATCAGTCGCCCGCGAACCTGGAGCAGCCTGATGAGGTCGGTTTGGCCCGCTTTGTAGAGCCGCTCCATGCGAGCCGTCTCGGCTTGAATCGGCTGCATGGTGGCTTGCGTGCGGGCAACCAACTGTTGCACCTGATTCCATTTGACCAGGGTCGCCTTCACTTGCGCTCGGACCCGCTGTTGCGTTTGCTCCAGCGCCACTGCATCGCGGCGATACTCAGCCTCGCGCTGGCGAACAAGTGGGCCGCCGGCGTTCAGAATCGGAACGGGACTGCTCACCGCGAAGCCGTAATACGTCACTCCCGACTCGTCCTTTTCGTAGACCGGTCCAACGGATGGAATGGGGATGCGATCGGCACGCGCCAGGCATATCGCGGCGCGCGAACTGGCAACCTGAGCTGCCGCCGCATGAATCTCAGGCCGACTCGAGATCGCCGTCTGAATGAGGTGTTCCTCGTCGCCAGGCATGACGGGTTCGGGCACGCGAAGCTGGCCGCTCGGTTCAATGGTGCCGGCATACTCAGGTATTCCCATTTGCTGACGCAAATCGGTGAGCGCCGCAGTGAAGTCCTGTTGGGACGCCGCCAGTTGTTGAATCGTCGCCTGGTTCTCCACTTCGGCCATCGACACGTCGGCCGCAGAGGCCTGATTCGCCTGCATCTGACGCTGCACGGTCTGCACCAGCGCCTGATTGAACTCTGCCAACTGTTGCGTAACACGCATGTTCTCACGGCGGTAGGTGGCGGTCTGGTGCAGCCGGTAGGTTTGCACTAGCGCCAAGAGTTCGGCCTGCAACACGTTCCACTGGGTCTGACTGAAGGTGGCTCGGGCGATGGCTTCGCGGTATGCACGGCGATGCCCAAGTTCGATAGGCTGGTTCCACGATATGGTGAAATCCATCTCCAGCGGCCGGGAACCTGCGCCGGTATCCTTGTCAAAGGTCCACGGGCGCGCGTCAATCGAGACCGTGGGATTGAGGCCGGTCGGGAACCGACGTGCGACGGCAATCGCCGCGGATGACACAGGGAGGTTCTGACGGATTGCCACCAGGTCCGGGTTCCGCGACAGCGTCAGTTCCAGGGCGGTGTCAAGATCGACCGGCGCGGCTGCGGGGGTTTCGGTTGTTGCGGGTGTGAGAAGAACACCAGGCAGAGGAGCAGGCTCGGCGCCTGAGCGAACCGCTCGATCGCCGGGCAGGGGAGCCGGCGGTTGGGCTGCGGCGGGCCGAAGCAGGCAGAGGGTGAAGACCAATCCGAAGGTGACTCGAAGCAAGCAAGTCGCGTCCATGCCTGTGGCACCAGCGAAGGGAACGATCGGATAATCGGAAAAGGCGGCAGACTCGCCCCTATCAGCAGAGTATCGGCATGGGCGGGCGCTCACGCCTCTCGGATTTGCCCGCGGGCCAGGAACGGCCCGCTCGCCGCGAGCGAGACTCGGCGAGGATGGGAAGATGGGGGGCTATGAAAGAGTCTAACGCCTCGGATGACCGACGCCTGCTTTCTCGTCGGCCTCCATCAGGCAGACTGGGCACCCTTCCGGCAATCCGTACCCCCCCTCAGTGATAACCGTTTCCCCTGGTGCCAGCCCTTCGATCACTTGAGTCTTCTCCTGCGTCTGGACACCCAGTTTCACCTCGACCTCAAAGCCTTTCCCATCGCGGACGAGAGTCACGACAGGTGTGCCGGCACGATCGGCAATCGCAACGGGCGGAACGACCAACGCATCGGCGACCTCCGGGAGCCATACGCGACCGCGGCAGGCGAGCCCGGGACGCAGCAAACCACCATCGTTGGCGACTTCGGCCAGGGCATCCACGTCGCCGGTAGCAGGGTCCGCCTGTCCGCCAATCCGCGCGATTCTGCCTTGGAAGGTCGTGTCCGGCAACGATGCGACTCGGACATCGACTTGCGCGCCTGGCTTCACTTGTGCCAAATACTCGCTGGGGATGCGGACCTGCATGAAGACCTTCGACAGATCAACGATCGTCGCCAAGGTCGCCGTGCGCTCCACGTACATGCCTTGGCGGGCGGCGAGTTGCGTGACGATCCCGTCAATCGGGCTGGTGATTTTGCACAACTGCAAATTAAGGTTAGCGACAGTCAGTTCGGCCTTGACGGCTGCCAAGCCCGCCTCGGCCTCGGCAATCTCTTCGGGACGGGTTCCTGCCTCCAGGAGCTTCCGTCGGGCGGCGGCGGCGGCCGACTCCGCCTCGGCCGCCTGAAGCGACGCCTGGGCCTTCTGAAACTGAACCGGCGAGACCTCGTTACGAGCCTGGAGCCCCTTGAGGGCTTCGATCTCGCTGCGCAGCGCACCGATCGTGACCTGCGCCCTGTGGGCGTCCTGGCGAGCTACCTCGACTTCCTCCGGACGTGGCCCATGCCTCAGCCGCTCCACGATGGCTGTCTTCTCGGCCACCGATGCGGTCGCCTTGGCGAGTTCTGCCTCGGCTAATCGGCAGTCCAAGTGCAACAGTTCATCTCCGGCGCGCACTTGGCCGCCCTCGACGACCATGACCTTCTGAATCCAGCCGGCGATCTGCGGCGAAATGGACGCGGTGTGCTCGGGGATTGCAGTCAGCGTTCCCACCACGTCGATCGACGGCTTCAGGACGGTCTTCTCAACTTTGACCGCGCGGACCGGCACCGGCTCCTTGGGAAGATTGTCGCCCTCCGCAGCTTCATCGGACGCGGCGTTCTTGCAGCCGGTCGCGGTAATGGCCATCAAGCCGGCGAAGGCCAACGCAGCCCAGACTCTCTTATCAGACATGAACATGGATGACTCCGTGTGGCTGTCCGTCCGGTCTTCCGTCCGATTCGGCGATCCCGGCCGCCGGCCGAACACCCTCCGGGCGTCGCTTGTCGAGCCGCAGCAGTCGCGCCATGACGTAGTAGAACACGGGCGTAACTACCAGCGAGAGAAGCAACGAGATGAACAGCGCCCCGATGATCGCGATCGCCAGTGGGCGGAGCATGTCGGCACCCGCGCCGACACCGTAGGCCAGAGGCAACAGCCCAATGAAGGTCGCCAGCGAGGTCATCAGGACCGGCCGCAACCGGCGTCGCCCCGACTGCACCAGGGAATCGAACAGGTTGTACCCGCGGGCTTGAAGGTGCTCCACGAAATCCAGCATCAGGATGCCGTTTTTGGCGACGATGCCGACGCCGATGATGGCCCCCAGGAACGATACGATGTTGAGCGATGTTCCGGTAAGCCCCAGCGCTGCGACCACGCCGAAGAGGGCCAGCACCGCGCCCAAGACGATCGCCAGAGGTTGGATGACCGAGCGGAATTCGACCAGCAGCACAGCGAACACCAGGAAGACGGCCATCAAGAGCACAAACGCGAGATTCTTGAACGATTCCTGCTGTTGTTGGTAGAGCCCTCCGAACTCCAGAGTTGCCCCGGCCGGGAGTTGCAGCGTCTTGCCCAGTTGCGCCTGGATATTCTCGATGCCGGTCCCCAGGTCCATGCCCGCGAACCGCGCTGAGACGGCCACGAGTTGGCGCAAGTCCTCGCGGTGCATCTCCAGGATGCCGGGCTGATACTGGACCTCGGCAATGTCGTTCAGCGTAACCACGCTGCCAGCCGGAGAGCGGATCGGCGTTTCGCGGATGCGCAGTTCCCGGTCTCGCGTTTCGGACGCCGAGAGCACCCGGACGCCCACGGTACGATCGCCCTGGAGCAGATACGACGAGGTGTTGCCCAAGAGGCTCGTTTGCAGGGCGCTGCCGATGTCGGCCGCGGTCAGGCCCACGCGAGCAGCCGCCTCGGGACGGACGGCGAACCGCATCGACGGCCCTGCGACCACCAGGCCCGGCTCCACATCGACCACGCCGGGCATCTTCTCGATGGTCTCGGCGATCTCCGCAGCCTTCTTCTTGAGCACCTCGGTATCGTTGGAAAAGACCTTGATCTCACAGGGCTTGGGGGACCAGGTTAGATCGCCGATCAGGTCGCTCAGCACGCCGGGAAAGTCGGTGTGCAACGCCGGCTCGGCCGCGTGAATCTTCTCCCGCAGTTCGTCGATCACTTCCTCGGTCGGACGCTTGCGATTCGGCCGCAGCTTCACCAGGAAGTCGCCGGTGTTCGGCTCGGCGATGGCCAGGGCCAGGCGGGCTCCGGTGCGCCGCGAAAAGCTTTCCACCTCGGGCGTGCTCAGAAGGATTTCCTCAACGTGCCGCAGCATCCGATTCGTTTCCGAGAGGCTGGTCCCCGGCCTCGAATAGTAGTCCAGCACGAAGGCCCCTTCTTCCATCTTGGGCAGGAAGTCGGTTTCCAGCCGATCGTAGAGCACGATGCCGCCGGCGACTACCAGCACCGTGCAGCCCAGAGCCAGCCATTGGTGACGCAACGCACGACGGACGACCCACTCGTATGCGGCGATGACCGTCCGCAAAACCGGCCCGCCCTGCGACAATTCGTCCTGCGCCGGCCCGCCGCGGTGGCGCATCAAGAGTCGGGCAAGGGCCGGAGTGAACGTCACGGCCACGAGCAGGGAGATCAACAGGGAGGAAACCATCGTCAGGGCCAGGGCACGAAAGAAGACCCCCGGAACGCCGTCGAGGAAGGCCAAGGGGATGAAAACCACGACTGGCGTCAGCGTGCTGCCCACCAGGGCCGGGCCGACTTCATGCGTCACCGAGCGGATGGCCTCCGAGGCTGAGTGCCCTGCCGCCAGCTTGGCGTGGATCGCCTCCACGACCACGATCGCGTCGTCGATCACCATGCCAATGGCAGCGGCGATGCCGCCCAACGTCATCAGGTTGAAGCTCATGTGGAAGACGCGCATCACCACGAGCGTTATCAGCACGGTCACCGGGATGCCCACGCCGACCACAAACGCGCCCGAGAGGCTCCGCAGGAACAAGTAGTGGATAATCACCGAGAGGACCAGCCCGATCGCAATGCACTCCCAGACGCTCCGCACGCCCTCCTGCACGAAGAGCGATTGATCGTAGAAGAAGGCCAGCTTCATGTCGGGCGGAAGTTCCTTGCGGATCAGCTTGAGTTCATCCTGTAGCGCGCCGGCGATGGCCACGGTGTTGCTGTCGGGCTGGCCGTAGATGTTCATCAACACCGCTTCCGAGCCGGCGGCGGTGACGATGTTGAACTGGGGGGCGTAGCCGCGCCGCACCGTGGCGATGTCGCGGACGTGGATCGGCGACTTGCCCGACCAGGCTACGACCACGTTTTCGATGTCCGCCGGGTTACGCAGGCGATTATCGACCACGGCCAGGTACAGTTGCCGGTTCTCCTCGTGCATCCCGGCGGAGGTGAAATTGTTGGTCTCGGCCAGCGCCTTGCTGACCTGCTCCATCGTGAGACGATACGATTCCAATTTCAGCGGATCGACAACGACGTGGTATTCGGGCACCCGGCCTCCCACGATGTTCACGCGGGCGACGCCCTTGATCCGCAGGAATCGGGGATTGAGGTCGTAGCGGGCCTTCTCCCAAAGCTCCGTGATGTTCCGCGTCTTGCTCGTGAGGCTGATGCCGATGACCGGGAAGGCGGAGAAGGTCAGTCGGTGGACGGCGAACTCGGCCGTGAGCGGCAGCGTGCTTCGGATTTGGGCAAGCCGGCCCAGGACGTAGAGTTCCGCCTGGATCATGTCGCCGGACCAGTCGAAGAAGACGTTCACGGCCGCCGAGCCCCGGCCGGTCGTCGAGCGGATGGTGGCCGTGCCGGGGATGTTCTTCATCGCCTCTTCGACCGGCCGGGTGATCGTGGCCATCATCTCATCGGCCGGCATGACCCCGTTGTCGATGAGGATCACGACCCGAGGGAAATCGGTCTGCGGGAAGACGGAGGCCGGCATGATATAGGCGGCGTAACCTCCGGCCAGACAGAGGGCCGCCGTGAGGAAGAGAATGGCCTTCCGATGCCGAATCACGAATGGCTCGGAAGGGGCCACGTTGGGATCGGTCGGGGCGGGAGCTTGGTGGGTCATTAGCGACGGCGGGCGAGACACAGGTCCGTACAAAGCCCGCTCGACAGCAGGGCTTGACGGTGCAGTCGCAGACCCCTACCGAAGCGGCCAACGCAAGGCAGGAGTCATCAGCCACGGACTGAGTGCCGGGCGGTTGTTCGGGGGACCCCATCCCCTATGGTGAGTCTTCAGACTACCAAGGGCAATCCTTTGCTGTCAAATATTAAACCCGCGTGCCGGCAAAACGTTCCGGCCGCGAATTCCACGGCCGCTTGAAACACGGGAGCCCGGCTGGTACAAAATGCACGGCTGCGGACAGGACTGCGGACAACCCCGCCCTAGCCAATGCGAGGGATGGAGTCCCCCCCAAACCGCCGGCAGCGGCTGATGACTCCTACCAGCAGGGACTTTCCTCGGTAGGGGCCAGAGCAGAAGACCGGAGCCCTTGGGAAAGTTCCCGAGGGCTTTTTCGTTTGAGGGCTGGTGCGATGTTGACCCCCCTGCACAAGAACGCCCTGCTTTCGACGTTCCTGCACATCGAAAGCCGCCTGGACGAGATGGAACCCTTGCTGGCCCAGAGCAAGCGGCCCTCGCCGCTCGACCAGCACGTCCATGATCTGTCGCCCACCGAGGCCAAGGTGGTCGAGGACTACTTCGCCCGCATCCGTGCTCATTCCGCTCGCAGGGCTTCGATTGGCTCCAGGGACGCGGCACGGACCGCCGGATAGATGCCGAAGACGAGCCCCAGGGTGACGGAAAAGATGAGAGCGACACCGGCGGACTCCCACGAGATCACGGTATCCCACGCGCCGATGGCCGACGCCGCCACGGTTGCGGCAACGCCCACAAGCACTCCCGTCAAGCCACCTAGTCCGGCCAGCATCGCAGATTCGAGAAGAAACTGGTTGCGGATGTCGCGCCGGCAGGCCCCGACTGCACGCCGCAGGCCGATCTCCCGGACTCGTTCGCGCACGGAAATCAGCATCACGGCAAGAATCCCCACTCCGCCCACGAGAAGCGAGATGCCGGCCACGCTTCCGACCAGCAGCGTCATGGCTTGCGCGGTCTCCCGTTCGCCGGCAAGCAGGGTCGCCTGGTTCTGGATCGTGAAATCGTCTCGCTTGCCGTCGAGCCGGTGACGTCTGCGAAGTACCGCGCGGACTTCCTGCTCGGCAGCGTCAAGCAGGTCGCTCCGCCTCGCCTGAACGTAGATCGTCTGGACATGGACCACGTTCATCAGCCGCCGCATGGCGGCACCAAGGGGCACGAGGATGATGTCGTCCTGGTCCAGGCCGTTGGTATCCACACCCTTGGCCTGTGTAACGCCGACGACCTCGAAAGGCACACCTCTCCGCCCGATGCGGATCGTCTGGCCGACGGGGTCCGACGTGCCGAAGAGGTTCTGCACGACGGTCGGGCCGAGCACTGCCACGCGGCGCGAGGCATGGTTCTCCTCGGCGTCGAAGAACCGCCCTGACGCCAGGGCGAAGTTGCGGACTGCGAACCCTTCCGGGGTCATTCCCAGAACGTTGGTGGGCGCGTTCCGGTCTTCCCATCGTGTGGCGAGCTTGTTGCCGGTTGCGGGTGCGGCGGCGACAACGGAGGGACACTCCTTGGCAATCGCCTCGGCGTCGGCCGGCAACAGAGTCACCACGATGGTCATCTGTCGCTGCCGGCCGGCAACCAGACTCGTCTGGCCGGCGCTGACGGTGATGAGGTTCGTGCCCATGTCCCGGATTTGGTCCAGGATGCGTTTCTCCGCCCCCTTTCCCACCGACACGATGACGACCACCGCGGCAACCCCCACCACGATGCCCAGCACGCTCAGGGCCGTCCGCAGCTTGTGGGCTGCGAGTATCTCGAAGGAGAGAACGGCGTTCTTCGAGAGTCTCATCGCAGGGCTTCAACCGGACTGAGTTTGGCGGCGCGGCGAGCGGGCTGGACGCCAAAGAACGTCCCCACCAAGAGCGCGAACAGGGCGGCCAGGGCAAACGGTTCCCAGGAGATCACCACGGGCATCGGCGA
>CAYSGY010000032.1:9072-23606 GCA_964430315.1 uncultured Planctomycetaceae bacterium
CGAACAGGGCGGCCAGGGCAAACGGTTCCCAGGAGATCACCACGGGCATCGGCGATACTTTGGAAAGCAGGGCGGAGGCTCCCCATCCCAAGCCCGTCCCCAACAGCATCCCTAGAAACGTCACCGCCAGGGACTCGGCAAGAAACTGCAGGAACACGTCCCGTTGGGTCGCGCCCACGGCCCGGCGGAGCCCGATTTCCTTGGTACGTTCGGCCACCGAGATCAGCAGGATGTTCATCAGCACAACGCCGCCAACCAAGAGGCTGAGGCCCGCAAGCGCACCCAGCAGAAGTGATAGCGTGCGCGAAGTCCCCCGTGCCAATTCGCCGATGACGGTCGGCGTGACAAGGCGAAAGTCGTCTTCCAGAGGCGGGGTGATATGGTGTCGCTCATGGATCAGCGCCCGAATTGCCTCGACCTGCTCGGGCATCAGGGCGGTGTCCCTGCTGACGATTCGGATGGCGCCCACGTAGTCCACGTTCATAATGCGCCGCATCGCCGTGGTGATGGGGACGACAATTCGGTTGTCGAAGTCCGACACGCCGCCCATCCCACCGGTTCCCTTGTGCTCCAGCACGCCCTTGACGGTCAGTGCCACTTTGTTGACGTAGAGGGTCTGCCCGACCGGATCGCCCCCGCCGAACAGGTCCCGCTTGACGGAACTGCCGATGGCGCACACGCGAGCCATCGTGGCAACGTCATCCGAGGCGATGCCGTCCCCTTCGACAGCGGGCCAGTTCCAGGCATCGTGCCAGTTGGGCTCCACGCCCCACACCACGGCCTGAATCTGGTTCGCCCCGTGCTTCAGTTCCATGTTGAACCGCCACGCCTGGGGCGTGACGATTTCCAGCCCCTCAATCTCGTTGCGAATGGCCTCGGCGTCCTCAAGCCGCAAGGTGGTCACATTCATATCCGGCGGAGGCAAGTCCTTGCCGCCGCCGGCAATCAGCATGATGGCGCGAGGGCCGAACGACTCCACGCGCTTCCGGACCTTCTGTTCGGTGCCTTTCCCGATGGCCATGATGACCGTCAGCGCGGCGATGCCTACAATCGTGCCGGCCATCATAAAGAAGGTGCGAACCTTGTTGGCGGCAAGTGCCTGTGCACCTTCACCAGCGATGCGGAGCACTCTCATTCAAGCGTCCTCCCGCGGAAAAGGGGACAGTCCCCATTTGTGCGGAGCACCCTCCGGGCCGTTCCGGCAAATGGGGACTGTCCCCTTTTCCGCCTCGTTGACCAGCGACTTCAGTTCCTCTTCCGCGCTGCGCGGAGCGGCGACGGAGACTTCCTCGGCGATCCGCCCGTCTTGCATGACGATGATCCGATCGGCATGTTCAGCAACCTCGCGGTCATGCGTCACCATGATGATGGTTCTGCCCTGAGCGTGCAAACGTTGGAAGATGGCCAGCACTTCGGCCCCGCTCTTGGAATCCAGGTTGCCCGTGGGCTCGTCGGCGAGGATGATCGTGGGATCGGTGATGAGGGCGCGGGCGATGGCCACGCGCTGCTGCTGGCCGCCGGAGAGCTGGCTGGGAGAATAGTCCAGCCGATCCGAGAGCCCAACCGTTGCCAGGGCATCGGCGGCGCGGTCCTCGGCGTCTTCGGGGAAGTCGTCGGCGTAGATCAGCGGCAGCATCACATTCTTCAGGGCCGTGGTCCGCTGAAGCAGATGAAACTGCTGAAACACGAAGCCGATCTTGTGGTTGCGGAGGTGCGCGAGATCATCGTCCTCCAGGTTCACCATGTCGATGCCATCCAGCCGATAGTGGCCGCCGGTCGGCTTGTCCAGGCATCCGAGGATATTCATCAGCGTGGACTTGCCCGTCCCGGAAGCACCCATGATCGCGACATATTCAGCGGGAGCGATGGCGAACGAGACGCCTTTGAGCACCGGCGTGCTCACGTCGCCATTGCTATAGGTCTTCTCGATTCCGTCCAGTTCGATCATGCGTATTGGTCCTTCGCTTAGGGTGCTGTGGGCCTGTCGGTCGGGGCAACCTGAAGGATGGTTTCTCCCTCTTGGAGCCCGGACACGACCTCAATCCACGTGCCGTCCTTCCAACCGACCTTCACCTCGCGCGGTGTGGACTGTCCTTCCTGGACCACGTACACGACGTTCTTTCCCCGCTCGCGCTTGACCGCCTTGGCAGGAATCGCCAACACGCCGGTCTTGGCCTCCAGGAGAACGGTGACGCTGGCGGTCATTTCGGGGCGGAGTACCTCGTCTTCGTTCCCTTGGATTTCGACCACCACGTCGTAGTAGACGACGTTTTCCAGGAGGACGGCCTTGGGGTAAATGGCGACCACCCTGCCGGGAAACTCCCGCGCAGGGAAGGAGTCCACCGTGAACGCGGCCTTCTGTCCCGGGCGGACCTTGCCGATGTCCACCTCATCGACCATCGCATCGACTTGCAGGCGCTGGAGGTCGATGATCGTCACAAACGTGGGCGAGTTCAGCCCGGCCGCGACGGTCTCGCCTTCCTGCGTCGATACTGAAGCAATCACGCCTGAGATGGGAGCGACGAGCGTGGAGTACGATAGCTGGACCTTGGCGTTGTTGAGCGATTGCTTCGCGCGGGCGATCTCCGCCCTTGCCTGCCTCCCATCCTCCTCGTACTTCTTCTTTGCGAGTTCCAACGCCAAACAAGAGGAGGCAAGTGCAGCGCGGGCGACTTTCAGGCGTTCCTCGCTGCGTTCCCACTCATCTCTGCTCACCGCGGCGCTCGGCAACAACCTTGACTGCCTCTGATGGTCCTGCTCGCACAACGTCAATGTCGCTTGCCGCTGAGTTACGTCGGACTTGGCCTTCTCGATCTCCGTGGGCGACAGGGATTCAACAGCCGCCAACTTCGCTTCCCCCAAGTCGAGTTCGGCCTGCCGCTGGGCTACAACGGCCTGTAGGTCGGCTTTCTCCAGTTCAGCGATAACCTGCCCGGCACTCACGGAATCCCCAATGTTGGCGCGGAGCTTCTCCACTTTGCCGGAGATTCGCGCGCCAACCCGGACTTCCGCACCCACTTGCGGTTTGACCGCGCCGGTTGCCAGGACCGAGGAAGAGAAATCCCGCCGCACGACCTGGGTGGTAAGTGTTGCGGGATCAATGGTGCTTCCGGTGTCGCGGCTCCACCACCATAAGGCAACCCCAATCCCCACGAGCGCAAACGTGAGGACGAAGAATAACGATCTTCTCTTGCCCCTGCGTTTCCTCGCCCTGACATTTCCCAAAGGAACAGGGACGGTCGGTGCGCGCGGGCTCTGTCCGCCCCTGGTTCGCACTGCGTCTCCGCCTCTGCTCGGCGGTGTCGGGGCCGTACCAGTCGCCTCTTGCCCGAGCGGCGAGTGGTTCGTGTTCATTGATGCTCCCGTCTTGCGACTCTCAATCATTTGCCCGCTTTCTGTCGGCAACAACTGACAGTACCAAATGGGCAATGGCAATGCACAGGCACAGTCCGACGATGCCGTGATATTCGCCCGGATGGTACCATCCGCCGACATGAAAGAACGAATACATGACTGGCTCTGTTCTGGCGAAGCACCGTCCAAGTACGAGGACAAGAGTAATCACCAGCCAGACATTGCCGACCACTACCAAGGTTACTCTCATCGGTACGGTCCCTAAGAGCTAGTCGGAACGAGTTGTCCGTAGACCGGTTCGTCGTTCATCTGCTATCTGATCGCCGTCAATCCTTGCCGCCCGTCCGAAGCATCTGGCCGATACCGCTCTCGTGGCCGCGACCGGGGACCAGCATTGGGCCCCCCCGGTCGCAGGCCGTTCCACCGCGCAGCATCTCGAAGAGCCGCTGCTGCTGTTCAGCCGTGAGCACCTCCTTTTCCGTCATCAACTGGCCAATCACCAACCCTTGCATCTTCCGCTGGCCCTCAAGGATTTCGGCCTGCTTCGCCTTGATTGCGTCCAGGTCGGGATTTTCGGCGGCAAGCTGGTCGATGATCCCCCTTCGCAGTTCACCGATTTGCCTGCAAATACCGTCAGCAGATGCACGGAACGACCGCAAGTGAGGCTCGATCTCTTTCCACTGATCGACGCTGACGTTCAACTGCCGGTGAAGCGGGCACCACACCGTCGAGCTGTCTCCTGGCTCGCAACGTTGCTCTTGTGATTGGGTACGCGAGCCGGCCGCATAGGTGAGCCAGATCCCTGCGAAAGCTACGTTCAGGGCAATCGACAGAAGCACCAATGCCGGTTTGATCTGTTTCCACATGGCTACGTTCCGTCGTGGCTTGGGGTGCCCGTCAGCGACAGGAAACTCTGTGCAAGCGAACCGCCGGGCGCGTCCGTCAGGTAGTCCAGTTGATAAACGGCGACTGGATCAGCGTGCATGGTCTGCTGAGGCAGCGACGGATGCGCCGACCGCCACGTCTGCTGGCCCATGAAAAGCCCGATCAAGAGTCCGCCTGCCAGTGCCGCCGCCTGTGCGGCCTTCTTCCCGACCGACGTGGAGGGCAACAGCCAACGACGACGCCGGAGCGATCCGGGCACCGGCCGACGCGCAGCCTGCCGCTCGCGGGCCACGGCCCTTAGATGATCGCTGAACCCCTCGGGGACGGCCGGCGGTTGGGGGAGACCTGTCAAGAGATTCACCAGCCGCTCTTGCCGGGCCAGATGTCGGCGGCAGCCGGCACACTCGATCAAATGGGCCTCGACTTGCTCCCGCATCCGGGGCGCAAGTTCTTGCCGGGCAAAGCGATCCAACTCGTTCCGTACCGTTTTGCAGCGCATGAGCGATCCTCGACAAGAGAACGAACGCACGACACCGCCAAAACCCCCTCGGGGTTTCGCCTACTCTTCGAGAAGCCGGCCCAAGCGGTGCTCCAAATCCGCCCGCGCCCTTGCCAGGAGCCTTTCCACCGCCTTATCGGTGGTTTTGAGGGCGACGGCGATCTCCCGGTATCCAAGGTCTTCGTAGTAGCGCAAGACCACGGCCATCTTCTGGGCCGCGGGGAGCGCGTCGACGGCCTGCTGGACTGCGGCCGCGCGCTGGCCGAGGATGGAAACGCCTTCCGGTGACGGGCAATTCGCCGCGAGGTCGGGAAGCGGCTCGTGCCGCCGAACGCGCTTTCTGCGCGCTAGATCGAAGCACAACCGGGTGATGATTCGGTAGAGGTAAGTGCGGAAGCTGGCGGTGGGCTGATAGCGGTCGGCCGAATCGAGTATCCTGAGAAACGCCTCCTGGGCAACGTCCTCGGCGTCGGCCGCGCTGCCCAGGAAGCGGTAGGCGGCGTTCCAGGCTGAGGTCTGATGCCGGTTGACGAGTTGTCCGAAGGCAGAGAGGTCGCCGCTGGCCACGGCGAGCATCAATTCCTCGTCACTCGACGCTGACATATTCGCAACATCGTGTTCTGGTCTGCCGGGGCCTGTCGCGGGACACGGTCAAACGCACAAGCTAACGCTTCACTTCGGACGTGCAGGGGTGCTTCTTCACGTCGCCGTGGCACGCGCGCACCTGCTCCGGTGGGCAGTCCTGCGGCTTGCCCTTGAGATTCCCCGGCTTCCGGCAGCCTTTCTTCTTCTTGCAGCAACCCATGTTCGAGTCCTCCCTACATGGTTTCCGAATGTCAGTCACTACGATTCCCGCCGGGAGCGCTTGGAGCACCGGCACTCGACGGTCAGGCCGGGGGCGAGAAGCCCGTCGATTTGCTCGCGCCACTTCGCAAGAGTGCGCTCGTTCAGGCGGTAGTGGACGAAGTAACCCCGTTTCTCGTCGATGACAAGCCCTGCATCCCGCATCACCCGCAGGTGTTGCGACACCGCCCCCTGCGTCACGTCGAGTTGGGAAGCCAGCGCGCCCACGCAGAGCACGCGGCCTTTGAGAAGCTGAACGATCCTCACCCGCGCCCCAACGGAAAGGACTTTCAGAATCTGCGCCAACCCGTCCGCTTGCCGAGCCATCTTGCGTTTTAGCCTCCGCTAATATACTATTCTGTTTCTGGCCGCACGTCAATCGCGCTGTCCCGCAACCATCCCTGCCGTGCGGCTGGCCGCAGGAGGCAGTCGCTATCCCGAAGAATGAGATGACCGTGGGGCGGAACTCGAACTCGACCTTCTGCGAGCCCTCCATCCCGTCGAGAGGGAGTTCCTGCTCCGAAATCTGCTTTTCGTCCTCTTCCAAAGCCACCTTGACGACCCGGCCGGCCGACCTGATCCCTTCCACCGAACGAAGGCCTTGCGGTAGAATACCGTCGCCAGGACGATGGCCGCCAAGGCCGCCGCCGCCATTGTGGTGACGCGGTAGCCTTGTTCGAGGGTGATTTCAAACACAGGATTGGGGGGCCAGGGGCCGGGCTCGACGACGTGAAGGACCTCTGCGCCGGCAGCGGCATCACGGTCGGGCCCGACACGCCATTGGTGAAGGTCGAAGAAGTCGTGCGCAAGAGCTTTGACGCCCGGATCGGCATCTGGCGGAGCGTGGAGCGGGCCCCCGTCGCCGAGGCGGAAATCTACGACCTGGTGATCCACTGCGTCGATTTCTCCACGCCAGGCAAGCGAGTGGCCCGCGACTCCATCCGAAAACCCCGAGAGAACAAGGATCATCCCGCATGAGATTCCCCGTCAACACGCAGAGGCGGCTCGAAGCGAAGAAGTGGTTTCTCTCGGAAGCTCATTGGGTTCCGACGACCCCGGGAGGACGAGGCTCCTGCCGAGCCGTCGTCGACGCGAAAAGACGTACATCCGCGGCAGGCTCGGCAGGAGCCTCGCCCTCCCGGAGTCAGGCAAGATCCTCCGGCTGCGGCGTGCACCAAACAGCACTCCTCGTTGCGGCGGTGATCCTCCTGGCGGTCTTTTCGAGCGGCATCGCGACCGCGGCCCAACTTCGGGCAGGGGTCGCAAAGGCCGATATTACCGACTACACGGCAGGCAAGCCCCACGACCCGCTCTACGCCAAAGCCCTGGTGCTCAGCGACGGCGCAACCACGGCGGCAATCGTCACCGTCGACGCCGTGGCCATCGGCCAGATCGGCCGGATCGGAAACGAGTTTCTTGGCTCCGTGCGATCGCAACTCGAGAAGGAACTCGGCATCAAGCCTTCCCATCTGGTGGTGGGCGCGAGTCATTGCCACGGAACCGTGTGCGCGGAGATTGCTCAGCGCACGGTGGAGGCGGTCCGGGAGGCGTCGCGGCAGATGGTCCCGGTCAACGTCGGAGCGGGCACCGGCCGGGAAGACCGGATCATGGAGAACCGAAGGCTCAAACTCAAGGACGGCCGGGAAGCGGACGTCCGCCACGCCTACGCCCTCCCGCCCGACAAGGAAGTGGCCGGGGTCGGGCCTGTCGATCCGGAGATCGGTCTCCTCCGGCTCGACAGGAAGGACGGACGCACGCTGGCCGTCGTCTACAACTTCGCCTGCCATCCGATCCAGGGGGTCCCCGGCGGCGGAAACACCGCCGACTATCCGGGCTTCGCCTCCAAGGCGATCGAGGAGAGCCTGGGCGAAGGCGTCCTGGCCCTCTTCCTGCAAGGATGCGCCGGCGACATCAACCCGGTCTGGTACAAGGACGTCGACCATCCCCGGGACGCGGAAGTCCTGGGGAACATGCTGGGGCTCAGCGCCCTGCGGGCCCTGAAGGGCATCCCGACCAAGGAAGATGCTGCGTTGAAAGTCGCTTGCGAAGTCCTGGAACTACCGAGGGCAACCGATTCTGCTCAGAGGATTGCCGCGATCCAGGCCGAGCACGCCAGGCTCCTTGGGGCCCTCAAGGGAACGAGCCTCAACCTGAAGACGTTTCTCCCGCTCTATGGGAAGTACCACCTGTCGGCCGAGTATCCGTCCTACTACTCCCACCGCTACCTCCACGACAAGGCAATGGGCCGGGACGACCTGAACCGGCTCGATGCCGAGAACCGAAGGAACATGGAGCAGTACCTCCGGAATATCTACATCATGGAGGAGCTGACGCGACTCCAGGCGAACCTGGGGCTGCTCAAGATGCACCAGGCACAGAATGCCGCCGCAGGAAAGCCGACGATCGACGTCGAGGTCACGGGCATTCGGGTCGGGGAGTTCGTGCTCGTCACGTTTCCCGGGGAACTGAGTGTCCAGACCGGCCTGGACATCAAGGCGGGGTCGCCGCACCCGCTCACGTTCGTCGCCGGCTGCACGAACGGCTACATCTACTACGCGCCGACCGAGAAGCAGCGGAAGAACTCGGGGTTCGCCCAAGAGGACTGCGACTGCCTCGTCGCGCCGGAGTGGGAGAGTCTCTTCAAGAACAAGGTGGACGCGATCCTGAAGGGACTATGAATGAGATCGTAGATCGTAGGTTATGCTTCAGCATGACCGGCACAAGTGACAAGTCGCGGGTCACGAAGATAGACCACCCCGCCCACCAGCCGGCACGATTGCCGCTTCCCCTCGCCCCTGCCCTTCGCCGGGGCCGGCTCCCATCGACACTCGATTCTGAGAACCAAGAGGCGGAAGACTTCTCGAACGCTTGCCGGGTCTTCCATGGAAAGCCCCTTCCAGAGCCCCCGTAGCTCGTCGAGAACCGCTTCGGCGTCAAGGTCGATGCCTTTCACGTCCTGGAGTGCTTGGGCCCGCTGTAGGGCCTCCTGGACGCCTTGGCGTTCAACCCGCACGGCCTGGAGTTCTTCCGCCAGTTCCGGGGCGTCGGTGGTGCGGATTGCCTTCACCAGCCGGCCCACTTCTTTCTCCAGTTCGCCGGCCCGCTTCTCCAGCCGCTTCAAGTCGGCCTTGGAGGTTTTGGCCTCGGTCTTCAGTTCCCGGCGGATTGCCGCAAGCAACTCATCCCGGCCGGCCCCCAGGTAGTAATCCCGGAGGGCGTTGGCGAGCCACTTCTCCAGCCGCCGGGCGTCCAACTTGTGCTTGCCACAACCCGTGGAGTTCTGACGCCCACGCCGCAGGTAGGTGGAGCAAACGTAGAACACCTTGCCGCTTTGGTCCCGGCTCCCGGTCATTGGCTTTCCGCAATGCTCACAGTAGACGAGCCCGGACAGCGGGTAGACGGCCTTGGGCCTTCTCGCCTTCCGGGAACCTTGGGGGAGCTTCGCTTGCACCCGGCGGAATTGGTCAACCGGGACGATCCCCTGGAAGGCCCCGGGGGTGAGAATCCATTCCTCTTGGGGTTTGTCTTTCCGCCTCCCTTTGTCGCCGTTGACGGCCACGATATCGCCTTTCTGGGCCCGGTGGTACTTGGCCATGGAACACGCCCCAAAGCGGGCCGTACCGCAATAGACGGGATTGCGGAGGATGCCCGCAACGGTGTCTACAGTCCATCGGCCGGATTCAGGGGCGGGGAACCCCTTCGTTTCCAGTTCCAAGGCCAGCCGAAAGAAAGACAACGCGGCCCCCTCGTATCGCTGGAAGATGTACCGAACCGCTGCCAGCCGGGCGGGGTCGGTGCAAGGGAGGGAGCGAACCACGTGCCCGGGCAGCCGAACAGATTCACGAGGGGCCAGCCGCCGCACGAGCTTCCCGGCTTCATTGAATAGCCCCCGGTCCATGCCGTAGGCCAGCCTGCCCCCGTTGCGGCCCCCGGCCTTGGCCGTCGCCAGCTTGCCCCGAAGAATCTTAGCCGAATGCTCCCGCAGGTAATCGTGGGAACCCTTCTGGTTGACGAATAGGAGCAACTGCTTCCCGAAGTCTTCGAGGTCGATTCGCCCCTCGCAAGATGTGATGAGCCCACAGCCGGCCTTCCGCAACTGGTTGTAGAACACGAGGGCATCCATCGGGTCTTCCCGGGAAAGCCGGTTGGTATGCCACGCCAAGATGGTGGCGAAGTCGCCGGCTTGGGCCCCTTTGAGAAGGCCAGCCAGCCCGGGCCGGGAATCGGTGGACGTGTCCCCGGATACTGCCTCGTCGGAGAACCACTTGACGATGGAACACCCCTCCCGGGCTGCCAGCTTCTCCAGTTCCGCCCGTTGTTCGGCCGGGGACTTCTCTTGATGTTTGCCGCTCATGCGGACGTAGCCGGCGGCCGGGGTAGGCTTGGTTTTGGCAATCATCGGTCAACCCCCTCCATCACGTGATTCTCAAAACGGCGGGCGGAGCGGGCTAATCCTCTGGGTCTATCCAAGGATCGGCCCCATCGTTCCACACGGCCCGCCATAGGGCCTCTACAAGGTCTCGCACTCTGGAGATGGAAACTTCCTCATCGCTTTGTTGTAGTTCCTCGTGCAAGGCTAGTACCGCTTGAGCAAAATCGGGAGTCGAGCAGGGAGCTACGGGGTCTCTCACGTCCACGGGTTCATCGCTGACAAACTGAGGCTCTCGCAATGCTCTCTCGTTGGCTTCCTGCTTCTTTTGCCACTTTCGCCTGGCCTCTTCCATGCCCCGGTCGATTTCCTCCAATGCGCGACGATCGGCATCGGCTTTGCCTGGGTCGCCAAACTTGCGCAGCCCCGCGGAACTCAATTCCAGGTCCTGACTGATTGTCTCACGCACATACTCATCGAAGACAGACCGAGTAATGCTAGCCTCCCGCTGTAATCGGGAAGACTCGTTTCGAGACAAACCGAGGTCGCCCAATGTAACTGTACCACGCTGGTACAGTTTGCCGTCCCTTTCCGGTTTCCCCTCCTTTATCTCGCCTGCCCTTTTCAGTTCGAGTAGTGTTTCCCCCGCCTTGCGGCGGGCAAGCAACTCGATTTCCTTCGCTTGATTGGATACCGCCAACCCCAACCTCGCCGCCTTAGCAAAGTCGGCGGCCCGCTGGGCCAGGTTGGCAACACGCATGATATCCTGAATGGTCGTCGCCTCGGCAAGCATCCGTCTGGCATTGTCGAGGGGAGCTAGGGCGCTCTTGCTTTGTTCATCGCTCATGGCGGGGCCCCCTGAAAGAGAAAAAGGCCCCTGACGCCGCGGTGCTTGTGCCCAACCTGGAAAGAGATTGAACCCGCAGCGTAGGGGCTTTTGCTTTGAGCATCGGGGAGGCTCCAGGTTGTCAGAGATAGCACAAGCGCAATCATCCTACAGCCCGGGCCTGGAATGTCAACTACCCCGTTCGGCCGGAAATGCCGAATGCCTTGGCGACCTGGTCCCGGGCGTCGCCAGTTGTGCTCTCCGGTAAATTTTCCGGGGTGCTGCCGTGCCGTGCTTGTCCGCCGTGGCGCTGGCCTTCCTTCTGCCGTTCCTTCGCCGCCCTGTCGTAGATCGCACGGGCCCCCATCGCCGTGATCGTCGCCCAGGAGGGCAGGGAGGCAGCGTATGGCGTGCTCTCGCACCTTGCGGGCGAAGTCCGCCGTGCTGTGAGAAATGCCGAATCGCCTTGGCGACCTGGTCCCGGGCGTCGCCTTTGGCCCTGAAGCACCCGAGCGGGGCGAAGATGAGCGACGGGCGGATTGCCGAGTACCTCGGAGTCAGTCAGCAATACGTCAGCAAGCTCCGGGCTGAAATGGAAGGCACTCACAACAATGGTGAGTCAGAACCGCGCACCGGCCGCGACGGGCGCACCACCAACACCGCGAACATCGGGAAGGGCAAGATGGAGGTCGTCCGCCCATTTCCGCCTCCGGCCACCGGAAACGGTTGCGCCACGTGCCCCAGGATGCACGCAAGCAGGGGTCCAAGGGTCAGAACACCATCGGCCGCAGAGTGCGTCAGAATCGACGTGGCGCGATGGAGGCAAAAAAGAACGCTCCAGGGGGAGCCACCACCCCGGAGCGTTCCCGCGGTTTTACCGGCGAGGTCACGAGCCCCTGCCGGCCTTCTCAAGATTAAGAGCGTCCGGCCAACACAACGCACCAGCTAAGCGAATCCCCGCTCTTGGGCGTCATCGGCTTCGACCATCGCCCCTGCCCATCCGCTCGCATGAGACAACGGTAATAGGACGTGTCGGACAAGAATCCCAGGTGACTCGACTTCTCAACAGAAACATCCTTGCGAAGCCCAATCGAGTATTGGGAGAAGTCGGCCAACAACACGTCGCCCGCCGTGCCGAGGCTCGGCAACTTTTCCGTGAAGAGGGCCGGCCGGCCCAGCATGGTGTAATTGCCCTTGCCGTCCTGACTCAAAACTTGCACGTGCGACCCGCCGACAAAATCCGTGCCGCCTGCGTTCTGGACGCGGATTGTCAACTGGAGCAACTCGGGAATCGTCGTCGGACTGCAAACCCAAACGCTGTTGCCATAGCACGCCGGGTGCAGCCGGCTCAACATCTTGACGAGGTTCGCATACAAAACCGTCCATGCAACCTGCCCGTCTTCCGCGTCCACCGTGACCAACGCTGGGTCATTTAGCACGCCGAGGGGCTGCCCGGCTCCCGTGCCTCGCAAGAAAGCGTAGTCGAGATACCAACCCACCGCCGCAACGAGAGTTTCGCCCAGGAGGTCTTCAAAATCCCGGCCGTCCTGAATCAGTTCGTTGCTCGCCTTGGAGACGGTCGCCAACTTGTGAGCGTGCATCTCGATTTTTCGGACCTTGCCATCGGTTTCGGAAATCGTGCCCTCTTCGGCGACCCACTGGCCCGTGACGCCACCGAAAAGGGTGCTGGAGTGGTCGAGCGTATCGAAGCCGGCAATCTTGAGCGTGTCACCGGTCATCGGATGCACTTTCGCCCGCGGCCTCACAATCTCGTTTTCCAACGACTTGTCCAGCAACATCGCAACGTGTTGCTCGGGAATCAGGTAGCCGCCGGAGCTTCCCGTGCCGCCGACCATGCCAGCGTAGGCGGGACGCAACCGCTCGTGATACCGCCCCGATGCGACTACGGAAAGGAAGTCGCCAAACGTCGAAAAGCCGTCGTTGCCCTGCGGCGGGCCGAACAACTCACGATACGTGCGCCCACGCCCACGGCCGCGCATGACGCTTTCGCCCCAACCCGGCGAACCCGGGCCGGAAAGGTGCTCGGGGTTGGTCTGCCGGACTTGCTGGCCGGGCTGGGGCTGACTGCCCCAGGCGTCTGCCTCGGCCAACTTCTTCAACGCCTCGTGCCTCGCGGCGTCACCGGCTTGTGCCGCCTCGATTGGGACTTTCAATTCGTCGGCCTTGGCCAAGTGGGCCTGAATCTGACGCAGTTCGGCGTCGGACACGTCGCGGCCGGCGGCCAACGCACGGCCCTCGATTGCCTTCGCGGCGTCCAGTTCCGCCCGTCGCTGTGCGATGAGTTCCTTGATGTTTCTTGTTGCAAGTGTCATGGGCCCTGCCCTTTCGATTCTACGGATGGAGTAATCACACTACCGTGGCGTCTAGCGGAAGGCTCGGCTTCCGTGTCGGCGTCGTCACACGCCACCCTAGCCAGGTCTCGGCCTGGTAGGTGCGAACGTGCCTTGTAGGGCGGATGCCCTACTCTGTTTCGTCAAGTGCCGCTAGGGTCTCGGAGTCTGCCATCGGCTCATCCGGAATCCACGCGGACTGGAACGGGACCGCGCCGGATTGATGCAACCGGACACCGCCGGAGGAAAGCCAGTTGTCGATGTCCGACTTGCGAAACCGCAACGTCCGCTTTCCAAGCTTCTTGGGGGCAGGGCAAAGGCCAGCCCGGCACCACCTTGCCAGGGTTTGGCGCGTCACCTTCGCACGCTCGCAGACCTCGGAAGTCGTCAGCATTTCGTCCGCCATCGGTAGGCCCCCCCGGTCTCATTAGTGGTTCAAATATGACGCCATGTTACCATAAGTGGCAATTATGTCAATAGCAGGGGCGGGCCGGGTCGGCTCGTGGAGTTGGCCGGCCCGGCCCGCCCCGCTCGGCATGGATTCAATGAGGCCAATGGAGCCCCAACTGCGTCCAGAGCTTCGCAAACAACTGCCGATTTTCCCGGGAGACCCTCGTCAAGGGATTCACGTGTGCCACGCCCGACCGCTCCGTCCTCAGTAGCATCCCGGATTGGGCGACCTGGGCGTCCGCTGCGTCGGCTGTATCCAAACACCGAAGTGCTTGGAGCAGAAACTCCCGCCGCGCGGGGGTCGCCGCCTGGTCGGGAACCAACGCGGCCCACAGGGCGGCCGACTTCGGAGACAATCCCGGCGGGGCGGGAATCACTGACGCCGCTGCCATTTCGCCTTTCATGGCGTGCCCTCAACTTTTAATGTTTTGGAAACCCCTAATGCAAAACCCGTGAAAAACTGCGGAGGATGGCGGTGCGGTTCTGGGAAGCGCACCTGGCAGGTATCTATTCCCCCCCCTACCGGGGTCCGGCTCGGCGGGTGCGAAGTCGCTGCACGTGACGGCCTGGTCAATGTCCCACCGTTTCAACGTGGGGGCCACGTGCCTGGCACCCTGCCACGCGACCTTGGAACATGGCGACACGTGGCTCAAGTCGCCGGTGCGGTGGACGCAGTCGGCACATAGCCGAGCCACGTGGCCAGGAACGAGGATCGTGATCCCATCCATATCTAGTTCTCCCTCGGTTCGAGCCAACGAAGTACAAGCCCATCGTGCGCAGGTGGTGAGCATTCTCCGCACCTCACGACACCAAACACGGACAACCAGAACCGCGTATGCCGGATCCGTCCTTGCCACGGCCAACGGCAGACGGGAGCGTGGCGGCATGACCGGGGGCAAACGTGGCACGCGATGGAACACGTGCCACACCATTGCGCCCTATAGTAGTATCTTCTTT
>CAYSGY010000033.1:0-1363 GCA_964430315.1 uncultured Planctomycetaceae bacterium
ACCAATCCCACGTTGGTTTCCAAGACCGGGCGCGAGCCGGCCGAGTTGTACGCCGAGATCTGCCGCATCGTTCCCGGCCCGGTGAGCCTGGAGTGCGTCGCGACCGAGGCCGACGCCATGGTCGCCGAGGCCCGGCAACTGGCCAAGATCGCCGAGAACGTGGTGGTCAAGATCCCGATCCTCCGCGAGGGGCTGATCGCCGTGAAACGGCTGGCCGCCGTGGGCGTCAAGACCAACGTGACCGCGGTCTGCTCGCCGCTCCAGGCCCTGCTGGCCGCCAAGTGCGGGGCGACCTACGTCAGCCCGTTCGTCGGCCGGTGGGACGCCATGGGCCAGATGGGCATGGACATGATCCACCAGATCAAGACGATCTTCGACAACTACGGGTTCGGCACCCAGCTCCTCGTGGCCTCCGCGCGACATCCCCTGCACGTGCTGGAATCGGCCCTGGCCGGCGCCGACGTGTGCACGATCCCCCTGGAAGTGATGGAACAGCTCTATCACCATCCCATGACCGACGCGATCCTCCGGCAATTCGCCAACGATTGGCAGAAGGTCCCCGGCAAGTAAGGCAAGGTGGTTTGAAGGAATGTCGATGGATAAGCTGCGTGTGGGATATGTGTGTTGCGCGCGATTGAGCTTCGACGGCGATTACGCCGGCCAGCTCTTCGCGAGATCGCTGCAAAGCCTGTCGGGGATGGACGTGGAACTGGTCCACGGATCCGGACTCACCGTGACCGAGGAAGACGCCGAGTCGCTGGCCGATCGGTTCCACGCCGAGCGCGTCGACGTGGTCCTGGTGCAGTACGGCACGTTCGCCCTGGGGACCCTGATCCCCATCTTCGCCGACCGGCTGACGGCGCCGATCGTGCTTTGGGGCGTGCCGGAGCCGACGCTCGACGGGCCGAAGCTCCGCTCGAACTCGTTCTGCGGGATCAACATGAACGCCCACACGCTGATGCGGCTGGGGCGCAAGTACGACTACATCTTCTGCGGACCCGACGAAGCGCCCGAGGCCCTCGCCCCGTCGTTCCGCGTGATCCATTGCCTCAAGCGGCTCCGACGGCTGCGGTTGGGCCTGGTGGGCTACCGCGTCCCCGGGTTCTATACCTCGACGTTCGACGAGATGGACCTGCGGCGCCGGTTGGGCGTCGAGGTCCATCACGTGACCATGGCCGAGTTGTTCGACACCGCCCGGGCCGTGGACCGGGAGCGCCGGCAGGCGGAGGCCGAGGCCATCCGGGCGATGGCTGCCGCTTGCGACGTGGCCGCCGACGAGTTGGACAAGGCGGGCGGGCTCATGGTTGCGTTCCGCGAGATCGCCGCGCGCAATCGCCTGGCCGGCTTTGCCGTCAAGTGCTGG
>CAYSGY010000033.1:1373-21598 GCA_964430315.1 uncultured Planctomycetaceae bacterium
TGCCGTGCAGCACGATCAGCCGTCTGAACGACCAGGGCCTGCTCACGGCCTGTGAAGGCGACGTCTACGGCACCGTGAGCATGTGGATCGCCAACTTCCTGAGCGGTCGCCGGGCCATGTTCGCCGACTTCATCGCGATCGACCACGAGCACAACGAGGGCCTGGCCTGGCACTGCGGCTCCGCGCCCACTTGCCTGATGGCCCAAGGGTCGGCCAACCGCCTGGGCAAGCACCCGTCGGTCGAGGGCGGGGGCAAGCGGGGCGTCAACGTCAACTTCCCGATCGAAGGCCAAGGGCCGGTCACCATGGCCCGGCTCGGCGTGGGACCCCGCGGCCTGCGATTGTTCTTCGCAGGCGGGCAGGCGGTCCCGCCCCGTGCGAACCTGCCGGGCAATTGCTGGGGCATCCGGTTCGATGCGCCGGTGCGGCGCGTCGTCGATGCCGTCATCGGCCAGGGCCTCGAACACCACACCGCCGTGGTCCATGCCGATCTGCGCGACGACCTGCGCCGGTTGGCCCGCTGGCTGGACCTCGAAACCCTTGACGTCGATCAGGAGTAGAAAATGGACTATCGCGTCGTATGGAAGCCGAGTCCCGGGTTCACCTTGTTGTCGAAGCCGGGCGACGCCGGGATGCAGCATTTGAGCTTCGGCATGGTCGCCCTGGCCTCGGGCGAGCATTACCGCTTGACACCTTGCGACCGGGAGACCGCCCTGGTGCTCCTGCGGGGCGCGGCCGTGGTCACGGGCGGCGGGTTGGAGCGTCAGGCGATCGGTCCCCGGGCCGATTTCTTCCAAGAAAAGCCCTGGACCGTCATGCTGCCCGCGCAGACCGGCTGTGACGTGGAGGCCACGGCCGACTGCGAGATCGCCGTGAGCCAGGCGCCCTCGACCCGGCCGGGCGCGGCGCTGGTGATCCCGCCGGAGAAGGTCAAGGAACTCTCGCTGGGCAAGCCCGGTTTCCAGCGCCGGGCCCTGTTGATGGTCACCGAGGACGTGCCGGCCGACTACCTCTTCATCGGCGAGGCGGTCGTGCCGCCGGCCAACTGGGCCAGCTTCCCGCCGCACCGCCACGATTTCGACGACCTGCCCCACGAAGTCGATATGGAAGAGATCTACTACTTCCGCTTCGACCGGCCCCAGGGCTTCGGCATCCAGAAGATCTATACCGACAACCGCTCGATCGACGAGACGCTCACCATCCGGGACCACCACACGGTCCTGATTCCCGAAGGCTACCATCCCGTGGCCACGGCCCCGGGCTACTCGATGTATTATCTCTGGGTCATGGCGGGCAAGAACCGGCAGTTCCTGTCGCGGCTCGATCCGGATCACCGTTGGGTTGTGCAGGGCTGAGCGAGGCGGCGGGCATGAGCCAGTTTCTCTTGGGCATCGACACCGGCACGAGCGGCTGCAAGATCACGGTCATCGACCGCGAAGGGCGGATCGTCGATACGAACTCCGGCGAGTTCCACACGTCGCGCCCGCATCCCGGCTGGTCGGAGCAGGACCCCGACGAGTGGTACGACGTGGCCTGCCGGTTGCTGCGCGAGATCTGGGCCCGCGGCGCCTGCCGGGCCGAGGAAGTGGCCGCCGTCGGGTTGGACGCCTCGACCCACAACACGGTGCTGGCCGATGCCGACTTCCGTCCCCTGCGCCCGGCCATCATGTGGACCGACCAGCGGAGCGTCTGTCAGGCGGCGAAGCTTGAGGCGCAGGCCGGGCCCGAGATCTTCCGAATCGGCTATCAGAAGCCGACGCCCACCTGGACCCTGCCGCAACTGCTCTGGGTGGCCGAGCACGACCCGGACGCATTCGGCCGGGTGGCCCATCTCCTCTTCACGAAGGACTACGTGCGGCGCCAACTCACGGGCACCTGGGAGACCGATCACATCGACGCCCAGGGGAGCCTCCTCTACGACATGGCCCATCGCGCCTGGTCGGCCGACCTCTGCAGGCTGGCGGGATTGTCGAAGGACGTGTTGCCGCCGCTGGTGGAGCCGACCGACGTGGTCGGCGCGGTCACGCCGGCGGCCGCCGAACAGACGGGGCTGCGGGCGGGCACGCCCGTGGTGGCCGGATGCTCCGATTCGGCCGTCGAGGGCTACGCGGCCGGCGCGATCCGGCCCGGCCAGATGATCCTCAAGCTGGCCACGGCCGGCAATGTGAACGTGATGACCGCGAAGCCGTATCCGCATCCCCGCACGCTCACCTACTCCCACGTGATCCCGGGGCTCTGGTACACGGTGTCGGCGACCAACACGGCCGCCTCGGCCGAGCGGTGGTTCCGCGACGTCTTCTGCCAGCAGGAAAAGGAGCAGGCGGCCGGCGAGGGGCGCAGCGTCTACGAGCGTCTCCACGAAGCGGCCCGGCACATGAAGCCCGGCGCCGAGGGCCTCTTCTTCCATCCGTATCTGCTGGGCGAGCGGAGCCCCTACTGGGACGCGGACCTGCGGGGCAGCTTCGTGGGGGCGACGATGCGGCACGAGAAGCCGCACTTCGTCCGGGCCTTGCTCGAAGGCGTGGCCTATTCCCTGCTCGACTGCTTTCGCACGATTGTGGAGATGGGGTTGCCGGTCGAGGAGATCCGGATCATCGGCGGCGGGGCCCAGAGCGATCTCTGGACGCAGATCCTCAGCGACGTCTTCGCCCGCTCCATCGTGCGTCCGGCCGGGTGCGACGCCAGTTTCGGGGCCGCGCTGCTGGCGGGGGTGGGCGCAGGGATCTTCGCCGACACGACCGACGCGGCCGTCCGCTGCGTCCGCGTCCGCGACGTGGTTCAGCCCGATCCCCGCGCCGTCGAGGTGTATGCCAGGCTCTTTCCGCTGTATCGCCGGATCCACGACGATCTGGCCCCCACCTATGCCGAGCTGACGAAGTCGCTCAGCGAACTTCACCTGTAGACGGAGGCCGGCACGTGCTCAAGATTGGCATTGCCGGGTTCGGCTTCATGGGGCGCATGCACTACCGGTGCTGGCGCGCGCTCGCCGGGGCGACGGTGACGGCCGTCTGCGACGCCGATCCGCGGGCGTTCGAGGATTCGGCCAGGAACCGCGGCAACATCGCCGGGGCCGAAGGGGACGTCGCGCTGAGCGGCGTGAAGGTCTACCGCGGTTTCGAGGAGATGATCCGGCAGGAGCCCCTGGACGCGGTGTCGATCACCCTGCCGACGTGCCTGCACGCCGGCGCGGCCATCGCGGGCCTCGAGGCCGGCCTGCACGTGCTCTGCGAGAAGCCGATGGCCCTGAGCCTGGCCGATGCCGAGCGGATGATCGAGGCGGCCCGGCGCACCGGCAAGACGCTCCAGATCGGCCACTGCATCCGCTTCTGGCCGGAATACGCCAAGGCCAAGGAGATTGTCGATGCCGGCGCGTACGGCCGGGTCGTGGCCGCCACGTTCCAACGATTGTCGGCGACCGCCGCGCGCAAGGCGGGCACCTGGTTCCTCGATGAGCCGCGCAGCGGAGGCATGCTCCTCGATCTCCACATCCACGATACCGACTTCATCCAGTATCTCTTCGGAACGCCGCAGGCCGTTCTCAGTAGCGGCGTGACCGCGGCCGGAGGGGGACTCGCCCATATCGTGACCCGCTATCGCTACGACGACGGCAAACTCGTCACCGCGGAAGGCGGCTGGGCCATGATGCCGCCGTTCGGGTTCGCCATGCGGTTCCACATCGTCCTCCAGCGCGCCACGATCGACTTCGATTACCAGCGCAGCCCGAGGCTCCGCCTTTGCCCGGCCGAAGGGGACGCAATCATTCCTGCCTGCGAATCGGGCGACGGCTACTCGCATCAGATCGCCCACTTCGCCCGGCGGCTCGGCGGCGAACCCCTGCCGGAGGTGATTACGCCCGAGCAGGCGTGGGACTCGCTGCGGATGGTCGAGGCGGAGCGGGAGTCGGCGCGGACCGGCCGGGAAGTCCGCATCGAGGAGCGGACATGGGACACACCGCGGGAGACAATGCCATGAACAGCGGCAAGTGGCCGGTGGCCGTGTGCAGTTGGTCGCTGCAAAGCGACGTGGCCGGAGTGGCTGCGGCCATTCGGCAGTTGGGGATCGACCGCGTCAATCTGGCCCTGAAGCCGGCATTCCGGGACGATGGCGAGGCGTACCTCGACGCCGTGCGACGGCAGAACTGGACGTTCAGCGCAACGACGATCGGCTTTGCCCAGGAAGACTACTCGACGCTGGAGAGCATCCGTGCGACCGGCGGGATCCTGCCCGACGAGTCCTGGCCGGAGAACCGTCGCATCGTGGTGCGCGCCGCGGAGATTACGGCCGAACTGGAGGTGCGCTATCTGACGATGCACGCCGGGTTCATCGAGAGCGACGATCCGGCCCGGGCCCGGCGCCTCCGCGACCGGCTCCTCTCCCTGGCCGACGAGGCCGGCGGGCGGGGGATCTTCCTGCTGATGGAGACCGGGCAGGAGACGGCTTCCTCGCTCCGGGCCTTGCTGGAGGAGTTGAACCACCCGGCGTTGGGCGTCAACTTCGACCCGGCGAACATGATCCTCTACGGCAAGGGCAATCCGGTGGAGGCCGTGCGGACGCTGGGCCCCTGGATCAAGCACGTTCACATCAAAGACGCCGTGCGGACCCGGCAGCCCGGGACCTGGGGAACCGAAGTGCCCTGGGGCGACGGCGAGGTCGGGGCCGAGCCGTTCTTGCGTGCCCTGCGCGAGGCGGGATTCTCCGGCACGCTGGCGATCGAGCGAGAGGGCGGGAACCATCGTTTGGGCGACATTCAACTGGCTGCGGAGCGGCTCGCAGCCACCGGCCGGCTTCTTGAACCCGGAGGACATCCATGAGCGACTCCCCGAGCTTGGGTCTGTACTTGAGTCTCAGCGGCATGAAGTTCCTCGAGTTCACCATCTGGGGCGCGTGGGCCCCGGTGCTGGCCTCCCGGGTCCTCGGGCCGCTGAAGATGAGCGGGAAGCAGTTGGGTTGGATCTACGCAACGCTCCCCTTGGCGTGCATTCTGGCCCCCATGGCGGCGGGCCAGATCGTCGACCGCTGGTGTCCGACCGAGTGGTACATGGCCGGAGCGCACCTGCTGGGCGGCGTCTTCCTGCTGGCCGCCGCCCGGGCCACCCGCTTCGTCCCCCTCTTTCTCTTGATGCTCGGCCACTGCCTCTGCTTCGCGCCGACGTTGGCCATGGTCAATTCGCTCACGTTCGCCCACCTGCCGAATCCGCAGGTCTACTACTTCTGGGTCCGCGTGTGGGGCGCCGTCTCCTGGGTGCTGATCGGTTTGACGCTGACGCTCTGGCGCCGCTCGGGCAAGCTCCAGGTCCGCAGCGCCGACAGCCTGGTCCTGGCCGCGGTCTGTTCGATCCTCATGGGGCTCTACTGTTTCACCTTGCCGCACACCCCGCCTGCCAATACCGGCAGCAGCGCGTTGCCGTTCGTCAAGGCGATCTCGATGCTGGGCGACTCGAACTTCCTGATCTTCCTGGTGATCTCGTTCGTCGTCACCACGCAACTACAATTCTATTACCTGGGCACCTCGCGATTCCTGGAGGACATCGGCACTTCGCACTCGAACATCCCCGCGGCGATGAGCGTGGCACAAATTGCCCAGGTGGTGGCCATGGCGGCCATCCTGCCGTACATCTTCAAGCGCCTGGGATTCCAGTGGACGTTGGCCATGGGCACGGCCTTCTGGCTGGCCATGTTTGTGGTCTACGCCAGGATGCGGCCGCGGTCCCTGGTGATTGCGTCGATGGCCTTGCACGGCCTGGCCTTCGCCTTCTTCTTCGACGCCGCATACCTCTACATCGAGCAGGTGGCCCCGAAGGACATCCGCGGCTCCGCCCAGGGTTTGTACACCACGGTGACCCAGGGACTCGGTCTCTTCCTGGGAACGCAGTTCACGGGCGTGGTGATGGACCGTTTCCGCGGCGAGGACGGCAAGTTCCGCTGGCGTCCGATCTTCCTCGTCCCGTGTGTGCTCCTGGGCCTCTGCGCCGTGGCGTTCGTCGTGTTGTTCAAGGGGTGAGGTTTGCTGGTGGTGTGATTCAGAGTTGCGGGAACTATGGTTCGGAAAGCGCCCCGTGCCCCGGAGGGGCACTTGAGAATAGCCCAGCGATTTATCGCTGGGTGGAGGGGTGCGGTGTCCGGGTGTCCCGTAGGGACACTTGAAGGAAGAGTGGTTCGGTTCAACTGTCCCTACGGGACAGGGGAGGGTGCTGGGGATCGGCATCCCAGCGATGAATCGCTGGGCTACTTTCAAACGTCCCTCCGGGACGGAATTGCAGAGCGTATCCTGTGGAACAAGACCGCATCAGGGTGAATCACGGCACTGGTTCGCCTTTTCGGGGCTGAGAGAGGACAGAATGCCATTGCACTGGATTGCCGTCGACCACTACGAAGCGATGAGCGTCGCGGGAGCGGAGCGCATCGCTGCGGCTATTGAAAAGCGGCTTCGGCAGCGATGCCCGATGTTGCTCGGGCTGGCCACCGGCAATACGATGATTCGGCTCTACGAGCTGCTGGCCGGGATGCTCAACCGGAGCGGCCTCGATCTCGGGCACCTCCACACGATCAATCTGGACGAATACGTGGGCGCCGACGGCGCGTGGGTCCCACCGGACCATCCGCTCAGTTACCACGCGTACATGGACCAGAACTTCTTCGCACGGCTCGATCCCAAGCTGGGGATGCGGCGCGAGCACATCCACTTCCCCGCTCCCGCCCGGCCGGCCGAGTTGGACGACATGATCCACCGGATGGGCCGGCTCGATTTGCAGTTGCTCGGCATCGGCTTCAACGGGCACATCGCCTTCAACGAGCCCATGTCCGAGTCGGAAATCTCGACCGAGGCGTTTGCCGCGCTGCCGACCCGGGTCATCGACCTGACCGAGCTGACCCTTGAGACCAACGCCCGGCTGACGGCCGGCGGCGACCGTTCCCAGGTGCCGCGCCAGGCCGTGACCTTGGGAATGAATTCGATCCTCGCCGCCCGCGAGGTGCTGCTCCTGGCGTGCTTCCCGGAGCAGCAGGAGCCGCTCTCCAAAATGATCCGGGGACGTCCGACGCCGACGCTGCCCGCCAGCTACCTGGTGGATCATCCGGACAGCACGGTCGTCTACACGGGCGACCGAATCTCGTTGGACCTGGGAGGGTGAGATGGCTGGGACTCTCTTGGTTGGATACGACGTGGAGCGCATCCCGGGCCGCGTGCCGGGCGAGAAGTGGGTCGGCCAGTCGCTCCGCCACGACACGGCCGAGGTCTTTCTGGAGGCCGCCCTGCGGGTCCATCGGGAGCTGCGCGTGCCGGCCACGATCTTCGTCGTCGGGTGCAATATCGAGCGACTGCGGCCGCAGCTCGAGGCCTGCCTGGCGTCGGGCTGGTTCGAGATCGCCCAGCACACGCACGAGCACTTTCCGCTGAAGACCGTGGTCGAGGAGAGTCCCGACAACGTCTATCTGCCCGGCCTCTCCTTCGACCGCATCGAAGAGCAACTGGCCCGGCCCGTGGAACTGCTCCGGCGCCACCTCGGCGTCGAGTGTCGGGGCGTGACCGCGCCCTACTCGTATTACCGCGGCCTGGCCGACCGGCCCGACATCCTCGGAATCATCGCCCGCCACGGCATGTCCTACGTCCGGTCCTACGGCCGGAACAGCAAGGACTACTTCCCGCTGGAGTGGGACGTGCAGCCGTTCTGGTACGCCCGGCAGGGATTCCCCGGGCTGCTCGAAACGCCCATGCAGGGCTGGATCGACGCCCAATGGCGCCGCGAGCACGGGTGGCAGAACTGGCCGGCCTATCACGACTACTTGAAGGGCCGGGCCGACGAGGCGGCAGCCGGCGGCCGATGCTGGTCGCACTGCCAGCACGATTGGACGAGCACGCTCTACGACGAGGAGCTGACCTGGACCCGGCGGTTCCTGGAATACGCCGCCGAGCGTCTGGAGATTCTGACCTACTACGAGTTCTATCAGCAAATGGAGCAACTTCGCGAGCCGTCGCAAGCTGGAGCGTAAGGACCGATGCACACGAAGACCGACAGCTACCTCAACGAGTTCCTGTATACCGAGCTGGCCGACGCCGTCGGGCCGGAGAACGTCTCCACGAGCCAATCCGACAAGATCGCCTACTCGTGCGACTACTACTGGATCCCGGAGTTGTGGATCGACCGCGGCTGCCGCAACCCCGAGCCGGACGTCGTGGTCCATCCCCGCTCCGCCGAGGAGGTTGCCCGGGTCTGCCGCATTGCCGGCAACTACAAGATTCCCCTGACGGTCTGGGGCGGGGGCTCCGGCTCGCAGGGCGGGGCGCTGCCCATCCACGGCGGGATCGTGCTCGACACGAAGAAGCTGAACCGCATCCTCGCCATCGACAAGACCTCGCTCACCGTGACTGCCGAGACCGGCATCCTCATGCAGCACCTGGAGTGGGCGCTGGAGCGGGAGGGCCTGGCGACGATGCACGTGCCCGCCTCGATCGGCTGCGCCACGCTGGGCGGCTTCCTGGCCCACCGCGGCACCGGCGTGCTCTCCACGAAGTACGGAAAGATCGAGGACATGGTCATGTCGCTCGAAGCCGTCCTGCCCGACGGCACGATCGTCAACACGCTGGCCGTTCCGCGGCACGCCTCCGGCCCGGACTTGAGCCAGCTCTTCCTCGGCTCCGAGGGGACCTTCGGCGTGATGACCAAGGCGACGCTCAAGATCCATCCGCTCCCCGAGGTCCGGCGGTTCCACGCCTTTGTCTTTCCCGACCTGCACACGGGCCTGGAGGCCGGGCGCCAGCTCATGGTCCGCCGCCTGCGTCCCTGCGTGATCCGGTTGTACGACGAGGCCGAGACCCGGCGTCTGATCCGCCGCGTTCTGGGCATCGAGAAGGACGGCGCCTACCTGGTCTTCGGGTTCGACGGCGACCGGGATCTCGTGGAGCTGGAGATGAACAAGGCGCTGGCCGTCTGCCGTTCGCTGCCGCAGGAGGACCTCGGCACCAAGCTGGGCGAAGACTGGTGGGAGCACCGCTACGACTTCTTCTTCCCGAACCACATGTTCCACTTGCCGCAGGCCTTCGGCACGCTCGACACGGTCGCCACCTTCACCAACATCGAGAACGTCTACCGGGCTATGAAGCGGGTGATCGAGGAGCGGTTTCCCATGGCCCGCTACATCGGCCACTTCTCGCACTGGTACGAGTGGGGCTGCATGCTCTACGCGAGGTTCATCATCGACCAGGCACCCGACGATCCCCACGAGGCCGCGCAGCTCTACAACCGGATCTGGGACGCCTGCCTCCGCGCGGCCATGGAGCAAGGCGGCCTGCTCAACGAACACCACGGGATCGGCCTGAAACTGGGCCGCCTGATGAAGGAACTCTACGGCCCGGCCTACGGAGTCCTCAAGAAGATCAAGAAGGCGCTCGACCCGGACGACCTGATGAACCCCGGGAAGATGGGGTTTTGATACGTTTTGATGAGAATTCACCTGGAATCAAGCCATGTTGATCTCTGAACATGCCGCGACCATCGAGGCCTGCCGGTTCTGCTTCATGTGCCGCCACGTCTGCACGGCCGGGGTGGTCAGCGGCAAGGAGTCCGACACGCCGCGAGGCAAGGGCCTGATCCTCTTCAAGGCCCTCAAGGGCCACATCGACTACGGCGTCGATACCGTCGAGACGCTCTATCGCTGCTGCCTTTGCGGGATGTGCGAGACCTGGTGCAAGGCCGGCTGCACGCCGCCCGACGCCGTGCTGGCCGCGCGGGCCGATGTCGTCGCCCAAGGCAAGGAGCCCGAAAAGGTCCGGCGGATCAAGGACCACCTGCTGGCGACGGGCAACCCGTTCGGCCTGCCGGCGGAGGCCCGGTTCCAGGCCCTGGCCGCGCCGGACCTGTTCCGGCCGGGGGCCGAGGTGCTCTACTACGTCGGGTGCGACACGGCCTATCTCCAGCCGGAAATCGCCGGCGCGTTGCTCCGCATCCTCCGCGCCGCCCGCGTCGATTTCTCCTTGCTCCCCGACGAACGCTCGACCGGCAAGCCGCTGCTCCTGCTGGGCTACCGCACCGAGGCCCGCGCCATGGCGGAGGACCTGGCCCGGAGGATCCGCGCGACCCAGTGCCGGACCCTGGTCACGGGCTGCCCAAGTTCGTTCGACGCGTTTTCCAGAGACTATCCGGCCATGGGGCTGGACCTTGGCGGGATCGAGGTGCTCCACACGGCCCAATACCTCGATCGGCTGCGTCAAGCCGGCCGCCTCGTTGTGCGAAGCGACGCGGCTTCCAGCGCGACCCTCTTGGACGGCACCTACCTGGGACGCAAGCACCGCATCTTCGAGGAACCTCGCCGCGTGCTGCAAAGCCTGCCCAGGCTGGATTTGCGCGAGATGAGTTGGTCCCGCGAGCTGGCCTGGTCCTGCGGCGAGCCGGGCGGAGTCTTCCGGCTGCTCCATCCGGAACTAAGCAAGCAGATGGCCGAGCGGGTCCTGGCCGAGGCCGCGCAGACCGGTGCCGAAGTACTCGTGACCACCTGCCCTGCAACCAAGGCCGCGCTGACCGAGGCCAACCGCCCGCAGCCGCGAGTGCTCGATCTTGCCGAAGTTGTGGCTCCCGACGCGACGGCGTGATAAGATACGGATCTCCGCTCCGGGTGCCGCCGGCGTGAGGATCCCCGGCTGGCGGCGCCGGACGCCCCGCCAACCTCGAAGGAGATCCAAGATGACGGATTCAGCGGCCAGTCGAATTCCCCATCCGTCTCTCGGCCGGACAACGCGGCGGCGGTTCCTTGCCGGCGTGGCCGTTTCTTCGGCGGCCATCGCAGCGCCCAGGATCATCCCGGCAGCGGCCATGGGCGCCGATGGGGCCACGGCGCCGAGCGAGCGGCTCACCCTGGCGTTGATCGGCCACGGGCTGATGGGACGCGGCCACTGGCGGCGGCTTGTGGGCGACCCGGCCATCCAGGCCGTGGCCGTCTGCGACGTGGACCGGGTCCGGCGCGAGGCGGGCCGTCAACTGGCCGACGAAACGTATCCCGGCCGCGGCTGCGCCGCCGTGAACGACTACCGCGAAGTGCTCGACCGGCCGGACGTCGACGGCGTCGTGATCGCCACGCCCGACCATTGGCACACGTTGATCTCGATCCACGCGGCCGAGGCGGGCAAGGACGTCTACTGCGAGAAGCCCATCTCGATCACCCTCCGCGAGGGGCGCGAACTGGCCGACACGATGCGAAGGCACGCACGCGTGTTCCAGACGGGCACCCAGTACCGTTCCATTCCCGCGATCCGGAGGGTCTGCGAGTTCGTCCGCTGCGGCGGTCTCGGCAAGGTCAAGTCGGCGTTCGCGTTGTGGAGCAACCTGGCCGGATGGCTCCGGTGGCCGCAGTTCCGGCCGTTCGTCCGGGGAATGAAGGCCGAGGACCTCGCCCATTGGCACGTGCCGATCGAGTTCCCCCTGTCCGCCGAGCCGGTGCCCGACGGCCTGGACTGGGACCTTTGGGTCGGGCCGGGCACGTGGCGCCCTTACAACCGGGAGTACCACCGGAACCCGGCGCCCGGCGTGGTACCCTGGGCCTTCTGCGACAGCTTCGGCGTCGCTTCGATCACGTGGCATCATTCCCACAGCGCCGACGTGATTCAGTACGCCCTGGGGATGGAGACCAGCGGACCGGTCGAGATTATTCATCCCCACACTGGAGAGTTTCCAACGCTCACGTGTCGATACTCCAACGGCGCGCTGCTCCACATGGTCGAGCATTGGGGGATCGTGAAGAGCGCCTACGGGGCGGTTCCCGATTCGGCCCGGCTGGCGGGGAATTTCGGCGGCGTGTTCGTCGGGGAGCGGGGCTGGATGACGTCAATGAGCGGAGGCGGGCCGGTGGAAGGGGGCCCGGAAAGCGTGTTCCGCGAGATGAAATGGAACACGCGCGAGGTGGTCATCGGGGCCAACAATCATCACGCCAACTGGTTCGAGTGCATCCGCACGCGGGGCAGACCAAGCTCCCACGAGGAGATCGGCCACCGATCCGCCTCGCTCGGGCACCTCATCACGATCGCCTACGCGTTGCAGCGGTCGTTGAAATGGGACCCGGTGAAAGAAGAATTCCTCGGTGACGACGAGGCCAACCGCCTCCGCCATCGCCCGTGGCGCGAGCCGTGGCACGCGTAGCGACCGATCGACGATTTCTCCCCTCTCCCGTTCGACGGGAGAGGGGCCGATTGACTCCCCTCTCCCGTCGAACGGGAGAGGGGCAGGGGGTGAGGGCAGTTGCCAATGTCCGCTTGTACCGCCTTGGCATCAGGAGACGCTTCGATGAGAGAGCACGTTCGGAGTACCTGCCGGTCCGTCGCGTTCCCCCCGGGCCTCGTCCCGGTGCTGCTTCTGACGCTCCTCACGCTGCCCGCGTCCGCGGCGCCGGTCGATGCGGACTTCCTGCTCCGCGGAGGTACGATCTGCGACGGGTCCGGCGCGGCGGCGTCGGCCGGCGACGTGGCGGTCCGCGACGGGCGGATCGTGGCCGTCGGCAAGGTCGTGCCCGGCAAGATCGGCCGCACGATCGACTGCCGGGGCATGGTCGTCGCCCCGGGATGGATCGATCTCCACACGCACTCCGACGGAACGCTCAGCAGCCCCGGCGTCCGCCCCTGCCTGAACTACCTCCTCCAGGGCTGCACGACGATGGGCACCGGCAACTGCGGCGGATCGCGCGACGTCGCCCGATTCCTCAAGGACATCGACGAGCACGGCGCGGGCACGAACATCGTCCACCTCGTGGGACACGGCACCGTGCGCGCCGCGGTGTTCGGCTCCGCACGCCGCGCCCCGACCGCCGAGGAATTGGAACGCATGAAGGGCCTGGTGGCCCAGGCCATGCGCGACGGGGCCTGGGGCATGTCGACCGGCCTCATCTACGCGCCGAGCTCCTATGCCCGGACCGACGAATTGATCGCCTTGGCCCGGGTCGTGGCGGCCCACGGCGGCGTGTACGCTACCCACATCCGCGGAGAATCGGACGAGCTTCTGAAAGCGGTGGCCGAGGCGATCCGCATCGGGCACGAGTCGGGCGCGCCGGTCCACATCTCGCACTTCAAGTCGATGGAGATCCCCAACTGGGGCCGGATTCGCGACGCCGCGGCGCTGATCGACAAGGCCCGCGCCCAGGGACTCAAGATCACCGCCGACCAGTATCCCTACACGGCCAATTCCTATTCGCTGGCCGACGCCGTTCTGCCCGACGCGGAGATCCAATGGTGCCGTCGGGCGGATCTGGCCCGGCGCATGGCCGCCGACCCTGCGTTCAACGCGCTGGTGCGGCGGGTGATCGCCGCTCGGCTTGGCCGCTTCGAGAAGATCGTGATTGCCGAGAGCGCCAAGTTCCCGGACTACGTGGGCAAGACCCTGAAGGAGATCGCCGCCCGGGAGAAGATCGACCCCGTGGACCTGGTGCTCAAGATCGCCGCCCAGGAAAACCCCCAGGTGGTGAGCCATTCGATGTCGGAAGCCGACGTGCGTTGGGCGATGACCCTGCCCTGGGTGGCGACGGCTTCGGACGGGGCGGCCCGCACGCCCAATCCCCGCGAGCATCACCACCCGCGCAACTTCGGCACCTTCGCCCGCAAGATCGGCCGCTACGCGATCCAGGACAAGGTCCTTTCGCTGCCGCAGGCCGTGCGGAGTGCGACGGGCCTGCCGGCCGACATCTTCGGGATCCCCGAGCGTGGCTACCTGCGTGCCGGCTACTGGGCCGACATCGTCGTCTTCGACCCGGCCACGTTCCGCGACCTGGCCACGTTCGACAAGCCGCAGGAGTACGCCATCGGCGTGCGTTACGTCTTCCTGGCCGGCCAGGCGGCCGTCGAGGAGGGCAAGCCCAGCCCGAAGCTCTTTGGCCGTGCCCTGCGGCATCGCTCCCCGGGGCAGAGCGGGAAGGCGGAGCCGGCACAGATCCTTTCGGTGAGCGGCACGCCCGATACGATTCCACGCAGCTACGCGCCGCCGCTGTTGAGCAACGGCGGCCTCACCATGCTGATTGACTATCAGGGGTGCCAGTTTCAGCGGGCGTATGCGGGAATGACGCCCGCGATCTGGTGGGCGGGGCGACGCTACGGGCCGCCGAAGGACCTGCTCGTTCCTTTCGGCCATTTCGAGCAGGAGATCTCGTGCAACGGGAAGACCTACCAGAGCCCTTCACGCTGGACGCAGTCGCTGAACACCCGGGAAGCGCTCACCACGTGCCAATGCGATTACGGCGATTCCCTTTCCGTGGAGACGACGGTCTTCATCCCGCTCGACCAAGACATCGTGGCCATCCGGAAGCGCTTCTTGCCAAAATCCCCGGCGGCGCGTGCGGCGAGGCTGGAACTCAAATACGCGTTCGCATCGCCGGGCGCGGCCAACGCGCCCCCGAAGCGCGGCGTCATTACGCCGAAATGGAACGCGGCCACGGCGAGCCTCGACGTCGCCTATCAAATCGACGCCTACCACGTGTACGACGGCGTCTTGTCGGTCCTCTGCGACCGGCCGGCGACTCCCCGCGTCGAGAAGAACACGTTCTCGCTGGCTGCCGACGTCGCCATGCAGCCGGGCAGCCCGACCGACGTCACCTTCTATCTCCTCTTCGCCGATTCGTTCGACGGCAAGGACTACCGGGAAAGGGCGGGCCAATTGAAGTCCCTGGTGAAGACACGAGGCTTTGCCGGCCTCCTGGCGGACCATCGGCGCCTGTGGGGCGACTATTGGGGTGAATCCTCGATCCACATTCCTGCGGAGCGCATCGAGCGGGCCTACCACACCGCCCAGTATCACCTCCGCGCCAACGCCACCCGGTGGTCGTTCCCGGTCGCCGTTCTCAACACGCACTGGGCCGGGCGGTATTTCGGATGGGACGAAGCGTTCTGCTTCCTGGGGCTGGCCAGTAGCAACCATCTCTCCATCTCGCGGCGGGAGCCGGAGTTCCGCCACGCGGGCCTGCGCAAGGCCCTGGACCGCACATCGCACTATTTCCGGGCCACTCCCTCCTACGGTGCACGCTATCCCTGGGAGGCAATCGAGGACGGGACCGAGGGGCTCGCGACGCCGGGGTTCTGGAGCGATCACGTCTTCCACATGTCGAACATCGCCCTCTGCTCGTGGTTCCAGTACCTCTATTCCGGCGACCGGGACTACTTGAAGACCACGGGGTACCCGGTGATCAAGGAGTGCGCGACGTTCTTCGTCGAACAGATGATCTACGAAGACTCCAACGGCAGCCTGTTCGTGGGCAAGTGTACCGACCTGGAGCGGCTCGGGCCCGCAAGGCGCAACCCGTTCATGACCTCCTGCGGCGCGATCTTCACTTTGGAGGCGGCGCACAAGGCGGCCGGCGTCCTCGGTGTCGATGCGGAATTGGCCGCGAAGTGGAAGACGATGGCCGGGAAGCTCAAGGAGTCACTGCCCCACGACGACAAGGAGTACGTCCCCTACGCCGGCTGTCCCGAGCGGAGCATCGCGGTCCTGGGAGGCGTCTTTCCTTACCCGGTGTTCGACGGCCGCAATGCCCTCCAGAAGAGCGCGGTCTACTCGTTCGTCAAGAACGTGGGGAATTATGGAAACATGTATCCCGTCGGCAAATCGGTATCGGCCTGGTACGGCGGTTGGATGGCCGCCGCCCTGGCCGCCCTGGGCGACAAGTCCGAGGCCGTGAACCGATTGTCGCAGGTGGCCGAGGGCACCGGGTGTTTTTGCGAGGTCTTCGAGATCAACGAGGAGAAGGTCGTGATGCGGCCCTGGTTCTCCACGGCCGCCGGCAACTTCGTCTATGCGGTGAACCAGGTCCTGCTCCAGTGCCGCGACGATCAGATCCTGATCGCGCCGGCGGCGCCCGACTCCTGGAAGGATTTTTGCTTCACGTTGCCCTGCTATGAGGACCTTGTGGCCACGGTCTCCGTGAAGGATGGACGCCTCCACGCATTGACCCTGACGCCTGGGAATCCGAAGAAGCCGTACCGGCGGACCTTGATCGTCCCCGAGCGGCTCATGTCGGAAAACGCGGTCCGCGGCTCCGCCGTCAAGGCCGCTACCCGAAAGGATGGGGCCCTGTGGCTCGACCTGCAATTCCAGGGAAGACTCACTCTCCTGGATGCCTCGCCGCAGTGACGGGGAACACCCTCGCACCGACGGGGCGTTTACCGCTCCGCAAGCCCACGGGTTGCAACCCGTGGGCTTCATGAAGTGACAAGTCGTCATCAACGTAATAGCCCACTGGAGACCACCATGAATAACTTCCGCCCTCTCCTTCGCAACGCTGCCGCGATGCTCGCGTTCCTCGTTGTGCTCTCCGGGGCGCCCGGCGCCGAGGTCTCCCAAGAAAAGCAGTCGGCGCTCGACTGGCTGAGCGGACCGGAGATCATTGCGAAGTTCGGCCGGATCTCCGATGCGGTCTGGTCCTATGCCGAGTTGGGATTGCAGGAGCACCGATCCTCCGCATTGCTCATCAAGACGCTCGAGGAAGCCGGATTCACGGTCGAAAAAGGGCTGGCCGGCATGCCCACCTGCTTTGTGGCCCGCTATGGGTCGGGCAAGCCGGTCGTGGGCATTCTGGTCGAATACGATGCCCTGCCGATGCTCTCCCAGAAGGGCCGCACGCCGGAGCAGGCTCCCGTGATTGCCGGGGCCCCGGGCCACGGCTGCGGCCACAACCTCATGGCCTCGGCCGCGACCGCCGCCGCGATCGCTGTCAAACAAGCCATGGAGAAGCACAAGATCGCCGGGACCGTCAAGCTCTTCGGCTCCCCGGCCGAGGAAATCGGGGTGAGCCGCCCCTACATGGTCCGGGCCGGGCTCTTCCGCGACGTGGACGCGGTCATCAACAACCACACCAGTTCGGAATTCTCGACCGGCTACGGCGTGGAAGGAAGCGCCCTGGAGTCGGTGGTCTTCACGTTCCGGGGTAAGACCGCGCACAGCGCCGGGGCGCCGTGGAGCGGGCGGAGCGCCTTGGACGCCGTGGAGATCATGAACGTCGCCACGAACTACCTCCGAGAGCACCTCCACTTCTCCGCCAGGATGCACTACGTGATTCCCGACGGCGGCGAGGCCCCCAACGTCGTTCCCGATCGGGCCCGCGTCTGGTACTTTCTCCGCAACTCCGACGACAAGCTCCTGGAGATGCACGAGCGGGTCCTCAACTGCGCGAAAGGGGCCGCGCTGGCCACGGGAACGGAACTGGCCGAGGTGCGCGTCCTGGCCGCCCTTCACCAGTCGCACCACAACAAGACGCTCGCCGAACTGATGATGAAGAACATCGAGCTGGTCGGCATGCCGAAGTGGACCGAGGAGGAGCACCAATTCGCCCGGGCCCTCCAGAAAGAACTGGGCGTCAAGCCAACGGGCATGCCGGCGAAGGCCGGCACGCTCGGGAAGCCGGCGGCGGTGTTCACCGGCGGCCCGTCGTCGGATCACGGCGATGTGACCCTCATCGCCCCGACCGCCACGATCCGGTTCCCGGGCATTGCCGGCGGCTCGCTGGGGCATCATTGGTCGACCGTGGCCTGCGGGTTCGGCTCCACGGCCTGGAAGGGGTCCAACGCGGGCGCCAAGGCGATGGCGGCCACGGCGATCGACCTCCTGACCAGGCCCGACGTCTTGCAGGCCGTACGCAGAGAGTTCGACGCCTACTCCAAGACCCACCCCTACAAGTCGTTCCTGCCGGCCGACGCGAAGCCGCCCCTGGACTTCTACGACGCGCTCATGAACCAGTACCGCCCGGCGATGGAACCGTTTTACCTGGATCCGCAAACCGGAGGGCCGAACAAGAAATGAAGACGAATCCTCCCTCAGGCCGAACGCTCCTTGACAGATCCTCCCGCGGCGGTACAGAATGACGTTTTTCTGGAGTTCTAAATGAACTTGCACGATCTTGGGAGTGTGCCACTGCTTGACCGCTGCCGGGAAAGCGTTATCCGATCGGAGGAACCGTGCTGGCGGCAGCGGTCAAGCAGTGCCACACGGCCAACGCGGGCTCCCAGAATCTGCAACCTCATTTAGGAACCCATTCCGCGATTCGTGGGGCAGGTCGCCGACCTGCCCGCAGCGATGGGTGATTCGCCCCGCGCCAATGATATCTTGAGACAAGGAACCCATTCGATGAGCCATCGACTCTCTCGCCGTGAACTGCTGCGGACCTTGGGCGCTTCGGGATTGGCGGCCGGCCTCGGCGGCGCGACCGTCGGCGACATGGTCTGGGCCGATCCGCCGCGGCCGTCGAGCGGTTTCACGGGAAGCGTCCTCAAGGGGAGCGTGGTGCAGTCCACGGCCACGTGCCCCGCCGTGGTCCACGGCGAGGTGATCCAGCCGCAGCGCAAGTTGACGCTGTTGGATGAGACCGACGTGCTGGTCGTGGGCGGCGGCCCGGCAGGCGTGGCCGCAGCCATCGGCGCCCGTCGCGCGGGGGCCAAAGTTACCCTCGTGGAACGCTACAACCACTTCGGCGGCCTCTGGACCGGCGGCCTCGTGCTGATCGTCATCGGGCACCTCGTCAAGGGCCCGAAGCAGGTCTGCATGGGAATCGGCGAGGAGATGATGCGCCGCCTCGACAAGATCGACGGGGGCATCATGAACCGCGGGCCCGGCCTCAGCCCGACGGTCGACGCCGAGGCCCTGAAGTTCGTCATGCTCGACATGATCGAAGAGGCGGGCGTGAAGGTCTTCCTGCACTGCTGGGGCGTCGACGCCGTGATGGAGGGCAACGCCGTCCGCGGCGCGGTGTTCGAGAGCAAGTCCGGACGCCAGGCGATTCTCGCCAAGAACGTGGTCGATGCCACCGGCGACGGCGACCTGTTCGCCGCGGCCGGCGCCGAGTTCGAGCACCGGAGCTACAACATCGGCCTCGTCTCGCGGGTCGGCAACTTGGATCGGGTCGACCCGGCCGCGGCCAAGCAAGGAAAGAAGCCCCGCGGAATCGGTTCCGCCACCCCGATCCCAGGGGTCAACTGGGTCAACATGCTCGGGCCCGAGACCGACGGGCTGGACGTCGCCGTCCTGACGCGTCTCGAAATGAGCCACCGACGCCACATCTGGGAGCAGGTCCAGAAGCTCCGCAAGACGCCCGGCTATGAAAAGGCGTTTCTCGCGGAGACCGGCCCGCAACTCGGAGTGCGCATCACGCGGACCCTCACCGGGGTGAAGACCCTTACGCGCGACGACGTCAAGAATGGAGCGCGTTATCCCGACGTGGTGGCCGTGGGCGGGTTCACCAAGCCCGAGGGCAGCGAGTGGCACATCCCCTACGGCACGCTCGTGCCCAAGAAGGTCGATCACGTGCTGGCCTCGGGCCGGTGCATTTCCGCGGCCCTGAAGACGGCCGACAACATCCGCCTGATTCCCGTCTGCTTCGCCACCGGGCATGCGGCGGGCGTGGCGGCCGCCGTGGCCGCGCAGGACGGCTGCCCGCCCCGCGCCGTCGAAGTCGCCAAAGTTCAGAAGATTCTCAAACAGCAAGACGCCTATCTGGGATGACCCAAGGACCAAGCACGATGACCACTCCGCAATCTCGAAGAATCGCTCGTCGTCATTTCGTCAAGACCGTCGGAACCGTGGGCACGTTGGCGCTCCTGGGCGGGAAGGCCGGCGACGCCGTCGCGGCGCCCCGCAAAGGACGCCTCAAGCAATCGGTCTGCCGCGGCGTGTTCGCCGGTCTCAAGCTCGACCTCGACGGCATGTGCCGCGAGGCCGCCCGCCTCGGCTCCGTCGGCATCGACCTGGTGACGCCCGACGCCTTCCCGGTGCTCAAGAAGCACGGGCTGATCGCCACCATGGTCTCCGGCGGCAGCGGCATCAAGGAAGGAATCAACGACAAGAAGTTCCATGCCGAGATCGACGTCCGGATGCGCGCGGCCATCAACGCGGCCGCCGATGCCGGCGCGCCCAACGTGATCGTCCTTTCCGGCGACCGCCAGGGCATCTCCGACGAGCAGGGAATGGACAACTGCGTCGTCTTCCTGAACAACATCAAGAAGCTGGCCGAAGACCGGGGCGTGACCCTCTGCATGGAACTCCTCAACAGCAAGGTCAACCACCCGGGCTACATGTGCGACCGCACGAGTTGGGGCGTGGAGCTCTGCAAGCGCGTCGCGTCGCCGCGGTTCAAGCTCCTCTACGACATTTACCACATGCAGATCATGGAAGGCGACATTATCCGCACGATCCGGGAGAACATCCAGTACATCGGCCACTTCCACACCGCGGGCAACCCCGGGCGCCACGAGTTCGACGAGACCCAGGAACTCTACT
>CAYSGY010000033.1:21608-23514 GCA_964430315.1 uncultured Planctomycetaceae bacterium
ATCCCGCCATCTGCAAAGCGATCGCCGACCTGGGGTTCCAAGGCTACCTCGCCCACGAGTACACGCCGACCAAGGACCCCCTGGAAACGCTCGACAAGATGATGCGCCTCTGCGAGGTTTGACCGCGTCCACTTCCCTGAAAGGGCCGACGGTATCAAGGGGCTCCCGGCGGATTTCTTTGCACAGCCCGATCTTAGAAACGGCGGCGTGACGTTTCGCGGGTCGTGGCATACGGATTCTGAGACGAAGTCGGGTTGGATTTCGGGTTGTCACGGTCTTGTTTTTCGAGGTTGTCGAGCTGGACTTCTCAGCAGGGCGCGACCGTTCGACGGCGGGTAAGCAGTGCCACACAACCTCATGCGGCTGACCTGCTCAGGAGGAAGACGATGGCATCTCGACACTTGCCGGATCCCACAACCCATCGGAAGAACCTATTGCGAGGCTCGATTTGGTTGGCCGTTGGGTTGGTCGCCTGGACGACCGGCGTGGCGGCGTGGGGCGATTGGCCGGCCTATCGGCACGATGGCCGGCGGAGCGGCGTCTCCGCGGACCCGATCAAGTTGCCGCTGGCCCAGGCGTGGGTCCATCACGCGGCCCATGCTCCCAAGCCTGCCTGGCCGGAGTTGCCCGCCCAGCGCGACGTCTATCGCCGCGTGCCCACTCTCGGGCCGACGACCACCTTCGACCGGGCGTTCCACGTGGCGGTCGCCGACGGGGCCGTCTGCTTCGGGTCCTCGGCCGACGACGCCGTCTACTGCCTCGACGCCTCCAACGGGCAGGTCCGCTGGTCGTTCACGACCGACGCACCGGTGCGGCTTGCGCCGGTTCTCGTCGGCGGCCGGGTCTACGCCGGTTCCGACGACGGCTGCCTCTACTGCCTCCGCGCCGGCGACGGCAGCCTGCTCTGGAAGTACCGCGGCGGCCCCGAAGACCGCCGCTTGCCGGGCAATGGCCGGATGATGTCGCTTTGGCCCGTGCGCTGCGGCGTCGTGGTCGAGGAGGGGATCGCGTACTTCTGTGCGGGTCTCTTCCCGTCGCAGGGGAGTTACCTTTGCGCGGTCCGGGCCGAGGACGGCGCGGAAGTCTGGAAACAGAAGATTTCGGTCGCCTCGCAAGGCTACCTGGTGGCGTCGAGATCGCATCTCTACGTGCCCACCGGACGCACGGCCCCGCAGGCCTTCGACCGGCGCACGGGGAAGGACGTCGGTCCGCTGCCCGGCGGCGGAGCGAATCGCCTGGCGGGAGGCTGTTTTACGGTCGTCGTCGACGACACGGTCCTCTACAGCGCCGGCGAGACGATGGGCATCCACGCCGCCACGCCCGAGGCCGTCGGGAAGAACGAGAAGGTCGTGTTCGCCGACGGGCTCCGCGTTGTGGCCGACGGGCCCATGAGCTATATCCTGACCAAGGATCGGCTATGCGCCCTGGACCGGGCCCACTGGCTCGAGCTGGGCCGCCTGCAAGCCAAGCCCGGGAAGACTCCGGAAGACCAGGCGCGGATCGCCGCCCTGGGCGGCACGCGCAGGGACTTCGTGAAGTGGGAAGTCCCTTGCGTCGACGCCTACGACCTGATCGTGGCCGGGAACATGATCTTCGTCGGCGAATTGGATCGCGTCACGGCGTACCAACCCACCGACGGGAGAATCCTGTGGCGGGGCGAGGTGCGGGGAAAGGCCTACGGGCTGGCGGCCAGCGACGGCCGCCTCTACGCGAGCACCGAGCAGGGCTTCGTGCACTGCTTCCAGACCGGCACGCCGTCGCCCGGCGGACCGCACCGGTTTGAGTTCGTCGAGGCGGCGGTCCGGCCGTCGCCCTACCCGAGCGATGCCCGTTCGCCGCTCTACGCCGAAGCGGCCCGGACCGCGATCCGGCGGGCAGGTACGACCCAAGGGTATTGCCTGGTCCT
>CAYSGY010000034.1:0-22572 GCA_964430315.1 uncultured Planctomycetaceae bacterium
ACCTGGCGGGGTGAAACGGCGCGCTGCGTATTCCCACGTTTGGTGTCCGGTTTTGTTCAGAAGGCGACGGAACGATCGCACGCAGAATGCAATGGCAAAGCACCTCGCGCTCTCAGCTCCGAAGGAGCGTAAGACCGTAGCCCATGGCGCAAGCCATGGGACGATTCGGCCTCCCACGGCCAACCAAGCCCCGCAAGGGGCGAAAGAAGGCGGTGGGCCCCGTTCTATCGCCCCTGACGGGGCTTCCGGGGGCCTTGCGGGACCGCATCCCATGGCTCGCGCCATGGGCTACGATCTGCCGCCGCTACCGCGGCTCCGGGAGAGGCCAGCGTCAGCGGAACAAAACCGGACATCCAGTCGCCCCTCCAGTTCAACCGGCCTTTCATCTCCCCAAGCCTGACCTACCAGCCCAAGTTCCCAGATGTTTCTATCTAGGGACCTTTGCTCCTGCCATCGACGTCGGGGAGGGGGACTCCCAAGGCTTTCGCTTTGCGGAACAGCGTGCTCGGGTCGATTCCAAGCTGCTTCGCGGCGGCCTTCCGGTTGCCGCCGTGACGCCGCAGCGCATCGGAAATCATCACTTTCTCCATCGCCCGAAGGGTCATGCCGCTGAGGACCGCGACCGGCGTGCTCGCGGCCCGGCGACGGAGATCCGGCGGCAAGTGCTCCGGCTGAATCATGCCGGTGTGACAGAGCACGAAGGCATGCTCGATGAGGTGCTCCAACTCGCGGACATTCCCCGGATAGTCGTACTCCATGAGGATGGCCAGCACTTCATCGGAGACGTCCACGACGTCCTTGCCTTGAAGACGGTTGAACTTGGCGATGAAATGTCCGACCAACAGCGGGATGTCTTCCCGCCGGTCAGCCAACGCGGGGAGCGTCAGGCGGATGACGTGGATCCGGTAGAAGAGGTCCTCCCGAAAAAGTCCCTTCCGGACCAGCTTGGAAAGGTCCTTGTTGCTCGCGGCAATGACCCGGACATCGGTCTTCACCGTCTCGACACCTCCCAAGGGCTCGAAGACCCGCTCCTGGAGGACGCGAAGGAGCCGGGCCTGCATCGCCTGGGACACATCGCCGATTTCGTCGAGGAAGATCGTTCCGCCCTCCGCCAGGGCGAAACGGCCGGGCTTGTCTTGGCGGGCATCGGTGAACGCGCCGGCCTTGTACCCAAAAAGCTCGGATTCCAGGAGCGTGTCGGGCATCGCGCCGCAGTTGACGGCGACGAACCGCTTGTCGCGGCGGCGCGAGAGACGGTGGACCGCCCGGGCGAAGCACTCCTTCCCGGTCCCGCTCGGGCCGTCGATCAGGAGCGTGCTATCGCTCTCGGCGATTTTTGGGAGGATCTCGAAGAGCTGCCGCATGGGCTGGCTGCGCCCGACGATCTCGGCGAACGCGTTCTGCGATTCCAATTCCTTACGGAGTTCCTCGGCGAGCCGGAGATCGCGAAAGGTCTCGATGCCACCCAGCACCGCGCCCGATTCGTCGCGGAACGCGGCGGTGGAGATGCTGATGGGGACCCGGTTTCCCTTCGCGTCGAGAATGTAGACGGCCTTGTTGACCACGGGCCGGCCGGTGGTGAGCGTGTACTTCAGCGCGCAGGCCGTCTCGCAGATGCTCGCCCGGAACACCTCGCAACAAGGCTTGCCGACCGCCTCCTTCCGGCTCACTCCGGTGATCCGCTCGGCCGCGCGATTGAACGAAGTGATCCGCCACCGGTCATCGACGGTAAAGACCCCGTCGTTGATCGAGTCCAGGATAATGTCTCGCGTGCCGGGTGCGGGGGGCTGGACCATCGTTGTACCACCACGCGGCGGGGGCCAAAGCCTTGCCGAGACCAAGATCGTCCCTTGCCGCAGCGTCGGGCAGGCCAGGAAGCACGGGATTCTCCCTCCCGGTACCGGCGCATGGGTCGGGACACGGGTAGTCTACGTAACCCGAGGCCCAATGGGTCGCCCAAGGGCCCCCGCTGCCGGGGCATTGCAGGGTATCGGCACGATCTTGAGTGCAATGTGTCAGGCCACCGGGCACGTTGTCAACCTGCCCTGCAAGATCGTGCGCCGCTGTTGCCGTTGCGGGGAACGGGGGCGTTGGGCGTCGGGGACCGTTCCGCCCTCCAGGGATCGCGTCCCGTTGTCGGAGAGATTCGGGTCAGTCGCGCAGGACCTCAAACGTCAGCGTGGAGACGTGCATGGTCCGCTCGTAGGAATCGCCTTTGCGCAAGTGACTGAACTTGCTCGTGAATTCGAGGTCTCCTTCGTATCGCCCTGGAGTCTCGTCGGTATACCTGACCGACAGGATGTGCCGGCCGGCTGCGATCAGGGGGAAGCGGACTTCGCCGGTGCCGGGGGCGGCGGTGTTCTTCGTGCTCCATGCGAGCCCCTCGACTCCGGGATCCTTGGGGAAAGGACGGCTGCCGAGCGTGCTCAGTGTGGCGACGACGGTCCGGCCGCCGATTGGCTTCTTCTTGAACAACACCTTCGCGGCGACCACATCGCCCGGATGAAGATCCAGGATGTCGCCGCCGGGCACCAGGTCCAACTCGATGCGGAGCGGAGTCTCAATTCCGCGGACGCCCGGTCCGGCTCTGAAGACGGTCTTTCCGGCCATGACGATTCGGGTCTTGGCAGCCATTCCGTGGAACTCCCGGTCGAGAATCCCCGTCTGGCATTCGGCGCCGAGCACGTAGGCGCCCGGGGCTGCCGGAGTGACGGTTGCGGTGAGGCAATCGGATTTGAAGAGCAACGGGAGGTTCTTGGACTGCGAATCGGGTGCGACGCACCACGCGATCAGCTTTGACTGCTGGCGCTGGAGCCCCTCCCCGCTCTCCCTGTGGCCCGAGTGCCCCCAGCAGACGCGGACTTCCTGCCCCTGCCCGACCTGTCCGGAGGCGGCGGTCTCGATCCAGACCTCGTGGGCCAACGCCCCGGACGCGACGGGAAGCCCAACCAGCGCGACGAGCAGGCCGGCCACGAAGGAGCGCGAAATCCGCTGCGCGTCACGGGTCGCTTGACGGTGGTTCATGCGGTTCTCCTTTTCACGGGATTTCCTTGCCAACGGGGAGTGATTGTCAGAACGGTTTGGACGTTTCGCCTCCGTTGCGCGAGCCGAGGGCGTGCCACGTGTCGCGGTCGACGCTGTCGCCGGCGAACCGGACCGAGCCGTCGCACAGAATCAGGTTCACGCCGCCGGGATGGCGGCTCCTGGCTGCCTTCCAGAGTGCGCGCATCGGCGAAACCACGCCGCAATCCGGAACCGACGAGTTCGGCCCAAGATAGTGGTCGTAGCCGGAGTATCTCGGCCAGCCGTCGGCCCATCTGCCGTTGCGCGACGTCGACGCCGAAGCGCCGGTCGCCGAGCAGACCGCTTCAGTCATCGGCAGGCTCCTCAAGCTGACCATCACGTCGCGGGCATTTTCGGCAGTGAGGCCGCTCACGCTGCCTCCGGGCCAGAGGGTGCTCTCGGACGCCATCGCCGTATTGGTCGTGCCGTCGGTGATGTCGGCGAACCGGGTTGTCGAACTGGCATAAAAGACGCCGTCGGTCTGGTCCGCCGTATGGACCGTCCATGGCGGCATGCCGCTTCCCCAGCACGACATGTAGTTGGTCGGGCCGTAGAGTTCGTCGACCTTCTTCTCCGTATCACTCGGGCAAAGGAACAGCGGGATGATCCCCGAAACCGGCTCAAGGTTGTCCGGATGGACGTTGTATCCCGGCCCCGGGTTGGAGCCGTTGTACGTGTACAAGGGCACGTCCATATTCAACGACTTGTAGACGTTGTACTGTTCCATATACGGCGTGATCATCGCCAGCCACGACCAGCGGTACAAGAACGCTCCGACGCTGGGATAGGTCGGGCACACCTTCTGCGGATCGCCCGCCGGAAACTGCCCGCGAACGTCGTGGAAATTGTGCATTGCCAGGCCGATCTGCTTGAGCTTGTTCGTGCAGCTCGAACGGCGCGCCGCCTCGCGGGCCGCCTGGACCGCGGGCAGAAGCAGGGCGATCAAGATCCCGATGATCGCAATCACGACAAGGAGCTCCACCAAGGTGAAGCCGTCGCGGTTCGAGGCGGGACGGGCCATGGCCTTCCTCCTGGCAGAGTCTGGCGGGTGGCGGGCAGGTGGTATTACGGACGCCGAAATAGTATTACCACACGAGCCGGCCTTGTCAACCGCCACGCGCCGCCGGAGAACGGGCTCTCGTGCGCCGGGCATAAGTCGCTGCACGGGAGGGACTTAGCCGCCTTGCAGAGGCGAGCGCCCCTCGAGGACTCCTTTCGCCCCGGGGTGTTCTCCCCCGATCCCGGGCCCGGCCAGCAAGACCGTCGCGGGGTCTTGCACACGAGATGGACGACGGGTATCCTGGTTGTGTTACGATTTGAGAGACCGTAATACCATGGTCCCACCCCGCTGGAAAGGCCTTCCCATGACCCACGCTTGTCTCCGCCGACGCTTCCTCGCCCTAGTTCTCGGCGCCCTGGCGTCGCTAGTCCTTCCCGCCGCCGGCGTCGGGGCCGAAAAGCCGGCAACGCAACTCTACCTGGTGGGCGTCGGGCCGGGCGACGCCGATCTGGCGACGCTCCGGGCGATCCACGTCATGAAGCGGGCCGACCTGGTCTTCTGCTCCAATCGGATCGGCGAGAAGTTCTCCGAACACCTCAAGGGCAAGGAACTGGTCGACGGCTATTGGAGGCTCTTCCCCGGCTACGGAAAGGATCCCGCCTCGTTGAAGGGCAGGGAACGGGAACAGGCCGAACGGCTCGACGCCAAACGGAAGGACTTCATCGCCCGTGTCCGCAAGGCCGTGGCCGACAAGAAGACCGTGGTCATCCTCGACAACGGCGATCCGCTGGTCTACGGACCGTGGGCGTGGTGCCTGGAGGAATTTGAGGACCTCAATCCGGTGGTTGTTCCCGGCCTGAGCTGCTTCAACGCCGGCAACGCCGCGCTCAAGCGGTGCGTGACGACGAGCGACCGGACCAAGTCGGTCATCCTCTCCGCGGCCGACTGGCCCGGCAAGACCGACACGATCGACAAGCTCTCCGTCCATCACTCCACGATGGTGCTGTTCACGATGCGGGCGGAGTTCAAGGACTTCATTGCGAAGCTCTCCGTCAACTATCCTCCGGAGACCCCCGTTGCGGTCGTGAAGCACGCGGGCTACGTCGACCAAGAAGAGGTGGTCCAGGGCACCTTGGCGACCATCCTGGACAAGGTCAGCCAGGATGCCCTGTCGTTCGAGTACTTGATCTACGTCGGCGACTTCTTGAAGCACCGATACAAGAACTCGAAGTGAGAGGCTGTCCGGGCGGGCCCGGATCCGGGCGTCATTTCGAGGCGGCGACTGGCAGGGAGGCGGCCGTCTCCTGCGTCGGCGTAGTCGGCCCGGTCGGGATGGCCAGGTCGGCGCGCGAGTGGAACTTCCAGGCGCCGCCCTCGCGTTTGGCCAAGAAAACTTCGCCGGCGTCGTCGAGGCAACCGCTCAGCGGGATGTCGCCGGTGACGCCGGGCCAGGGCTTCGTGCGATAGGCGATCACGTCGCGGACCTTGGCACGGTTCAAGCCGGCGACCTGGATCCCCCAGATCAGCATATTCATGCCGTCGAACCCGTGGGCCGCGTAGGTCATCGGCTCTTCGTGGAACTTCTTCCTGTATGCGTCGCGGAAGGCATCGAGTTTCGGGTCGGAGCGTTGGGGATTCCAGGGAGACCCGCAAACCACCCCCTCGGCGTTGGCGCCTGCGATCTTCGTGAAATCGTCCAGCAGGCACCGGTCGCAGGCGAAGTAGGGCTGTTTCATTCCGGCGGCCCGCATCTGGTTGAGGATCTTGGCCCCTTCGACGGCGTCGCCCCAGTGGACGACGGCCTCGAGGTTCGCCGCCTTCAGGCGTTCGATATGGAGGGAGAAATCCTCCGACCCGACGGCGTAGGCCATTTCGATCGGGACCGGCTTCCCCAGGCGGCGGCTCGAATCGCGGACTTCGCGGACACCGAACCGCCCGTAGCGGTTGCTCGCCCGGATGATGCCGACGCGTTGCAGCCCCAGCTTCCGGTAGAAGTAATCGGTCAGGAGATACGCCTGCTGCCGGTCGTCGCCGATGCAGCGGATGACCCAGGGGATGTTCGTCTCGATGAACGTGGGATCGGTGTCTCCGCTGTTCATCATCGGGATTTCGATCTTGAGTCCCACGCGGATGGCAATATGGCTGTTCGCCCCGTCGATGCTGCCGAGGATCGCCCAGACCTTGTGGAGGTAGGCGAGCTTGACGATCTGTTCGCCGGAAGCGCCCCACAGCCCATTGTCGTTGCTGATGACCAACTCGAAGGGGATCTTGCGTTTGAGATATCCGCCTTGGGCGTTTGCCTGCTCGATGGCGAGTTGGGCCCCGCGGAGCATCTGCTTGCCCATATTCTCCTCGTGGCTCTTGCCCCCGGTGGCGACCGAAACGGTCGGCTCGATCGGGCCGAGGAACCCGATCTTGACCGTCTTCACGTCGTTCGGCTCGGGGATCGCCCGGCCCGGCCCGGTGTATTCCATCTGGAGAAGGAAGTGACGCTTGAAGGGCGTAACGCCCCCGAACGGCGAGACGTCGTCCGCGGTGTGGGCGTAGCGGTCATCCAGTCTCAGCGGCAATTTCGGGGTCTGATAGGCGTTGAGCGAGTTGATTTCCTTGAGGACCTCAAGCGTGTGCTCGTCTGCCTGGCAGGGCGGCATCGAGTCGGGCCCCTGCCGGGTCGCCTTCTCTTCGGCGAAGGCCGCCTGGCTGCCGAGGAGAGCCGTGAGCAACAGAACGAAGACGTATCGCATGGCAACAACCCCCGGGATCGCACAAAACAAAATGTGAAGGACTTCCTATTCGTGATCGGAAAGGCGGCTTGGAGCCCGAGAATCATCTCGCGACGACGGCTGAGCGGCGACTCCCTAGCGGACGTCCAGGAACTACTCCGGGATTTCGTTGGCAAATCCCCTCACCCCCTGTCCTTCTCCCGTCCGGCGGGAGAGGGGAGTAGCCCCCTTGGCTTGCCCCGGTTGCACGAGCCAGCCCGGGTTCTTCCTGAGGCCCGGGTAGTATCCGTCGCCGACGGCCCAGCCCAGTCCCTTTCCGGTGGCGACCCAGGTGTCGTGTCCGTCGTGGTCGATGTTGATGGTGAAGTTGTGGGGCACGGCCTTTTCCATATCGACCGTCTTCAGGAGCTTCCCGCGGCGATAGACACATGCCTTGCCGCGAAGCGTGTGTTCGTCGCGGGTGTAGGCCACGACCGTATCGGTCGGGAAGTGGGCCACGACCCCGAGCCCTTTGTCGTGGCAGAACCAGCACTCGTCGCCGCTGCGGGCCTTGAGGTTGTTGGTGAAATCGCTCGGCAGTCCGGTCTCCTGGGCGTACAAGCCGCGCCAGTGCCGGCCGTCGTAGCGGCAGCAGCCGAAGTAGGAAGAGACCCAGAGCATGTCGTCCGCGGGGCTGGCCCCGGTGATGATGACGTGGACGATTCCGTCGTCGCGATAGAGGTCGATTTCCATCTCGCCGTCCGGATCGATGTAGGCCTTCCAAGGGTCGCCCCGATGCTGGCGGTCCTTCTCGCAGTCAAACTCCAGGACGCCGCTTCCCCAGATGCCCAAGAAGACCTTGCCCTTGCCGTCGTACTGGGCGCTGTAGTTCCAGATCTCCTCCATCGGGGCGTTTTTCTCGGTGTAGATGCTCCACTGGCCGGTGACCGTATTGTAGCGGCTCGCGCCGGCCGTGGTGGCGGCCCAGACGTTGTCCCCCTCGACGGCCACGCCGTAGACGACGTTGTTGACCAGCCCGCTGTTAAGCTGGTGGAAGTGGTCGAAACGACCGCCGCTGTATCGGGCAAGGCCACCCCCGAACAGCCCGAGCCAGACGTCTCCCGTCTTCGGGTCCACGTCGATGGCCGTGATCACTTTCCATGGCAACGTGTACGGCTCGTCGGCCTCGCCGTCGTTGTTCTCGTCTTTGAATCCCCACGTGCGGATCTTGAGCGTTCTCTTGTCGATGCAGGCCAATCCGTCTTCCGTCCCAACCCAGACCCGGGGACCATCGGCCTTGACCGCCATGATGTGGTCGTCGGGCAGCCCTTCCTTGACCGTGAAGTGTTTCCACTTGGTGTAGACGTAGGGCAACTCCTCGGGCACCGTCGCTTGCGGGGGCGGGCTTGGAGAAGGGCCGGGCGGGGGTACGGGCCGATTCGCCACCCCCTGCTTGAGGGGGCTCGCCGATCGCTCCCCCGAGAACGCGGAGGCCGCCACGCAGGCGACCGTCATCAGGGCGCAAAGCTGGGGACCGTGGCGCATGGGCGCGATCCTCCTGGAAGATTGTGACGTATAACACTCGCGCAGATGAAACGCCCGAGGCCCTTCCAACTGCGGTGAACAATGAATTGCAGCGCCGCTCCAGCGGTCAGTACCCGCGACCAGGCCAGGGACATATCATCGCCGCAACGGCGCGTGATTTGCACCGTGCAAACGTTGTGCCCTGGAACCCCGAGGGGACGGCAAGGGCCGAAGATATTACGTGAAGGTGACTTGCTTCACCCGAGACTAGAAAGTCAACCTCTGCGGAGTTGCGACCTGCAACGGTGCGCAACAAGGTGGCATTGCAGAATGCGATACTTATGAACTCCCCCTGGAGGAAGCCCCTTCTCGGCGTCGTCCTTGCCAGCTACGTGCTGGCCACGGTCGGGGCACCGCTGCTGCATCGTCACGTGATTCGGGCGACCTGGGATGCCCACAGCGATTGCGGTTGTGGCAGCCATGGCGCGACCGAAGCGGAGTGCCTCGTTGCCGGCAGCCCCGCCGCTGCCCACGTCTCCGATGCGAAGTGCTCGGAAACCGACGGCCGTTGCCCGGTTTGCCATTTCCTTGCGCAGAAGTGGCTTTCGGCCGAGAGCGCTGCGGTAACTCTCAGCAGACGCTTCTCACGAAGGGACGGGCTGGGCGAAGTCCCTCGTAAGGTCCGCCCGGTTCCGCTCTCTTGGCGCATTCGTGCTCCGCCTGCGATGGCGTGAAGTGCTTCTGTGGATTGCGTCTCAGGCTCTTGCCGAGGGACCGTGTCGAGCGGTTCGCGCCGCGGCTTCTGTCTCCCTCGGCGGCACTTCCTCGTGGAGTTACGAATATGTCTGCGTTTCCGTCCGTTCATCGAAAAGGTTTTACTCTGGTGGAACTCCTGGTGGTGATTGCCATCATCGGGATCCTGATTGCCCTCCTCTTGCCCGCCGTTCAAGCCGCGCGCGAAGCGGCGCGGCGGTCTTCCTGTAGCAACAATTTGAAACAGATCGGCCTGGCCCTGCACATGTACCACGACATCAACCACCAACTGCCCGCCGGTTGGATGGGCTACGATCCGGGCACGGGCCTGCAGCACTGGTTCGGTCTGCCCGGTTGGGGATGGTGCGCCAGGATCTTGCCTTACATGGAGCAAGGGGCGGCCTACAAGAATCTCGTCCATTTCAATCTGCCGATCACCGATTCGAGCAACGTCGAGGCCCGCGTGTACCCGATCAACACGTTCCACTGCCCTTCGGATGTCGGCGGCAAGACGTTTACGCTCCAGGGGGGAGGACCCTTCGTGGGGCCGGGGAGCTTCTCGCCCGTGGAACTGGCCACAGGCAACTACATCGGGATGTTCGGCACGGTCGACATCCACGTGGCCTGCCCCGGCACCAACGGCCAGTGCGAGGGGAACGGCTCCTTCTTCTTGAACCGCGGCGTGCGGTTCGCCGAGATCACCGACGGGCTGAGCAACACGCTGATCGTCGGAGAGCGGTGCTCGAAGTTGGCCCCGTCCACATGGGTCGGGGTGGTGACGGGCGGCCAGCACGGTCCTGCCCGGGTGGTCGGCGTAGCGACCTATCCGCCCAACTCGGAAGCCGAAGCGGTCCACTACTTCCACAACTTCAGCAGCTTCCACCCGGCGGGGACCCAGTTCCTCTCGGCAGACGGCTCCGTCCGGCTGATCGCACAGACGATCAACGCCACGACCTATCAAGCCCTGGCGACGCGAAGCGGCAACGAAGTGGTCGGCGACTACTAACCGACAAACGACCTTGCAGGATTCAGGGAGACCATGGCACGGACTGATAGGGAGGATCGCCTCCAGAGAACTCGCCCCGTCGTCTCGGTGCGGCGGTCCGCGGCGAAAAGGAAAGCTTGACACTCCAACGCGTCACGGATTAGGATGGGAGCCACACGGTACTAGATGTCATCCTCTAACAGTGGGCTTCCCGTACAGAGCGGTGGGCCGGCCGGAATGCCGCCGGTCGGCCTCCGCCCGGTTCAAGGAGTGTGGCCATGGTCCGTCCGGAATGCAAATCGGGGTTCACGCTGGTGGAACTCCTCGTGGTGATTGCAGTCCTCGGCATCCTGATCGCCCTGTTGCTGCCGGCGGTTCAGGCGGCCCGCGAGGCGGCACGCCGCGTGCATTGCACCAACACGCTCAAACAGATCTCGCTGGCCGCGCACAACTACCACGACGTGGCGGGCTCGTTTCCGCCCGCGCTCGTGTTCACGCGATACTACGCCACTCCGACGGCCCGCAACGCCGGGGTAAGCCTGTTCGTGCATCTTCTGCCGTATCTCGAAAAGGGGAGTCTTCGCGCGCAGTGGGCCGTGGGCGACCCGGAGAGCGTCTTCAACGGTGGACTGGAGGCGTTATCGGCCGTGGGACCGAACCTGCTTTGTCCCTCGGAGCCGGAGAGCGAAAACCCCTTGTACTACGACCGTCATATCTGGGGGATGGCCACGGACCGGTACATCAAGGTCACCAGCTACGCGGGGAACGCCGGCACGCGGTCGCATCATCCCGACTCGGGACATCTGATGGCGGACGGCATCTTCTTCCAAGTGGGCCCGAACTCGAAGCCGCAACCGGACCAGCAGCCCGTGCGACTCGCCGACGTCACCGACGGCGCCAGCAACACGCTCTTCTTCGGCGAACGAAACCGGTGGGACCCCCACTACAACACGTTCGCCGCGCAGGGCTGGGATTGGGCCTTCCGCTTCTACGGGAACTGGTGCGGCACAAGTCGCGGGGCCCTGGCCCACGTGACACTCAGCAGCTACTCCCCGATCAACTACCGCCTGCCGTTCGACTACGAGCACCGGGCCGAGGCAAGCCCGCCGGCCGCCAGCGCCGCCGATTTCAAGTATTACATCGACCTGCGGGTCTGCGCCTATGGGAGCAACCATCCGGGCGGAGCCAACCTCTCGATGGGCGACGGCTCCGTGCGGTTCGTCTCCGAGACGATCCCGCTGATCACCCTGCGGGCCTTGAGCACCCGGCAAGGCGGAGAAACGGAGACCGCTCCATGAGCGTCTTTCTGCGATGCGGGCCCGCCGGGCCGTCGGCGCGATGGGAGGCCCGCCTTTGGCTTCTTCTGGAGGCGGCATGCCTGACGATGGCGTTGGGGCCGCTGTTCGGTTGCGGACGGCGTCCTCCCCCGGCCACGGTCGAAGGGACTCTGCGGCTGAATGGCGAGCCTTTGGACAACTGCCTGGTCTCCTTCTTGCCCGAGCCCGGCCAAGAGGCCAAGGGGCCTCATTCCACGGGAGTGACGGACCGGGTGGGCGCGTACCGGCTGCGACTGGACAACCAGCAGGAAGGGGCGGCCGTTGGCCGGCATCGTGTGACGGTCCAGGATCTCTCGGCATCGTCCGGCGTGGTTCGGCGCGACCACGGCACGGTGGACGCGGACATGAAAGAGGATTCACCCCCGCCGCCGGTCCGGCGTTCGCGGGTTCCGCCCCGCTACCTGTCTTTGAAGGACACGCCGCTGCGAAAGGAGGTCAAGGCAGGCCCTCAGGTGATCGACCTGGATCTCCGGTGACCGCCCCGCGTCACACTAGCCCGAAACGCAAGCGAGGATAACCCGTGGCGTCTCCCTCGCTTGCGCTTCGGGCTAGTGTTTGGCCTTGAATGATTCGGGCTAGCGCCCCCAGCCGCCGCCGTGGCGGTAGCGCCCGCCGAACCCGTAGCCCATGCCCCATCCGCGGCCCTGCCCGCCGCGGCCGGGGCCTTGGGCCCAGAAGGGCCGGAGGTTCTCATCGCGGAGTTCCACGGCCACATCCCCCTGCTTCAGCGACTTGGCGACGTAGTGTTGCTCCTTCATCTTCTCCGTCCTGAAGGCCTGCACGGTCGCCTGCCCTCCAATCGAGAGTTTCGCCACCATTTCCGCCACGGCTTCGGCCGGGCCGAGATGGATATTGAGCCGCTCACCCTTCGGCGTCTGGAGGAGAACGTGCGTCCCGACCGGCGACCGTCCCGTGGTCGATTCGCAGGGCCCTGTCTTGACCTCGACGATCTTTCCGGTGAGCGAGACGACTTGAGGTTGGGTGGCTTGCCTGGCGACGCCGCTCGTGTCGCCCACGCCCTTCTGGGCGAAGGCGGGCGACGCCAGCCCAAGACCGGCAACCAAGACGCCAAGTACCCCAATGGCCGAAGATCTCATCGCTTCTCTCCTTCAAGGAAGTCCCGGGATTGTCGAGCACACGACCTTCCGGAACATGTCGGCGAGGCCCCAAGCCGTCGCCAATAGCAGGATCGTGAGCAGGAGGTACGCCAACGCGACCTCGAGACCGGTCCTCTGCGTTTGCTCTCCGCTTCGTTCGGCCTTGCCGCAGCCCCTGACCCGGGGGTGGGACTCCCGCAAGGCGGGTCGACCAGCGGGCTCCAAGACGCGTGCCACCGCCGACCTCCTTCCTGCCCACCCTGCAAGATCTGCACATCGCCTCTTGTAGCGCGTGCGACATTGTTGCAGGACCGGCGTCCCTGCGCGGCGCTGGTTTCCCCTTGCGCTCGCTGAGGACGCCGCCCCCGGCAACGCCATCCGCAAAGACTCTGCAAAACGGATGCCAAACAGGCCGGCGGCGATTCCCTCAGAATCGCCGCACCGACTGCCTTCATCAGGGCAATGCGACGCGGAACATCGTCCCAAGTGGCGGCCGCTTGGTCGAAGTAGTCGGTCTCCACGTAGTCCTCCTTCGTGGACACAAGCTCCTCAGCTCGGGCGTGACCAAGGGATCTGCCGGAGCGAATTCCGACCGTTTCCGAATCATCGACGCACGCGGAAGTGCTTGCCCCATGGGTCGATTTGCGCGGAGCCGGAGCGCTCGATGAGATCCCCGAGGCGGTCTCGCCACGCATAGAGCCCCGCAGGCTCGCGCGAGTACTCGGTCATCGTGCGGACCAGCGACTCGGGAACCTTGAGGGCCGCCCGGGCGTCGGCCAGCCATTTCTGTTGCTCCGCGCTCGGCGACGCAGCCCTCTCGCGCTGGCGCACGATGGCTTCGAGAATCACTGCGTAGGCGTAGTCTTCCAGGCCGTCGCGGAAGTTCTCCAGGCGGATCGTGGGAACCGGCGAGCCCCCGGGGCCTACGCACGTCCAGGAACCGTCGCCGTGATACGTCGTCCAGCTTCGCGGCTCCCAGTCGGTGAACGGGCCCGACGTGATCGGCCGGCGCGAGTTCCAGATGCTGATCTGGTAGTAGAGGAATGCCTCGGGGCGCTGCTTGACGGTCATGGCGCCCATCAGCAGGCGGCCCTCGATCGCCGGGTATTCGAGAAACATGTTGGCATACGGATGATGCGGCCCGCAGCAAATGTACCACCATACGGCCTTGCCCGCCGCACGAGCCTTGGCGGCCTTGTCGGGGTCGAACTTGGGCGTGAGCGGGCAGAATCCGTCCATGGCCCGGATGACCGACTCCATGCCGTAGCTGTGGTCGTAGGTGGTGGTGGTGACCGGAACGCCGGGGAACTCGGCTTTCAGGATCGTGGCCGCCTGCTGCACCTGGCCGAACAGGTCGGGCTGGGCTTCGTCGCAGCCGTAGATGTAGGCATGATCCAAGAGCCCCAGCTCCTTCGCCTTGGCGTAGGCCTTCCGCAAGCGGGGCAGATGCGTGGCCTTCCACGTCTCGACGTCCCCCGGCTGCGGCCCGACTTGCGAATAATAGCCCAGGTTGAACGCCCCGAGCCGTCCCTGCCGGTGCAAATGCTCGAGCACCTCGAAGTCGGGCATCTCGCGGTGGTAGAGGCTGTCGTAAGAGATGTAGTAGTCGGCCAGCATGTCCGCCCAGCGCAGCTTCTGCTTCTTCCAGGCATTCAGCGGGTACTCGTCCGTCTTGCTCCACGCGGCCTGCTCCTGCCGGGTTTCCGGCGGAGGCGAATCGTGGGGCGCGAAGGTAATGGCCAGCGGCAGCGGAGTGTAGTCGGGCAAAGTGAACGGATACACGTGCAGCGTGACGGCCAGACTCTGCGGCGCGGCATTCTCGGCCGCAACCGTCAGCGTGCCGCGGTACACGCCGGGCGCCTGGTCCTTGGGAGCGGCAAAGCGAATCCAGAACGCCTGCACGTCGCCGGCCGCGACGTCGACCGGTCCGAGAAAGCTCAGGATCGGGTCGGGCCACCAGCCCACGTGCGGCACGTCGTAGGGAGGACGCTTCTTGGTCTCGACGTAGCCCACCACGTCGCAGTGGATGTGCTCGCGCCGGAAGACCGCGCCTTCGGCCGACTTCAGGTCGCCGGCGCTTACCGAGACCCTGCGCAGCGCGTCGGCCGCGGGCAGCACGGCCACCTGAATGCTCTCCTTCTCATTTCTCGCCAGGCGAAGCTCGATGGGCCGGGCGGGCACGATGTGGAAGGCCGCATCGCGCGGCAGGATTTTCTCCATCGAGCTGGCCAGCCCGACCAGCATGTTCGACTCGGAATGGCCCGCCGCTCGGCACGCCTGCTGGAAACGGGCGATGCCGATCGAACGGCGACCAATCGCGCACGGGCGATGTCATCTCGAAGGAAGGCCATTCCGGCATGCCTTTCCGCCAGGCGGGCGTGCTGAACCGCAAGGCCGCGCGACCGTGGGTGGCGAACTCAGGAACCGCCTCCAGGCGCGTCTTCCCATGCGAACGGTATGGCAGCCGCGCGAGGTCCGCCGGAGACTCGAAGTCGAGCAACGTGGTGGCCGCGTGCCCGGACGCTGCCGCCGTCAGACAGAGAATCGCCGCAAGAATCGTCTTCATCGCCAGGTTCCTCCTCTCCAAGTATTTCCGCACAGATTGCGTAGTGGGCATCCTCAAGGTCGTCTTGCCAGGAGCTCCTCGATCATGCTGCCGACGGCTGTTCGACGCTCGAAGATGCGTTGGGCGTCCTGCGTGTAATCGGCCATCGAGCGTGAGATTTGCGGCGGCACCCGGCATAGGTCTTCCGCCTTGGCCAACAGGGCCGGCGGCGGCCGCCTCGAAGCCGGCAGGGCCTTGGCTTCGTCCAAGAGACGCGACAGCATGGCGAGGTATTCGTAATCTTCGATGCCGTCGCGGATCACCTCAAGTCGCAACGACGGATAGGGCGTCAGCCCGGGTCCGGGGTAGAGCAGCACGCCGTCGCCGTTGACCTTGAAAGACTGCGACGTGCCGAGGTCCTTGAAGTGGATGGGCACCTCAGGCCAGCAGGGCTTGCCTGCGCCGGGCACCGGCAGCCCCTGCCAATAGCACACGCACCAGTACAAGAACCCCGTCGCGCCGCGCTGCCATGTCTGCCAGAAGAGCACGCGATGCTCCGTGGCCGGGCGATCGACGAAGAAGTTGGCGTACGGGTGCGTCGGCCCGCAGCAGACGTACGTCCAGAGCCGGTCGCCCGCCTTGCGCCGCTCGGTGTAGAAGTCGGCGTCCAACCGGCTCGCCAGGGGACACCAGATCCCGACCAGGCCGGCCAGTTCCTCGGGCTCCTGGTGATTGACCGTCTGCATGATGGGGAAGTCCGGCGTCGTCGCGCGGAGTTTGCGATAGGCTTCGGCCAGGAGCGGATAATGGCCCGGGCCCGGCTCGTCGACTCCGTACACGTAGGCCGAGCCCGGCAGCCCAAGCCGCCTCCATTCCGCCGCGATGGCCGCCGTCTGGCGTGCCCAATCCGACGTGTCCGGACGATAGTCCGGCCGGTAGGGGTGCGGGGCGCTGGGCAGGCGATGGATAGCAATCGAATAGGGCGCGAAGTACTTCGGCGACAACGCGCCGACCGTCGCCCGGACGGCCGAGAGGTCCGCGCGCCACGTATCTCCCTGGCGGACGACCGACGCGTACTCGGCGCCCGCGTTCTTCGGCCCGAGCCGGTACCGGCCCATGAACTCGCACCACCGGCCGTAATCCTTGAGGCTCAGCTTCCGGCGATAGTCGCCGCTGCCGTAATAATTCTGCGAAAGGACGTTCGCATAGTTGCCGAAGGCCGTAGCCAGCGTGCCGGGCCGCGGCAGGCGGAAGTTGCGCACGCGCATCTCGACGGGGACCGTGAGGCTCTGCCCGCCGTGGCGAACCGTCACGCGGCCACGGTAGATGCCCGGCCTGGCGTCGGGCGGCACGCTGGCGCTGAACCAGAGCGGCTGCCGCTGGTCACGGGCAACGTCAAACGGCCCGGGCGGCAAGAGCGGATCGGGCCACCAGCCCACGTACTCCGTCGGGTATTTCGGCTCGATCGTTTCCACGTAGTCGACGCGGTGCCATGGGACGGGGATCTCGCCCCCGGGACCGCGGAGGGCCGCGGCTTCCACGGCCACGCCGCTTAGCTTCGCCCCCGTCGGCATGACGATCAACTGGAACGACTCGGTCTCGTCGCACGCGGCTTCGAGTTGAACCCGGCGCGCCATCACCCCTCCGCTCCACGCCCCGCTCCGCGGGACTTTCTGAAGCGAGTGCGCGATTGCCAGCCGAAAGCCGTCCGGCGCGTCGCCGGGCGTTATGAACGTGAACTGGGTCGCCAGGCCGCGGGCTTCGGGAACCACCTTGGCGAGGTCGGCCAGCGCCCGCCTCAACTCGGCCAGCCGCTTCTCCTCGTCTCCGGCCACCGCGTCGATCTGCCGGCGGAGATCGGCGATATTCCGTTCGGCCTTGACCAACAGGCGATCGGGTCCCGCCATGGCTGCGGCGCTCATTCCCGCCCCGCGCATCTCACGGCGCAGCCCTTCGATCTCGTCTTGCCGGCGCGCGAGTTCCCCGACGATTCCATCTCGGCGGAATCGCCACAGATCCGGCCCGAGGGTTACGTTGCCGAACCGCCGCGGATCGTGGAACCCGCCCAGCGACCAGGCGACCGTTTCCTGGTGGACGCGGTCGTTTCGCACCAAGTTGATGCCCCAGGTCGGGGTCGTCTTCAGGCCGATGGCCAGCCGGTCGTAGGGGATCTTGATTTCCGCGCTCCAGGCCCCCGGCGCCCGTGCCACGGCCGCCTCGGCACCGGACTCCCACTGCGGATCCGTGCCGCGGGAGTCGCGGATCTGCCCCCGGCAATTTACGCAGAAATGGAAGTAGTTGCGATGATCGTGGTCGGGATCGAGAAAGACCTCGACGCTGTCGTCGAGCCACGTGTCGGCATCATGGCGGTCCGCCGCTGCGCGGAGCGTGGCCCCCGGCGGGTGCGGGCAGTCGAACGCGACGTACAACCCGGTATCGTCGTAGGCAACCCAGGCCCGCGTCGGCTCACGCGGCAACTTCGTTCCCGTGTGGACCACCAGTCGCGAAATCGCCCGGGCCGGTGCCCAACAGGGGTCGTCGAGCTTCCCATCGAGCTTGGGCGTGGCTCGCACGGCCGCCGTGCTCGGCGTTGCCAGCACGGCGACGTCGTCGTACCAGGTCTTGCCGGGTCCGCCGCCGTAGAGAACGAATCCCATCGTTTGGGCCCCGTCGGGAACGGCAACGGTTTCGCGAAGATACGTCCACTCTCCAGCCGGCTTCGGCACCGGCGCGCCCGTGAAACCCAGGTGCCGGCGGCCTTCGCCGTAGAAGTGGCATCCGACGCGCGGCGACTGGCCCGCCGACGCCTTGACCCAGCAGGAGAGAATCAAGGCCGAACCACCCTCGACCGGCATTCCGTATCGATTCCACTGCATGTTGGGAACCGCGGCGCCGGGGCCGGGCGGGAGCGTGAGAATCAGCCCGCTGGCCTGGCCCCCGTGCGCCATCGTCACGTCGCGCAGCAGCCGGTTGCCGCCGTCGTCTTTGGGCGGGTGGCGGTGCCACCACTCGGGCAGCGCCTGGCCGTCCTCGAAGCCGCCGTTTTCGACCTGGTCAAAGAGCCGGGCGACGTCCGGCGCGACAGGCTCCGCGGCGATCGCATGGGCGGCCGCCAGGCTGCCAAGAAGACCAACGGATAGAAAGGCCGCCTTCACGCTTGCACGCGACATAGCCGTCGCCCTCGTTGCATTCCTTTTCTGAACGTCAATGGGCTACTTCTTCGCCTCCTCCTTGGTTACGTTCGGCACGACCGGCTCGTCGCCCGGAGCGGTGATGTTGTTCTGAACGACGCTCTCCTTGGCGCCGGCAAGGTCGAGCGCCGCCTGCTTGCCCGAGGTGCTGCGACTCACGCCGACGCAAATGTTGCCGGTCACGGCCAGCCGGCGGCAATCCCCGCGGGCTTCGACGGCCGGGCCGTCCAGGCCGCTGAATTGGTTGCCCGAAAGGACGACGTCCCGAGTGCCGTCCAGCAGCACGCCGGTCGCCAGGTTCTGTTTGCCCTTGCGTCGCGAGTCGTCGCCCCGATAGCTGTCGGAGAAGTTGTTGCCGGTCACGGTGATCCGCCCGCTTGCGGGCCCGACGATCAGTCCTCGGACCCAGTTGATCGTGAGCGTGTTGGCCGAGACGGCGCATCCGTGGGCGTCGCGCAGGTCGATGCCGCCGCCGAAGTTGTCGGCCAGGACGTTGGAGCACAAGGTGATTCCGTAGCAGTCACGGTCGAGGATGATCGCTATCCCCTCACACTCCTCGATCATGTTGCCCGACACGACCGACCCGTAGGTGTTTTCAATCACCACCCCGTGGCGCCGGTGGTCGTCGAGGTTGTTGCCGGTCATGGTCAGGTTGAAGCTGTCCGTGCAGCACAGCGCGTCCTGATTCTCCTCGAAGTGATTGGCGCTGACGATGATGTCGTGACATTCCAGCAGGTTCACCCCGGCCCTGGCGTTGTAGGTGAAGATCGAGTCGGCGAGCCGCGGGTCCTCGTAGCAATGCTCCAGGTTCACGCCGTGTCCGCCGCAATGGTCGATGCTCATGCCGTGCAGGTAGATTTCGTCGATACCCCGGGCGAGCACGCCATCGCCGCTTTTCGGCTCCGTGCTCTTGCCGTCGACCGCCTGGGGATCACCGCAGATGCGGAAGTCCGCCAATTGGACCCGCCACAACCGTGCCTTCGGATGCTTGTCCCGTTCGGGCGCCTGGACGATCAACGCCGGTTTCCCTTCCCGGTTGCCGTTGACAATGCAGGTCGCCGCCCCGCAGCCGACGACGCGGGTTTCGCCGCGCGAGAGGACCAGCGGCTCGGTAATCTCGAACCGGCCCGGCGGCAGCTTGACCAGACCACCCCCAGCCGGCACCGCGTCGAACGCCTGCTGCAGGCCCGCGTACTTCGAGGCGTCGATCACGGCCGCCACCGGCTTCTCCGGCGTGGCCGCCTTCCCAGGCTCGGCAGCCCGAAGCTGCCATCCCCCGGTCAACAACACGACCACGATTGCCAGTCCTGCCAAAACCCACGATCGCTGCAATTCCATGGCGTTCTCCTTGGGTTGAGGGATCGCGGCATGAGACTCTTGCCGTCGACATATCCACATTACTCGGCTCGTATCTTCACGGCGACATCGCTCGCCAGCGGCGGGACGGCGAGCGTGAGGCGGCCGTCCTTGGCCTCGGCTGGTTCCGTCCGGGTGGGCTCGCCCTTCCAGGTCTCCCACCACTGGAGTCGGTACTTGCCATCGGTCAGTCCGGTGAGCGTCAGGGTGAAGGCTGCCACCGGGCTTACCTTCTCTTCCTTGCCATGATTATGCCAGCAGCTCTCCCGGTTCTGGAGCCAGACGACGGCCACGCTCCTGGATTTCATGCCGCAGACGAGCACGTTCGGCTTGTCGAGCAACCGGCAGCCGGCGAACGTGTATTTGGTGACGGCGACCCAATCGTTGCCCAGGTTCTCAACGCGAATCCGATGGCGTCCGGTCGGGATCTCGACGCTGAGGTCCTCGTCGTAGGTCGTCTCCCAGAGGTTCCACCGCGGGCGGTGGACGCTTGCCTTGCCCAACTTCTCGCCGCAAGGCAGTTCGCGGTCGAGCTTCAACTCGTCGTCGACGAACACCTGCAACCGGCCCGAGTTCGAGACCTTGTCGACGTGAATCACGAACTTGCCCGGCTTCGGATAGTCCACCACGAACGTCGGCGGGTTCTTGAGATCCCTGTGGCCGCGGCCGTGGAGGAGCCGCTGCGGGAGCCGCTCTTCGGCGACACTCCCATCGGGCAGCACGACGAACTCGTTGTGCTCCGGCTTGCCCCATTGGCTCTGCGGAATGACGACGGCGTCGCGGGTCTCCGGCGGGCGCGAGCGGTCGGCGAATTCCGGCCCGGCCGTCGCCAGCGGCTCCCATTTCTCGGTCCCCAGCGGCAGGTCCTTCGTGAACCGGGCGATCGCGGTGAAGTGGAAGTAGAGGTCCAGCGGGTCGATGTAGTTCTCGTGCCACCACGGCATGGGCCCGCCGGCCGAAAAGCTCGTCAGGCCGGCCCAAAGGGCGTTGTGGATGCCCCAGCCCTTCGGGTCCTTGTCGGCCGTGCTCGAGTGGCTGCGGATGCCGAACTCGCCGAAGATGTGCGGCTTGGCGAACCGCTGCCACTGGTGCAGGCAGTAGCGGCGCACCGGCTCGGCCACGTTGCCGTCGTCGTTCGTGTAGCAGTGGGTCTGCACGATGTCGATGTTCGGCAGCCGCCAGTATTCCTCGGGGCCGGTGTGGCCCCAGAAACTTGTGGTGATGAGATGCCCGAACGGGTCGATCGCCCGCAGATGGTCCGACATCTCCTTGTGCCACGGGAGCTTGATCGTATCGGGCGACTGATCCCAGCCCTCGAACTCGTTGCCGAATTCCCAGCAGAGGACGTTCGGACTGTAGCCCCAGCGGGCCACGGTATAGCGGAGCCGCTTCTTATAGAGCGTCCGGGCCGTCTCGTTGGTGAACCACTCGCCGGCGCTGTTGCACGGCCCGCCGTTCTTGACGTTGAACGGGTTGCGGAGCCAGCCCCCTTCGCGGAAGTCCTGGTGCGTGTCCATGCACATCATATAGTAGAGGCCGACCTGCTCGGCCAGGTCGAGCATGGCGTCGAGCCGGGCGGCGGTGTCCTGGCGGTACCAGCCGAGCCGGTCGGCCCACTCGATTCCCAGCCCGGACGCCGACATCCACCAGCGATTGAAGTTTTCGCCCGCCGCGGCGAACTTCCGCATCGCCTCGTCGCCAATCTGGCCGGTGGTGTGATAGATCGGATAGTTGTGCCCGATGGCGAAGAAGCCCTGGCCGTCGTCGAAGGCGAGGTAGTGCGGATCGGCCTTGCTCGTGCGCACGAAGCCCGGACTCCTGCCCGCGACGACCTCCAGCGAGCCTTCGCCGCCGGTCACTTCGCCGCTGGCGTCCTTGGCCCGCAGCCGGAAGGTGTAGCGGCCCACTTCGGCCGGGGCGAACCGGACGACCCAGCCGCCGTTCCCTTCGGCTTGAAGCACTTCGGTCCCGTCGATCACCTGCCGGCGGTGCTCGACCATGAAGAAGCCGGGCACAACGGTCTGCTTGCCCGACGGGGAGACGAACGTCGCGTCGAGCGTCACTTCGTCGGGGTCAAACGGATTCTCATAGGTTGCCGCGAGGTCCACGCGGAGTTCCAGCTTGCCGTACTGCGGTACCTGGGCAGCGCTGGGCGTGACCTTGCCGAGGGCCAGCGCCTTCTGCATGGGCTCGATCTGACCCGGGAACTTCTTCGGCATCTCGACGAACGAGATGGTGTACTCCGCCTCGACCGGCTTGCCCGGCTCGAAGTCGCCGGCGACGAGATTGAATCGGTAGCCGTACCCGCGGCTCCCCTCGCTGTCGATCTGACGGTATCCCTGCGGCGCGATGCACAGGCTGCGGCCTTCGGCCAATTCGATCATGAGGCCGTCGGCGTTGCCGTTGCCGCCGCCGGCCAGCGTGCCGTGCCAGCCGGGCCGCATCCAGACGCGCCGGCTCCCCGGCAGCGTCTTCTCATCGGCAAAGATGTGCATGCAGATGCCGCGGACCAGCTTGAGCGGCCCGGTCTTCTCGAACGTGTAGCGCACGCGGACCCCTTCGGCGCCCGGCGTGATGCGGCAGGCGTACTTCACCGGGGCCGAGTTCTCCCGGGCGGAGAAGGTGCCGCTCATGGTGATGCTGCCGTCGTCGCCGAGCGTGGGGCCCCGGTCGATCTTCCCGCCCGGCAGGGTCTCGTAGATCCACTTGTCGCGCCAGAAGAACTCCTGCCAGCGGACGATCCCTCCGCCTTGCAGCCCTGCCGACCATCGTCCCTTGTCGAAATGGATGAATTGCCCGCCCTGGCGGAGCATGAAGCCGTGCTCGTCGGCCTGAAACGATTGGGCGGACGCCGCCCCCGGCAGCATCGTCATCGCAACGACGAGAAACGTAAGACGCATGGCAGGTCCCTCCTGGGTCTCAGTACGCCATGATGTATACCAACATCGGCGTCGACTTGCCAGCGGTGGGCGGGCGATGCCCCCTTGGAGTGCGGCGACCTGTCGCCGCTCTTCCTTCG
>CAYSGY010000035.1:0-22443 GCA_964430315.1 uncultured Planctomycetaceae bacterium
CTACAACGCCGCGGACACACAAACCAGATCCACCTGCCCCGGCGAACAACACGAAAAACACCCGTTCCGCAACAGAAACTAATTGGAGGGGGCGGGCGTTGGGTCGAGATAGAATCGCTCCGTTGGATGGGCTGCGAGCCGTGGCTGCCCTGGGCGTCGTCTGGGTTCATGTGTGGACATTCACCGGGAATCCGGCGTGGCCGCACTTGTCGTTCGGGCCGTTCGATCCCAATCGTGTGCTTGCCGTCCTCGGGGAAGGGGTGCATCTCTTCTTTGTGATTAGCGGGTTCTGTATGTACCTCATGTACGGACGCCGCAGCGACCGGCAGATCTCGTACTCCTCGTTCGTCGTCCGCCGTTGGTGGCGGATCGCGCCTGCGTTCTACGTGTGTATCCTGGCCTCGATTCCGATCGCGGTCCTTCTTGGAAGGAACGTGACCGCGGTTGCCGTGGCGAAGACGTTCCTCTTTGCGCACCTTTGGCCGCCCACGGACAACTGCATCAGCCCGCCGTTCTGGTCCCTGGCCACGGAATGGCATTTCTACCTGGTCCTGCCGTTGCTCGTCTGGGCGTGGCGACGCTGGCCTTTCGGAGTGGTTTTGGGGATTTCGTGCGCGGTCGCCATTGCGATCCGGATTCTCGCATACACAACGGGGCTGGGGCTGGAATGGGGCGATGGGCAGATCTGGCTCCGTCTGATCGAGTTCCTATGGGGCGTCGGGGCTGCCCACCTTTACGTGCGTAGCTATCGCCTGCCCGCCCGACTTGGGGGAACGGGGGGGGTATTCTTGGCATGCTGCACGGTTTATCTGGGTCGGGTCCTGCGACTGACCGAGATTACGGGCCACTTCGGAACGACGGGCAGCGCCCTGCTTTGGGCCCTCGCGGACCCGGTCATGACCTTGGGATTCGCTTGGCTGGTGTTCCTGGCGGTGTCGGAGCGAACTTGGTTCTCCCGCCTCCTTGAGGCACGTCCTCTGAAGGCGATCGGGCTGTGGTCCTACAGTCTTTACCTTTGGCACTGGTATCCATGCCTGCTGCTGGCGAAGGCCGGCGTGGCGATCGCGGGATCGAACGTGCTGGTCCAGAATGTCGTGCTGATCGGATCGCTGGCGATCCTGATTCCCTTCTCGGCGCTCTCGTATCGGATGCTCGAAGCCCCGTACTTTCGACGAGGGCATACGGCTGCCGCAACGCCGCCGGCTGAAACGTTGTCGGGATCGACGCCGCTTGTCGACTCTGTGGAGGCGTCCTGAAGATGTCGCGTAGGAAACTGGATCTAACCTTTGTGGTCGCCACCAAGGACCGGCCGGACGACCTGCGCAAGATGTTCGCCAGTCTTGCCGGGCAATCGCGGGCCGTGAGTCAGGTGGTGATCGTGGACGCCAGTGCGGAGCCGGTGGAGGCCGTGGCGAGCGAGTTTCCGTCCCTGAACGTCCGCTACCTGCGGCATCTCCCGCCCTCGGCCGCCAAGCAGAGGAACGCCGGGGTGGCGGTCGTGGACGAGCGGATCGGCCTGATCGGTTTTCTCGACGACGACGCGGTGCTGGAGCCGGACGCCGTCGAGAAGATGCTCGATTTCTGGCAAGAAGCCCCCACCGACCTGGGCGGGGCGTCGTTCAATATGTTGAACCCGCCGATGACCGGCGGCCGGTGGTTGAAACGGTCGCGACTGTGCGCGGCGATGGGGCTCTACCGACGCGGGAGCGGGCGGGTCGCGCCGAGCGGGTGGCAGACAGTAACCGAAACAGTAAGCGAGACGTGCTTTGTGGATTGGCTTGCCACCGGCGCGGTGGTCTGGCGGCGCGACGTGTTGAAGGACTTCCGGCTGGACGACTACTTTGAGGGCTACAGCTATCTGGAAGACCTGGATTTCAGTCTAAGCGTCGGGAAACGTTTCAAAATGGCCGTGGTGGCGGATGCCCGGTACTCTCACTATCCCTCGCCGGGCGGCAGGACGAGCAGCTACGCATTCGGCAAGGTGGAGGCCCGCAATCGCCTCTATGTGGTGAAGAAGCACGGCCTGTCGCTTTGGCGGTGCCTCTTGGGCTTAGGGATCCGCATGGGGATGACTCTGGCCGCCGCCACCCGGCACGCCAACGGGGCAGCCTTTCACCGGGCGTGTGGGAATGTGGTGGGCGTGGTGCAGGGGTTTGCCAGCAGCGGGACGCCTGGCAGAGAGAAGACTCGTTGCGAAGGCAAAACGCCCTCACCCCCTGCCCCTCTCCCGCGGACGGGAGAGGGGAGTTGCGGGCCCGGCCCTCTCCCGCAAGCGGGCGAGGGGCCTTGCGTTGGCCCGGCCAGGCCATGACCGGGCGTCTAAGGGTGCTGGTCAGCGCGTATGCCTGCGATCCATCGCGGGGGTCGGAGAATGCGGTGGGGTGGAGACCGTCAAAGCGACTATGCTATAGGTGCGAAGTTGGGAGGTGATATGGGTGAGACTGCTGAGAAGCAAACGCCTCTTGCCCTGATGAGCGACAATTCCTGTCCCGCATGTGAAGGGAAGCTGTCGTTTTGGTTCACCAAACGCACCGAGACAGGGACTTATGCGATTCATCGCTGCTATGGATGCGACAGTGCGTTCACGATACCTCGGCCCAGTGAAGCGGTCATTGCCGCTCTCTACCGCGACGGCAGGGCGTTGCCTCGACTCTCTGGAAAGCGAACGCCGCCATCCGGCCCTGACGGTGGACGGCAAGCGGATCGCTTCGCGTCTGCGCTCGCTGCTGGGTGCAGGTAAAGTCCTCGATGTTGGGGCGGGCGATGGATTCCACTCGCAAGCGTTGATTGCGGCGGGCTACGAGGTACATGCCCTGGAGCCAAGTCCCGAGGCGAGAGAAGTCTTCCGCCGGATCAACGGCTTTGAGCCACAAAACGGCTTCCTCGACTCGGCGTTCGCCCAGAGTCACGAGCAAGCTTACGATGCGATCCTCCTGAGCCAAGTCCTCGAGCATCTGCCGGACCCGAACGCGACCGCAAACCACCTGAGACAACTCCTGCGTCCCGGCGGGGTCGCGGCCATCGCCGTGCCTCATTTCCGTTCTTGGCTTTCGCGTATTATGGGGCGACATGATATGTTCATCAGTCCACCCGAGCACCTGAACTACTTTGCCTTCGCCGGGCTTGTACGTCTGATGAGCCGACACGGATTCGATTTCGCAAGCTCAGAGACTGTGACTTGGTTCGATCCCGACCGAGTGGCTGCCCGGGCTCGGCCCCGCGCCCTCGGACGCCCAATGGTCGGCGTACTCCGGTTGTTCTTTGCGGCAGCCGACCGGATGCACCGCGGCAACACGTTGGAAGCCTATTTCCGACGGCCGAAGGACCGGCCGTAACGCGACGCAGTTAGACTCCCGGGCGGGTTCCTTGGCGATGATGTGTGCTCGTACCGGGAGTCACCGTTTGAGAGTGCTGGCGGTTGCCTATGCCTGCAATCCCCGCCAGGGGTCGGAGGAAGGCGTAGGATGGGGCTGGGTCAACGCCATTGCTGCGAATCATCGGGTGGACGTGGTCACGGCTGCGTTCCACAGACCGGACATTGAGTATGGACTAGCGGAAGGGGCGGAGAAGCTCGCGGACGTGCGGTTCCACTACGTTGCTGAGAAACCATGGCACTACCGTCCGTCTCACCCGTGGAAGTACATCGAGAACGGCGTCCTGAAGCCAATCATGAATCTCGCGTACGCCGCATGGCAACGCGACGCATATAGGCTCGCGTCCCAACTCGACACCCAGATCGGCTTTGACTTGGTGCATCTGATCACTTATGTCGGATTCCGTTTTCCTGGCCGCTTCTGGAAGCTCGACCTGCCCTTGGTCTGGGGGCCGATCGGCGGCCTCGAAAACACGCCTGTACGATTCCTGCCGTTGATGGGCGCATACGGCTGCACATACTATGCCTGCCGCAACCTGGTTAACGCGTTACAGAGGCGATGGCTGCCGGGGCCCCGGAGGGCCATGGCGAAAGCGGCAAGGACACAGAGCATCATCGCCGCGACGGAAGGGATCCGCAGGGAGATCGATCGCTGGTATGGCCACCCGAGCGAAGTGATTTGCGAGATCGGTCCGCCCTCGACGATTGCCGAGACACACACGCTTCGCCAACCGGACGAGCGGTTGCGCCTCGTCTGGAATGGCCAACACTTGCCCGGAAAGGCGTTGCCGCTCCTGTTGAAGGCATTGGCGGGCATCGACGGTGTCGTCGATTACGAGTTGACTGTGCTGGGGGCGGGCCCCTGTAGCCGCAAATGGCAACGGCTCGCTGGGGAATTGGGAATCGGCGGGAAGTGCCGCTGGCCGGGATGGATGCGACGGGATGAAGCGATTCGCGTCATGGGGCAGGCCCACGTGTCGGTCATCACCAGCCTAAAGGACCTAACGTCGACGGTGCTCCTGGAATCCTTGGCGGCCGGGCTTCCGGTGGTCTGTCCCGACCACTGCGGGTTCAGCAACGTGGTGACGTCCGACTGCGGGATCAAGGTCCCGGTCCGCTCGCCGCAGCAGCTTGTCGGCGATCTGGCGACCGCCATCGAGCGGCTCGCCTGCGATGAGGCCGAACGCCGCCGGCTTGCCGCCGGGGCCCTGCGTCGCATCCAGGACTTCTCGTGGGATCGCAAGGCCGAGACCGTCGCCGCGATCTACCGCCGGGCCGTGGAAAGCCGAAGCGGGATCCACGGCAAGGCGATCGGGTCTCAGGGGAGTGGCGTTTGACCATGGCTCGGGAGGACTATGGCTGCTTCGAACTCAGGCTTGCAGTCTGATACGGACGTTGTGTGCTCGCACAAGGGTTTTTTCGGGCGAATCGCCTCGTTCGCCTCTCCGGCGACGGTCTTCTGGCTGATGCTGTGGTTCGGTATCAATTCCGGGCCCTGGGTGTTCCAGGCCAAGCCGGAAGGCATGATCGAGTGGGGGCACTATGCTCGCACGCTTTTTCCGCTCTTGGCTCTGCCGTTGGCGACGCTGGCGATCATGGCCCATCCGCTCCGCTCGCGGTTGCCCTCGACGGTGTCGCCTTGGCTTGTCTACGGGATGATCGGCCTAGGGACCTCGTTTGCGTCGCCTGACCCATTGGGGGCGGCCTATTGGGCCCTGTGCTACCTGGCGGTGATCGCTGCACTATGGTACTACCTGACCGGAACGAGACCACTCGATCGGGCCGTTGAACTGAACCAACTCACGTGGTTGATCACGACCGCATTCTTATTGGCCCTCTTGGCTGTGGCTCGGGAGCAACTTGTCGAGCACATCAGCGCCTCGGGTAGCGGGTATGGCGTCTATGGTCAAGTGAAGACCGCGGCGGGTGCAGGCGTTTCGCGGGCTTCCGGCATGGCCCGCTTCCTTGCAGTGCCCGGCATCGTGGCCTTTGTCCGGTCGTTCTCGTCGCGTGGTCTGGCCAGGGTGTGGTGGGGTTTGGTGGCCGCCGGATGCGGTGTGCTTCTGATGGCGATGCAATCGCGAGGGGCGATGGTGGCCTATGTGTTCGCGGTTCTTTTCGCCATGATCGTCCTGCGTCCGACGACGAGAGTCCTCGGGGCCCTCCTGATCGCTCTAATGGGCTTGACGCTTGCCTTGCAGTTCACCCAGGAGACGTTGCCCGACGACTCCTATGTAAGGAAGGCCGCGGAGTACTTTCGGCGTGGTCAGTCGGAGGACGATCTGTATTCGATGACCGGGCGAGTGCGCGACTGGAAAACGGCTTGGGGGTTAATTAAGGACTCCCCAGTCTGGGGATACGGCTTTCAAGCCGACCGGCACCTGATCGGTCAGCACGTACACAACACCTACCTCTACGCGTTGCTGACAGCTGGCATCCTTGGGACGGTGCCCTTTCTGTACGGTCTGGGACGAGCGTGGCTGGCTCTTGTCCGTGTGTTGAAAGGAAGCAGGAACGTTCAGCACGCATTTGTCGTCCAGGTCGGCGCGATCCTGGCGTTTTTCACCGTACGCAGCATCCCCGAGGTCTCCGGGACCTTGTTTACCGTCGACCTGATGGTGATGCTCCCGGGCATGGCCTACCTGGGAATCCTAGAACGCCAACGAGAGGACCGGCGGCTCCCGAGAAATGGTAGTGATGCGGCTGCGCCAAGGTGCCAGTACGCCCCAGAAGTTTTGACAGGTTCGATGCGCCGGGTGTGATGCGCTGATGGACTTGCACCGGCTTGCTCGTTTTGGCTGGCACTGGCAGGTGGAGGTGTGGAGGTTCCGCCACGCCCGTCGCTCCGCTCCGGGCGTGCCACCCAACCTCGTCTCGCGCGACGGGGTGGCTGGGGCAAAGGGATCGCGAAACCCCCGGGCGGCGTCCTGGTGCTTCACGTGGTTCAGCCCCAGGCACGCTGTTGCTGTTGAGATCGAATCGCGTGTCATCGAAGGCGATCCGCACTCCGCGATTTCACTTCCGCATCTTCGAGGAATCAACATGCCATGACTCTTCTGTCGGATCCAACACAACTTACAGACAGCGGCGGCCGCCCGAGGCTTCGGACGGTGCGGGTGCTCGGGTCGGAGGTGGATATTTTGGAGGTGGAGGAGGCGGTCTCCCGGGTAGCGGGCTGGATCGAGGCGAGGGACCGACAGTGTCGGCAGGTGGTGGTCACCGGGTTTCACGGGTTGTGGGAAGCCCATCACGACCCCGGACTGAGGCGGGTGTTCGACGCGGCCGATCTTTGGGTTCCGGACGGCATCGCCCCCGTGCTCGTGGCCAGGGCCCGCGGCATGCGGGACGCCCGGCGAATCCCGGGGGCGGAGTTGATGGAGGCCCTGCTCGCCAGGGCCGATTTTGCGGGTTACCGCAGCTTCTTCTACGGCGATACGGAGGAGACGCTCGAAAGGCTCGCTTCGGCCGTGGCCACCCGGTATCCGGGCCACGTGGTCGTGGGCACGCTCTCGCCGCCTTTCCGCTTGTTAAGTCCCGAAGAGGACGACGAGCAGATCCGGATCATTAACCGGGCGCGGCCCGATATCCTCTGGGTCGGTCTCGGCACCCCCAAGCAGGATCGCTGGATCTACGAGCATCGCGACCGGTTGGAGGTGCCCGTGGCCATTGCGGTGGGGGCAGCGTTCCGGTTTCTGACGGGTCAGGTCCCCCGGGCGCCGGCCTGGATTGGGAGGATTGGGATGGAGTGGGCCTACCGGCTTGCCAAGGAACCCCGCAAGTGCTGGCGGCGCTGCCTGCTGCAGGGGCCGCAATTCCTCGCCCACGTCGCTTTGGAACTGGCGGGGATCGTAAAGCACGACTGACTCGGGCAATCAGAGAATGCGAGGACGAGTTGAAGGAAGAGACGGTGTAGGACTGCCTCGGACCGGAACGGGAGTCGGGCAATGTGCCGTTTCGCAGCGTGGGCTGCCTTGGGGGGGATTGTCGCGTCTTGCCCCCAGGCCGTGGGCGACGATTGGCGAGGGTTTCGGGGGCTTGAGCACCAGGGCGTCGCCCCGTCAGGCAGCAGAGCGGACGTTCTGTCTTGGTCGAGCAGGGAAAACGTGCGGTGGGCGACGCCGATCCGGGGACACGGCAACTCGTCGCCCGTAGCATCGGGAGGCCGCGTGTATGTGAGCACCGCGTATCCCACGGCCCAGGCGACCATGGTTGGCAATGCCTTGGCCGTGGCGAGGTTTCTCCTGGTGACGTTCCTCGCTTCATCGGGGATCGCGCTCCTCGTTCGAGCGTGCGGCACGAAGCGAGCGGCGCCAGGTTCGTTGGCGGATGCGCAGAACGCTCTCCCGGGCGTTTGTTGTAACACGCTTGGGCTGGCGGCGTTTTCGTTGGCCATCGCCGGGACGGCGTTTCTGGTCCTCTACGGCCCCGATGTGCTGGATTACCAGCGCTGCCCGATCCGCGGCTGGCTAGCCTCCGGGGTACTGGTAACCTTGTGTTTTGTGCTCGCGGACTTCCGGATCGGGTCGCGTTCCCCCGGGGGATTCGGAATGGGAATCCTGGGCCTGGGCTACAGCGGGCTTGTGATGGCGGCAATCCCAAGTAAGGAGCATGCGTACCACGATGGAATGCTCTCGAACAACAGCACCGTGGTATTGGCAGTGGCAGCCGTTCCCGCCTTGTTCGGCACTTTCTGCATAGTCGGATTCCTCTCGAACGCCCCGATGCCTTGCATCCCGCGTCAGTCGCTGATCGTGCGAGGAACGCGGCACATTGTGGTCCACCATGTCTTCGTTGCGGCAATCATGGTGGCGATCGCCGCCGCGGCCGGAATCCGGTTCTTCACGGGGGTTGTCCGCGCCGGCAACTCGTTTGCCTGGGAGGGTTGGCTCGCGTGGTGCCTGGGGGCGTTTCTGATCGGCATCCTCTCTCTCGGCTGGTCGTTGGATCGACACTCGCATACTACTGGGGAGTTCCACCGACGGGCGCCAGGCAGAGGCTTGGGGTATCTCGGACTTGTCCTGGGTACGGCCGCAATGAGCATGCTGGCTGTGGCAGTTCTGTTTGGAACCGCGATCGACCGATCCGCTTACCTAGCGTATCACGCGGGCAACCCACGTTGGACCGCAGAATCAGGGCCATGGGGCATTCCCACTTTCGCGTTCGCCTGCGTTTCTTCCTTTGCGATCGCGTTCGTCGCCTGGATCCGTCGTTGGCGCGGCGCAGAGGCTCGACCCTCGCGAGTATTCCGCGTTGCGGCTCTGGCGCTGGCGACATCCCAGCTACTGGCCGTCGGATGGCTCTCCGGCGGGCAAACCCTCGTGCGTGCGATTGTCTGTCTTGACGAAGACACCGGAAAGACTGTCTGGTCGTGTGAGGCGTTGCCCGGCCCGGAGGGCCCCCTGCATCGGTTGAATTCCGCCGCGACGCCAACTCCAGTCCTGTCGGGAGATCGGGTCTGCGCGTTCTTCGGCTCTGTCGGACTGATGTGCTGCGGTACCGATGGGGATCTGAAGTGGACCAACGAGACGATTCGGTTTGCCAGCCCCTATGGAACGGGAACCTCGCCCGTGGTTCTCGGCGACATTCTGGTCTTGGTCAACGCGATGCCGGAAGCACCCCGGATATACGCTCTGTCCTGCGAGAACGGCGAGCTTCTGTGGCAGGCTGACATGATGGTCGGCGTAGGAGAGATGCCCTTCTGGGGCCAGAGCCGCACGCCGCTGATCAGAGTGCTTGACGGGAAGGCAACGCTGTTGGTATGGGGGCCTGGTGGCCTTGCTGGGTACGATCTTCAGGGTGGGCAGATGCGCTGGTGCCATCCGATAGGGGCAGGAGGCGGTGACATGGTTGCAAGCCCAACGGTTGACAAGACTCACGTGTTCTGTGCTGGCACCCGCGAGACGGTCGCACTGGCTTTGACGAAACTCGATGGTCGCGAAGATCCTGTTGTATGGAGAACGAAGGCACGAGGGCCCAATTGCGCGTCCCCGCTTGCGCTCAATGGCTTGTTATTGTTTGTTACAGACGAGGGCATCGCAACTTGTCTAGACGCTGAAACGGGAGAGCAGCTATGGCGTACACGTTTGAAAGGCGAATACTACGCATCCCCAATCGCGGTTGGTGATCTGGTCTACTTCTGCAATGCAGCCGGCGTGACTACCGTTGTGGCTGCGGACCGCGAGTTCCGCAGACTCGCCGAGAACCAACTTCGGGAGCAGACACTTGCCAGCTTTGCCCCAGTCAACGGACGTCTGCTCGTACGCACATCCAGTCGGCTGTGGTGCATTGGAACGGGGTCACACGCCGGTCCGGAGATCGTATCGAGCATCTGCAGCGAGTAAGTCGCTGTGGCTTGAGATAAGGTCGGATGAACACTCGCCAACCTTCGTAGTCCAGGAGACCACCAGCTATGCAAGAGACGAGCAAGAGCAAACCGCACAACGACGATCAGATTGTCATCGCGGGCGCCGGTGGGTTCATCGGAGGGTCGCTGGCGCGGTATTTCCGCGAGCGAGGGTTTACTCGGATTCGCGCGGTGGACAAGAAGCCGCTGGTCGACTGGTATCAGCGCGTGCCGGGCGTCGAGTGCTTGTGCCTGGACGTGAGCAAGGAGGAGAACTGCCGGCGGGTGTGCGAGGGGGCGATCGAGGTCTACAACCTGGCGGCGGACATGGGAGGCATGGGGTTCATCGAACGGTTCCGGATCGAGTGCCTGCGGAGCGTGCTCATCAACACGCACATGATCGAGGCCGCATACCGCGCCGGCGCCCAGCGCTACTTCTACTCGTCGTCGGCTTGCGTCTACAACACGGACTTACAGAAGGACCCCAAGGTCCGGGCATTGAAGGAGACGGACGCCTACCCCGCGATGGCCGAACGCGGCTATGGCTGGGAGAAACTGATCTCGGAGATGTTCTGTCAGGAGTACTGGGCCGAGCGGGGCCTGAAGACCTTCATCGCCCGCTTCCATAATGTGTACGGCCCTCACGGCACCTGGGACGGCGGCCGGGAAAAGGCCCCGGCGGCCATCTGCCGCAAGGTGATCGAGGCCAAGGACAAGAAGACCGGGGGCATCGAAATCTGGGGCGACGGCACGCGGACCCGGAGTTTCATGTACATCGACGACTGCACCCGAGGAATCGACACGATCACCCACTGCGAGTCGCTCGTGGCCACGCCGATCAACCTTGGGTCCAGTGAACTGGTCTCGATCAACCAGTTGGTGGACCTGGTGGAGGAGATCGGCGGCGTCAAGCTTCAGCGGAGTTACAATCCCGACGCTCCCAAGGGAGTGGGCGGGCGCAATAGCGACAACACGATGATCCAGAGCATTCTCCACTGGGAGCCGAGCACTCCGCTGCGCCAGGGGCTGGCGGCGACCTACGCCTGGATCGAGCAGCAGTACACGGACCGCAAGGCGGGCAAGCGGGTCGTGGTCGACAGGATCTGACTTTCCGCCCAAAGACAACTTGCGCGAGGTGATTTGCCCCGCGCCTGGCCGGTTTCCCGGTGCAGGCCGCGGGGCTCTGCTCTTCGCGAGCGTCCAACCTACGGTGGATCAGGTTCTCTGAGACCATTCGCGGCACCAGAGTGCCCAGGGCGGGAAGAGACCCTATCATGGATACCGGCCCCCGCAACTTGGAATCCGCCAGCATCCCGTGTATAACGGTTGGAGGTGCCGGGGTGGCCGAGTTCTAGCCCGACTTCCCGCGATCCGGGCTCTGTCCGACGAAGCGTCGGAGATCCACCATGCCGACGGGAACCAGAAGGCTGAGCGGGTTGGCGTCGAGGGCGGCTCCGGACGCCTCGCCCTCCGGGTCGTCCGACTGGTTGCCTAATGCAAGGCTGCCGGAGACCGAGGAGGTTCCCGCCGGGAATCTCCGCCCGTGGGAAAGAGGGACGGCCCGTCCATCCTTGCGTGGCCGTTGGCGCATGGCGATCCTCATGATTGCCCTTGGTCTGCTGGTTGCGGTTGTTCTTCGCGGCCGACGCCACGACACGCGTTGGTTCGCCGCGTGGGGAGGAAGTCTGACGGCGTTCGAGCCGCCGATGGTCCTGCCCCAGGAAGCGGAACGGACCAACAGCCTTGGAATGAGATTCGTCCTCATCCCTCCCGGGGCCTTTCTTATGGGATCGGCGGACCCCGGCGACGATCTGCAAGGCGACGAGAGACCACACCGCGTCGTCATCACCCGACCGTTCTATCTGGCCGTGCACGAGGTGACCGCAGGGCAGTTCCGTCGCTTTGTGGAGGCGACAGGCTACGTGACCGATGCCGAGAGGAGCGACGAGTACAAGAAGAGCCAAGACAGCTTCCCTGACCTTTCCGCGGGCAAGGCGCGTCTCACATGGAGTGACCCGGGCTTCCCCCAGGAAGACAACCATCCGGTGGTCCAGGTCAGTTGGAGCGACGCCCAAGCGTTCCTTGAGTGGCTAAACCGGATCGAGAAACGCGAGTACCGGCTGCCGACGGAAGCGGAGTGGGAGTACGCCTGCCGTGCCGGCAGCCGCACTCGCTTCTCGACGGGAGAAGACGGGCACTCGTTGAGGGCGGCAGCGAACGTCTGCAACATGGTTGACGGGCGGACGTCCCCGTCGCCGGAGCCTCGCGATGCTTTCCGCTTCACGTCGCCCACCGGGATCTTCCCGCCCAACGGTTTCGGCCTCCACGACATGCACGGGAATGCCTCGGAATGGTGTGCCGACTGGTATCAGGCCAACGGCGACGATTTGCCTTCCAAGGATCCTCAGGGCCCCAATCGCGGAGATGAGCGAGTCGTCCGTGGCGGCTCGTTCGCCTTAGGTCCGTGGTACGCTCGTTCAGCCAATCGTAGCTCAGGCCCCCCGCGGTATCACACCTACGATCTCGGCTTCCGCGTCGCCGTGACGCCTTGGTGGAACTGACGTACAGATTCGTTGTGAATTGCTGGAGGCCCAGCCCCGGCGGATCGTAGAGCGTAGGCGGGGCCCGCTCGGCCGGCTGTCTGTCCAGGTGGTCGTATGTCTGGATCGAAGCCAGCGTCTGCTCTATCGTGGTCGGGCTACCGCCGGTTCTCCCAGGAGAACGGCGCGTCGGGCACTTGGTGGCCAGGGAATCCGCCGAGCGCCCCCCCACCCGTCGCCGACACTCAATACCTGAGCCATTTTGCGGGATCGGCCTTCCCGCGCTGCCGCAGTGCGAACCTCGCATGGTCTGCAGCGATCCGCTCCCCGAGCGTCCCAAGCACGGCCTGCGTCGTGGTGCCTGCATCATGACGGATCGGCAAGCCGGCCACTCGCGCAACGACGCCGCCCCTCGCACGGACCTCCGCCTCCCAGACGTTGTCCGCGCAGAAGATGAAGTAACTCTCGTCGAACAGGGGGACGTCGTCGCCGGCCCGGAACATGAAGCAGAAACCGCACATGCCGCCGGCCGTCCAGATACCCGTTGTCGGCGTCAACTTGATGTCCTTTGGTAACTCCCATGGGGCCTCAGAGTCGGGGTAGACCACCGTAACGGACGGGTTGGCGTCGAGTGCGTCTGCCATGGTCCGGAGGGTGCCTGGCAGAATCTTGATGTCGTCGTTCAGCACCGCGACGTGCGTAGCCCCGCGAGCCCTCGCTTCCTGGATGCCGTGGTTCCACATCCGGTAGAGCCGGTGGTCGAAGTCCTTGCTATCCAGGAGGATCGTCTCGATGCCGTCGTGCTTCAGCACCCCGAGCAGATCGTCAAGCTCCGGCGGGTGGACTCGCGTCGGGACCACGGCCACGATCTTCGGCTCCCTGCGGACAAGCCCCAGGATGTAGCGACGCCACCGCTCGCACATCGCCTCGCCGGTGAACTCCCGGGATGCCACGGCTTTGGCTCGCGCAACCCGCTCCGCGTTTTGCGGTGAGATCGCCTCACGCACGGCGTCCGCCAGTTCTGCCGGCGTTGCGGCCTGGGGGATCTTCACGAACATCTCCCCATACTCGCTTTCTGTCTCCACCACGCCGACCCTCGTGCATACGAGCGGCGTCCCGCAGAACGCCGCCTCAGCCACCACGAGGCAGAACCCCTCGTACTCACTGGCCATGACGACGCAGTCCACCGCCCGGTAGACCTCGCCGACTGCGTCCACCGGGTCAACGCAGATCACATCGGGGAGGGCCCGCCGCGCATCCGCACGGTACTGCTCAGCCCGTGGCCCGCTGCCGACGAGGGCCGCACGAAACCCGGGCCCAAGGGCCTGCACAGCGCGGACGGCCGCCAGCGGGTTCTTCTCGGTGCCGAGCCGGCCCACGTGAGCCACCAGGACCTCGTCCGGCTTCACGCCCCACGCCGCCCGTACTTCCTCGCGAGACCTCCCAGCCTGGCATCGCTCCACGTCCATTCCGTTGTAGAGCACGTCGACCCGGTACTCTGGCGGATAGGATCGGGCGGCGTCCCTGGAGCACGCGACGTGGTTCGTGACGTAGGGGCCGCACTTCCGGCAGAACTGCTCCGACCAGATGCAATGCCCCTTCGCGCAGAAGATCGACCGGCCGCGGAAGTCGAACAGGGCCGACGTGTCGAACTGCCCCCAGGCAATGATCACGTCACAACGCTTGGCCAGGTCATGCGACGCCTTCGCGCCGAACGTCACGGGGCACTCCCTGCGGACGGACTCGATGATCGGTCCAAAATGGTCCGCCTTCTCGTTCAGAACGGCCACCCCGACGACTTCCAGGCTGCCACTCGGGAGCCCGCGGACCAGCGTGGATACCCACCGCTCGGCGCCGCCGCAGAGCAGGTGCGGTGTGAAAAACCCGACACGCACCTTCCCCCGGACGGGAAGCGGCTCGCGAGCGTCCCTCGTGATTCCGTTACCGGGGACGATTCGCCACCCGGGCACCGCAGACGCCGGCTCGATGAATCGGACCACGCCGCCTGGCGACACCGCCGACAGCACCGCCGGCGTACCTTGGCGGGGGGCCATGAGCAGCATGGCCACGTACACGGCCTTCGACGTTCGGCAGAGCGTCTCCAGGTCGCCGGTGTACCACCGCACGTTCGGAGGTTGGAGGGACGGCGTCGCCGCGTCGCGAGAGAACACCACGAACGCGACGCCCGGGCGCAACGCCGCGAGGTCGATGACGAACGGCAGTCCCATGGAACCGTCCAACAGGACGTGCCCGGACTCGGGGAGCAGGGCTGCCATGCCCTGGGGACTGAGGTCGCGTTTGTTTTCCACGATTTCACCTGTGATGGGATTTCCTTCTGGATCGGGCTTGATGAGCCCTTGCTCAACGGCGGCCGGCCCTTCGGCCGGTTCGCCCGTTGCTTCCTTGCAGGACGCGCACGATCGGTACGTCGTGTCATTCAACCTGAACTGCCTGGCGACGCACTCACCGTGCAACGCACAGCGGAACACCTTCAGCCGGCGCCCCGGATCCTTGCACGTCGGGCATTGGGCAAGACGAACAACGTCGCCGCGATGCACGCAATGAACCATGGGCGGAGCCTCCGGTGCTGTTCGTAGCAGGGGCGGTGTCGCGACCGATCCGACGTCGCTGGTGATCGCCGGCAGGGTGGCGGACTCGGGGTCGATCCGGCGCGGAGGTCGCTCACGTACCCGGCCGCAATCGTCCAGGGCCTGGAGCTTCGCGACCGCCCCGCCACGGACCTCGAAGGTCCTCCCGCAACGCGAGCAGCGGTAGTGGGTTGCATCCTTTTGGGTCAGGTCATGTCGCATATCAGTTACTCACTCCAACGATTTCGCAGGTCGCCGCGGACCAGTCGCAGTACGGATCGGATTCCAGCCCCTCGCGGTCCGCGAGGAGCTCGCCGGCCAGGTCGGTGCAATCCAGACTGTCGGCGACGATCTCCTTGCGCCAGAAGGCGACAAGGCCGCCCAGCGGGTTGTAGACCTCGACGCCGATCTCGTAGAGGCCGTTGCCAATGGATCCAACGCTGCAATAGACCAGGTAGTCCGTGAGCGTCGAGCCGCACGGGTTCTTGACCGCTGCACGCCACGTGCACGTCCAACCCCCGTTCGGCCCGTAGTAATCCGACAGCTCAACGGTCCACGGCGACTGGCAGTCCTCGCACTGGGCATTGCCGATCCCGGCCAGACGGACGGTGATCTTGTGCCGCCAGGTCCCACCCGCGCAGGTGTTGCAGCCGGAGCCGCAGCCGGCCCAATCGGTGCACTCATCGGCCGTGTTTCTGGCCCGATCCGCACGGACCCAACAGAACCGGATCGTTCCCGACTCGTAGTAGTAATACGGGTCGCCGGGATCGGGATCGGCCCAGAGTCTTACCTCTGAGGTTGCCGGCTGATACGGAATGTCGGCCAGGTAGACCTTGACGCTTCCTCCCGCCGGGAGGAAGGAGTAGGCAAACGCCTGCATGACCCCGGCATCGAAACAGAAAGCCAGCCGCCCCGAGGCGTTGTAGCCGAGGCCCGAGGAATAGACCGTGGTGTCCGTGCCCCCGGAGACAACGTGGACCTCGAACCGAACCCCGTCGCCCTCTGCGGGGCTGGTGGACTCTTGTTTGATGGCCGCAATGTAGACGTGGTTGTCCTCGTCCTGGTAGTCGGCTAGGAGTCTGGCCTCACCATTGCCCGCCGCGAACGAGAAGTCCGCCCACACCCGGAAGGCGATTTCCTCGTCGGGCAGGGTTGCGTTGGAGGCCAGCATGGCGTCCGGAGATGTGGTCTCGACGTAATTCCCACACATCACGAGGCCTGCGCCGGAGCCGACAGACCAATACCCTGAGACGATTTCCCAGTCGGCCGGCGATAACTCATCGGTCACGAACTCGTCCGACAGATAGATGCACGACTCTTCACACGTCGGGCAGGCGGGGCTCACCTCAGGCCGGTCCTGCCGATGGTAGCTCAGTGTGAAATCGTCGAAGGTGGGCGGCGTCCCTTCCGGGGCGATCATGCCCGTCCCGACCCCGCAGAGGCTCGACTCCACCGTACCCGGCATCGAGAGCGAGTAGGTCTCGTGGAGAAGGCCGATCAGGGTGGCGGTGATCTTCGTCCCATCGCAGCAGAACCGGAGGATGAATTCGTTGGTCTGGAGGTCATCGTAGAGGACGTCGACGGTCCCTTTGAGTGTCTCCCCGTCGTAGAGCCGGAAGCGACTGCGCTGCTTGCCGTAACCGGCGCTCTCGCCGATCTGGACTTCGCACCATCGCCGGCCATCGTCGCAGTAGAGCCGGACCTGGTCGCCAATGTTGACGGCCCGGACCTTGACCGACGCCTGGTACCGCTCCTGGCTGGCGTCGTTCTCGACCACGCACTTGCAGTAGGCGTCGGACTCCGCAACGGTCAGCTTGCCGTCGGCGATCTCCCAGTCCCCGGCCTCCTCGGACCAGTTGTTTCTCAGTTCGGTGGCGAGGTCGGTACTGTCGGGCCGTTCAAAGTCGTCCAGGAAGTAGACGCACCCGCAGCAGCAGAAGCCGAAGCCCAGGCCCATGGATCAGCACTCCCGGCCAAGGACTTCAAGGCGGCGGGCCGCGTGCGACCACTCGTACCAAACCCGTTTACCGCTGGGGATCGCGGCCCTGGAGGCTTCGGGCGGCGGATAGACGTAGTCGTCGTGCTCGGTGTCCCTCCAGCCGCCGTGGAAGTAATAGCGGGAGACCGTGGCCCCCGCCTCTCCCAACGCCTCGTCAAGCACCCCGTGTTCCCGACCGATCGGGCCGTCTCCAAAACTCACCAGGGCCCGCTTATCGCCGGTGCCCGACTCTTTCCAGAGGATCCGGGCCGAGCCGAGCGCGCCGCTACGGAGCTTGGTCGCGTCGCCGTCGCCGTCGAGGATCTCTGCACGTTGATCGAATTCTGTGATCACTTCCAGCGTGACCGGGACGACGCCATGCCAGCGGACTTTTCCGATCTTGCCGCACGCGATCGGCTCCAAGAGCACGGCCCATCGCCCGACGTGATGGGTCCAATTGTCCGGGTTGTCCTCGGACCAGGACGGCGTCTTGCCAACGAACGTCGGGGTGGAATAGAGGAACTCGGCCAGGCCGTTTTCTGGCTTGACCAAGACCTCGTCAATCCCGAGGATCTCGAACTCGTTGCGGTCCTCCCCCGAGTCGTTGAACATCCAGGCCACGCCTGGCGGGAGTTGGCCGCCGTTGTTTCCGGCCGGATGGGTCCCCGCATCGCCGGCCCGGAGTTGCTGGCCGAGTCCCATCAGGGCGTTCCAGGTCTCGGCCGTGATCCTCAAGGGATCGCCCGCGCTGACTCTCGGAAAAGTCACTGCCATGGCTCATCCGATCCCGAGTAACGAGAAGTTTCCCTCGTTGAAGACGCGATGGGTGTAGACGGCGTATGGCCGGAGAACCGTTCTCCGTGGCGGCCCTTCAAGAACCGTCGGCCTCGACTTCACCTCCAGATACTCCCACCCCTTCTTTTGAATCCCGGTGATCGTGCCGACCGAGAGGTTCTTGACGTTCGGGTTGGAGGCGAAGTGGAAGGTCAGTTCGCCCGTCTCCTTGTCCTTCTTGCCGCCCTCGCAGTAGAGAAAGAGGACCTCGCCGGCGGCGAACGCGCGGAACTTCTGCTTGTTCGTGCAGGCCGAGAGGTTCCGGACTTTCAAGGCGTAGGACCAGGTCAGGTTCTCCAGCGGCGGATACCACGTCTCCTGCCAGGAGAATCCGGGAGTCTCGACCTCGACGCCCTCGACCGATCCGTCTTCCTTGGCCCCGATCAGGCCGCCGTAGTCGTCCTTGGCCACCGTCTCCCCCGCGGCGCCGTAGGCCCCAGTGACTTCGTAGCTGCAGGTCATCTTGGCCTTGCCGCCGGAGGTCGAGAACTTGAAGGTCGGGGGCAGCCCGCTGCCGCCTTCGCTTTCGGTTGGGGGCCCGTAGGTGACGGTTCCCGACCACATTTCGGTATGGCCGTCCAGGGGCTCCAGATCCATATCCGCGTCCTGACGGACCAGATAACCATCGAACATAGGTGCCGTCGCCAAGAGGGCCGCACGGGCATCCCATTTGTTCGAGGTGCCCCAGCCCGCATAGCGGCGTTCGAGGGATTTCCCCTTGAGCTTCGGGCTGTCGCGGGTTTCTTCCCAGGTTATGGGCATCAGGCAAACTCCAATCGGGAATTGAGGTCATGGAGTTCATCCCGGGTGTCTTCCGCCGCCTCGGCAGTCCGTTCGGTGGCCTTGGCGGTGCGCTCGGCTGCGGTTCCACCACCCAGGCCGAAGGCGGCGAATGGGTTGAACGTCCCGGAGACGGCCGTCTTGGCCTCTTCGATCTTCGTGTGGTCGATCCCGCCGCCACGTGCCGCCGCTGCCTGGTCTGTTCCCTCCGTGTTCAGCCATTCCAAAAAGTCCGCTTCGTCGAGATCGGTCCATGGCGGCGGGGCGAGCTCCTGCTCGATCTCCTGGAGCGTGTCTTGGTAGAGCCGCTGGGCTTCCTCCACCGCGGCCTGGTTGGCCGCGTCCTCTCGGGCCCGTGCCGCGGCAGCGGCCGAAGCCTCGCCCCCCTTACCTTCCGCGTACTCCTTCCGCTGGGCCTCGATCTCCGCCTTGCGTCGGGCGGTCTCGGCGTCGATAGCCGCCTTGGTGTCTGGGACTGCTGCCCGACTCCGCGCGAAATCCTCCGTAAGCGTCCGCTTCACATCCTCAGTCTTCTGCCCGGACACCTTCGCCACAATCGGAGCGAGCGCATTGGCCCACCATTCAGTCCATCCGCTGTTGGCGAAGTCGGTCCATGCCTTAGAAAGAAACCCGATCATCTCGGTCCAGGCCGTCTTGATCGCGGCCACCACGTCGTTCCAGATCAACTGGAAGCCGATGACCGTCTCCGTCCAAACCCCTTTGAAGGCGATCCACTTTCCGGTGAGCCAGCCGGTCAGCCGGGCCCATTCAAGCTTCAAGAGCGCGACCACGACGCCGAAGGCTGCGGAGATATCGCCCTGGGCAAGGGCCTCTGCAATCACGCCGAAGGCTTGCTGCCCGTCCGCCATGACGTTCTCGAACCCGGCCGCACAGTCCCCGAAGAAGCTGGAGACGCCGTCCCAGATCCCGGTGAAGACCGTCGAAAAGGTGTTCCTGACGGAATCAACTGCCGAGCCGAAAACGGAAGCGACCGTTTGGCCGACGCTTTGGATGGCCGACACTGCGCCGTGGAAAACCCCAGCTACGGCGTCCCCAACGGCCGAGAACGCCTTCCGGGCCGCGTCAATGACCACCGGCCACACGTTGCGACCGAGATAGTAGATCAGGACGGCCGCCCCAGCGATCGCGGCGACGGTGAGGATCGCCGGCAGGGCCGCGACGAAAACCGACCAGGCCGAGGCAATCAATCCTGGCAGGGCCGCCCACGCGGCGCCGACGGCCGCGGCCGAGGCGGTGTAGGCGGCGGTGAGGATCGTCGGCAGGTTGGTGAGGATCGACCAGGCCGTGGAGGCCACGCCGGCCGCCGCCGCCCAGATCGTCGAGACGATCCCGGCCGACGCGGTGAATCCGGAAGAAAGCAGGCCAGGGATCGCCAGCAATCCCCTCCAGGCAGCCGCGGCCGTATTGGCGGCCATCGAGGCACCCGCGGCCAGGGCGGAATAGACCGCGCCACCCGCTGTGGCCAGAAGCCCCGGGATCGCTGACAGTGCGGCGGGGATGGCGCGAATCAGCCCGGGGATCGCCGTCACGGCACCTTGCACGACGGCCACCGTGGACCGCATGGCGGTGTCGATCACGGCGGCCACGGTGGTCATGGCCCCGTAGACCACGGGGACGACCGCGGCAACGCCTTGGCCGAAGAGCACCGCAGCCCGGGCGCCCACATCAAACGCGGCCGTGACCGCAGAAATGGCCCCGCTGGCAACGATCCGCAGGGCGCCGGCGGCCAGGCCGACCCCGCTGGCCAATCCTCCCAGCACGGCGGTCGTGGCACGGCCAGCCAGGCCGACCGCGCCGAGTCCGGCCCCGGCGAGGCGTCCTGCGATCCCGAGGCCTCCGGCAAGAACGCTTGCCGCGAAGCCGGCAACGGAAGCGAAGCCGCTCAACAGCATCGCAACAGGGCGGATAGCCAGACTGACAAGACCAATGCCTTTGCCAAGTGCCCACGTTGCGGCGCCTGCGGATAAGACAGATCCGGCCAACATTGCAAAGCCCGTAACCGCGGCCCGGTGCGTCTTGATCCAGTCGATCATCGACTTTCCGACGCCCGTGGCCTGCCCGACAAACGTCGTCAGCGCCGGGGCCAACGCGGCACCGACCTGGAAGGCCAGGACCTTGACCTGGCCCCAGAGATCCGTGAAGAGATCCAGCAGCACGACCGCGGCTGCGGCGTCTTCGCCACTCATCGTGTAGCCCAGGTCCCGGGCCCGCTTGCGGAGGTCCTCGATCCCCTTGGCACCGCCGGCGATCATGGGCAGGAGTTTCGTGCCGCTCTTGCCGAAGATCTCCATGGCCATGGCGGCCCGCTGCGTCGGGTCCTTCACCCGGGCGAGGGCCTCCGCGATCGCGGAGAACTGCTCGTCGGGCGACAGGGCCATCAGTTGGTCGATCGAGAGCCCTAGCCGCTGGATCGCCTCTTGGGATTCCTTACTGCCGGTTGCCGCGTCAACCAGCGTTTTCTGCATCTTCCGGATGCCGTTTTCAAAGGTCTCGGTATCCGTCCCCGAGAGCTTGGCCGCGTGGGTCAGCTCGGAAAGGGCCTCGACGCTGATCCCGGTCCGGTCGGACATCTTGGAGAGCGAGTCCCCGAGTCCCAGGAATGTCTTGACGCCCGCGGCCAGCGGGGCGAGCATGGCGGCCCCCCAGCCCAGCATCTTGGTGCCCATGCCCGCGATCGACGTCCCGATCGCTGCCACGCCCGAGGCAAAAGCCCTCATCTTCCCGGAGATGGCGTTGAGGCCCTTCACCAGGTTGATGTCCTTGGTGAAGACCTCGACGTAGGCGCCGCCGGCTCGGACGTCAGAAGCAGCCATGGATTAGGGGCTAGGGGTTGGGGGGCAGGGGTCAGTGGTCAGGAGCTGGGGATCAGGGACTTTGGGAGCTTGCCCTGGCAGAAGATGGTTTCGAGGATCGAAAAGTCGTCGAGCGGGGGCGGCTCCGCGGGTCTTTTTGTGGGGCGGAGGATCTGGTCAAGAAAATACTTGGCACTGCGGGCCGGCTGGCCCTTGGCCCGGTTGACGTTGTGGAGCATGGCCAGGATCTCGCATGTCCGGCTCCACTCCGCCTTGCGACGGGCCTCCGCCATCCGGATCAGTTCCGCCAACGTCAGGGGTCCTGGGGCGACTCCGACTTCCCCGGCGAGTTCGTACAAAAGATCCCAAACTTCTCCGGCGGTAAGCCGAGCTTTTCGAGCCGCTCGCGTTCCTCCTTCGCCGCCAGCACCAGCATCGCCTCGGCCATCAAGTCCTCGCTCATCTCCGCAACCTTCACCTCCAACGCCTTGGCCGTCGCCCGAATGCCGCCGATCAGCTTTTCGCCCTGACGCGCGATGGTCGGGCCTCTCTCGGGGAAAAAATCCGCGAGTTCGCCCATCAAGGCGGCCCTTCCCTGGACGATCACGGCTCCGCCCATGGCCTTCCCAAAATCCCTGTCGGAGACCTGGCGGGCATCCGCTTCCTCCTTGCAGACGACGTACAGCACATCGACCAACAGGATCGGGTCTTGGATCAAGCGAGCCAGGAGAGGCAACCGCCTCTCGGACTCCGGCAGTCCTTCGGGCGGGAAGGCCGCCTCCACGAGGTCCACATTCAACATGGACCGAACGTCCTTGATCGTCTCGGTTGAAATCGAAACGGTCCAGGTTCGCCCGGTATTATCCTTGAAGGTTCGCATGGTTTCCTTTCAGGTCTCGAAGATGACCGGCCAGAGGGTCGAATACGCACCCTTGCCCCTGGCCATCAGGGTGACGCCGTTTGCCAGCTTGAACGGGTAACTCTCCCCTGGCCCGATTTCTCCAAGGAGCACCATGGTCCCGTCTCCTCGATCGGGGCCGTATTCGATCGTGTTCACTCCGACGTTGAACAGAACGACGACATGGGCCCCGCCGGTGGTCAACTCACCAAGCCCGATCGCTTCCTCGGTTGGCGAAAGATAATGCGTTTCTGTTGCGAAAAGGGTGTTTTGGGTGTTGCTCGTTGGGGCGAACG
>CAYSGY010000036.1:0-22425 GCA_964430315.1 uncultured Planctomycetaceae bacterium
ATCCTCATGGGCCCCAAGCACCCGCCGACCGGCGACGACAACATCCCCCTTGGTGCCGGCCGAGTTTTGCTGGGCTGGCTCGCGTTGGCGTTCCTCCCGTTGGGATTCACGCCCGACCCGATCAAGCTGCCGGAGGGCTTGGACTGGCAGGCCCCGGCCCCGGAGGAGAGACCATTCCGGCCGCCGCCGTCGGACGACCAGCGCTGGGTGTGGCAGGACCGCGAGCCGGCAAGTCCGGCAGGGAGCGACTCTCCAATCACGCGCCGGCGAACCGGCGCCACCGACAAGTTTGATGCGATTTCACCCGAGGAGAATTCTTATGGCGAACAGCGTCTTCAAGAAGCTGCAGGTGGTCGGCACGTCCCCGAATACCTATGCTGAAGCGACGGCCAATGCCGTTGCCAAGCTCGCGCAGACGGAGAAGAACCTGAGTTGGTTCGAGGTCGTCGAACTGCGCGGAGCGATCCGCGACGGCAAAGTCCAGGAGTACCAGGTGACTTTGAACGTCGGGGCCAAGATCGAGTAATCGCCGGGGACTCGCAGAGGCCGGCACACGGGCGATTGGCGGCGCTGGGGCGTCGGTCTCGGTGGTGGACGTCCGGGCAACGTCGTTGCGGACGTTGCCGGCGGGCTGGAAACGATGGAGCTCCCGGCCGCTCCGCAAGGACCGGCCGGAAGCTCCCTGGACGCTGCGGCGGGAACCGACCGCTTCGAACTACCAGCGGGACCGGCCGCCGCCGCCACCGCGGCGCGGCCGATCGGTCTTGGGCCGTGCCTCGTTGACGGTGATCGACCGTCCGGCGATCTCGGCCAGGTTCAACTCCTTGATCGCGGTGGCCGCTTCCTTTCCGTCGGCCATCTCGACGAAGGCGAAGCCCCTCGGGCGGCCTGTCTCACGGTCCTTGACGATGGTCACCTTGGTCACGGTCCCGTGCCGGGCGAATGCCTGGAGCAGGTCGTCCTCGGTGGCCGAATGCGATAGATTCCCTACATAAATACTCGCCATGCGAGACTCCTTCCACCGGACGTCGGACTTACGCCAACCGCACGTTCTCGGCGCGTGGGCCCTTGGGGCCGCGACCCTCCTCGTACGTTACGGCCTGACCGATGCGGAGGGCTTCGATCGACACTCCCTCCAAGGCGCTGTGGTGGAAGAACAGATCACCCCGCTCCCCCTCGATGAATCCGAAACCCTTGTCTGCGATCACTTTCTTGATCGTACCCTGCGGCATGTCGCCACTCCTCGAAGAACGTAGAAAACGTACACCAGCCGTCAAGTCTTCACCCCAAGCCCCGTTCCGGCAGGGAAGAATGCGGCTGCACCGTAGAGGGAGACCATCAACCGCAACCGAACCGCCACGACCTACGGCGAGGTCGCTGGAAGGCAAATCGCAGGGTGACTTGGAACGAGAGCACTGGAATGCACTGGGGCTCGCGTCTCGCCACTACACCGCTCATTGTAACGCCCCGCCCCGGGAATGGAATGCCAGCTAGCATCTCATGCCCGCACAAAAAAGGGGGGGTGAGCCCTAGCCGAGACCGTACTACCCGGAAGGGGTGAATCTCTTGGATCCAACGAGGGGTGACTCGGTGTCTTACGGGTGTCTCCCGGTCCGTCCCGTTCGCGCATCGTGCCCTCGCTATCTGACGGAAAGCAAGTTAGAATAACCAGTTCACGTCTTTCCAGGCTGCCACGAGTCGGTCAGCTTCGATCGGCGGCGTTCTCGGCCAGCGCCGAGAGTGATTCCCACCCTGTTAGCGGCGGTGATCGATGACAAGTCAATCCGTCCGGAGCCCGCACACCTTCCACATCCCCGTGATGGGCACCGGCTTTATGATCGACGCCGCGTTGCGCATCGCGAAGTACGGGATTTCCTGTGCCCTTTCGCTGGTCGACGACGAGTTGATCGAGCAGATGCGGAAGTTCCACAGTGCGAGGGAGGGCGAGTCCTACGAACCGATTGCCGCGAAGGACGACGACGCCAGGGCCCGCCGCATCACGGCCTACCTCAACCTCCTCGACCGCGTGGTGCGACGGCAGGTGGCCGCGTTGCAGGCATCGCCGTTCGAGCCGGGAAGCGAGATCACGCGGTATTTCGAGTTGCTGCCCGACGGCCCCGCGTCGCGAGAGTATCGCGAGATGCTCGCGACGGACGACCCCGCCCAACGCCGGCAACGGCAGGAGCGGCTGCGCGCCCTGGCGGTTCCGGGAACCATCGATGTCAACATCATGTCCAAGGGCGACCGCGACGCCTACCGAAACGGCGAGAAGCTGCCGCCCCGGTACAGCGACGCGTCGGCGGCCATTCGTGGATTCGCCCTGAGCACGCTGGTCGGGGCGTCGGTGGTGCTCTCGGCCGGGATGAATCCTCGCCTCTACAGCTACGCGGCCGAACTGAACGACTTCCTGCCCGACGAAAACGGATTGCTCAAGAAGAAGATCACGCTCAAAGTCAGCGATTTCCACTCGGCCGCCGTCCAGGGCAGGTTCCTAGCGAAACGCGGGCTCTGGGTCTCGGAGTATCGGATCGAGTCGGGCCTGAATTGCGGGGGGCATGCCTTTCCGACGAAAGGCTTGCTGCTGGGGCCGATTCTCGAAGAACTCATGGAGAAAAAGGCCGAACTCATCGACCAACTGCACGCCGCCTATGCCAAGGCACTGGCCCAGCGCGGCCGGACGCCGGGCCCGTCGCCCCACGAGGTCCGCATTACCGTGCAGGGCGGGATCGGCACCGCCGGCGAAGACCGGTTCCTGCGCGAGCACTACGGTGTCGACGGTACCGGCTGGGCCACCCCCTTCCTGCTCGTGCCGGAAGTCACCAACCTCGACGACGAACACGTCGGCAAGCTGTGCGAGGCCCGCGATGGCGACGTCATCTTGAGCGATAGCTCGCCCTTCGGCCTTCCGTTCTGGAACCTCCGCAACTCGGCCAGCGAGGAGGCCCGGCAGCGACGCATCGCCGAGGGCCGGCCCGGCAGCCCCTGTCCCAAGGGCTACGTCAAGCTCTTCAACACGGAGTTCACCGAGACGCCGATCTGCACGGCGTCGCGGCAGTATCAGAAGCTCAAGTTGGAGCAGATCGAGGGGCTGGACCTGCCGGCCGAACAACGCGACGCGATGCGTGAACAGGTGCTCGCCAAATCGTGCATCTGCCACGACCTGGGCGGCGGGGTGACGCGCAAAAACGGCATCGACCCGGCGGCCACGCCCGCCGTTTGCTGCGGCCCCAATATCGTGAATTTCTGCCGCACCGCGACCCTCGAAGAGATGGTCGGCCACATCTACGGCCGCCTGTCGCTCCTGACCCGCTCCGATCGGCCCCACATGTTCGCGCGCGAAATCGAACTCTACCTCGAGTACCTGCGGGGCCAGTTGGAGAAGCATCGCGTGGGCGTCTCGACGCTCCAGCCGGGGTTCGTCCGGGAGACGAAAGAGAACCTGATCGCCGGCATGGAGTACTACGCGGGACTCGCGCAGGGTCTCCCCGTTGACGAACGCGGCGCGCTGCTCGCCCAGCTTGCAGCGCACCGTCGTACTCTCGACGCCCTCCCCGAGGGACCCTGAAGGCGAAACGGGAAGCCCCTCCTGGAACAACCGGTCGGGGGAGGGGCATTCCGCCTGCCAAGCCCGAACTCCTAGTAGCGCCCGCCGCGCCCGCCGCCGTAGCCGCCGCGTCCCCCGCCGTAGCCGCCGCGTCCGCCCCCACCGCCGCGTTCCTCTCGCGGCCGGGCCTCATTGACGGTCAAGGGACGGCCCTCATGGTCCTTCCCGTTCAGACCTTGAATGGCGGCTTGGGCCTCCTGGTCGGTGCCCATCTCCACAAATCCAAAACCTTTGCTCCGGCCGCTCTCGCGGTCCTGGACCACCTGGGCACTGTCGACCGTGCCAAAGGCGCCGAAGAGCGTCTCCAGCTCGGAATTCGTTACCTTGTATCCCAGGTTCCCAACATACAATCTCTTACCCAAGGCCAAAACTCCTTTGTCTAGTGGTTGTGCGGCGGGTTCGACGGACGCGAGTTCCACGTCGAACGCAAGGCCTGGCCCCATGGGGGGGTTGCGTGGAGTGGAGACTGCTTCGCGGCTCATGCCCCGCGGGATGAGCCATGCGGGGCAGTATAGGCGTTTTTCTGAAAACAGCAAGCTGGGTGTGATAGAAGAGCCCCCGTTGTCCGGGCCGAAACGACAGGGCGGCCACCCTCTGGGGTGAAGAGAGAACGCAAGAGACCCCCGAGCGATGGCCACCGTCGGGACGGCTTGGTAGGAACGAACCGATGGCCCTGGGCGGCCGGCGTCTGTTCGGGTCGTTGGCGGCGACGCACCCGCCCGAAGTGCAAGTGGTGAACTACAAACGAGTTACCCACGCTTGCACATGGTGACCTTGTTGCCGACCTCGCTGAAAACTACTTCGTCCATGAAAGCCCGCATGAGCGAGAGCCCGCGCCCGCCTTGGCCTGTCGCGGAAACGCTGTCCCCTGGGGCGGAGACCGAAGCCACATCGAAACCGGGCCCTTCGTCGCGGATCGTGAAGCGGGCCTCTTCGGTCGAGATCTTCACATCGACAAACACCCGGCGGTCCCGGTAGGGTGGCTGGTGACGGCGCTGCTCGACAAGCCCGAGGTCGATGGCCTGCCCGGCGTGCGAGTGTTGCGGGCCGAGTTCCAAGTTGCCGTGGAGCATGGCGTTGAGGAGCGCTTCCTTGAGGGCCACCCCGATGCGCACCTGCCCCGTGAAGTCGCACAGCCCGATGCACCCGGCCGCCTGCTTCACCAGTTGCACCAGGGGTCTCACCAGCGAAGGGTCGTTCTCCAGTTCCAGGAAGAACGTGAAATCGGACCGGTTCAGACACGTGACCAACTTCTCATAGGCGCGATCGCTCCGCGCCAACGCCAAGACGTCCTCCACGGTCTCCGCCAGCATCGTCGGGACCTCGGACTTGGGGACGAATCCGGCGGCGCCCTGCCGGAGGGCCTCCAGGGCCAGCGACTGGCTGTCGTGGCCCGTCACGAGAATGACCGGCACCGCCGGCCACTCGGCACGCACGCTCCTCACCAATTCCAGTCCGTCCATCTTCGGCATACGCAGGTCCGTGACGATCAGGTCGGGCCGGGATTGTCGCACCGACGCAAGGGCCTCCACGCCGTCGGCCGCGTAGACGATGCGGTACTCCGGGCGCATCTCCAGAATCCCACCGACGAGACGACGGTCGACCTCGGAATCGTCCACCACGAGAACAGTCGGCATGGCGATTCTCCTTTGGGTGGGGCGGGCAAGAGACGCATTGTATCGCGCGTCCGCTTGTTTGTCGCGGGCGCGAACCAAGGGCGACGAAAACCGCTGCGGGCGATCCCCCCAAGCGACGGCCACTGACGGAGGCGGGGTCCCGTTCAGGGCGGCGCGGGGGCCAGAAACGCGACCCCTGCTCGTCAGATCGACTTCCGAAGCCGGCGCGTGAGGCGGCATCCGACCAGGAACATCGGTCGGCCCGTCTCGCCGTGCATTTCGGGCAGGAGGGTGGTGTCGTCCAGACCGGGCTTCCGCATCCACGCGCCCGACGCATGGCAGACGACCGGCACACTCCGAAGCACCTGGGCCGCCAAGTAGAGCACGTCGGGAGCCGTGCCGAACTCGACCACCAGGGTTCGGAAGGGCGGCTCGGCCGGGGCGAGGAAGGAGAAGCCGGCCCGCGTCAGGTCGTGACACTGGACCGGGACGAACTCCGACTCGTCGGGAAACCGGGTGCCGTCCCATGGAGCTACCCGCTGCGCGACGCGGTAGGGAGCCCGCGGTTCCGATCGCCGATCCCCGTTTTCGCCACCTGGAGAAGTGACGATCATCCGATGGATCAAACGGTAGAAGTTGGCGTCGATCTCACTTCCAACATGCGGCATGGCGGCAACGATCCCTTTCCCATGGGCGGGTCCTACCCGCCCACTGGACGCGACGCGAACCGATAGGAAGGCAAGGGGCTCCTCTTATTGAATAACTCACAGTCCGGGCCGCGCCAAATGAGCCACCGGACTCCAGAAGCGTTCCCCTTGACCCGCCCCGTCAGGCGACCCACAATCAAAGGCCCGATCCCTACTCCGGAACGGCAAGTACGACTGGAGCAATGCCCACTATGTATCTAGACGATCCCACCCGAGGTGCGTATGTCTGCGACGAGTCAAGTACCTGACGTTGCCGGGCGTTATGGTCCGTTTGGGGGGAGATACGTCCCCGAAACCCTGGTTCGAGCGCTCGATGAACTCTCCGTGGCCTGCGACGAGGCCCGCGCGGATCCTGGGTTTCAGGCGGAACTGGACGGACTCTACCAGCACTACGTGGGGCGGCCATCGCCGTTGTATCACGCGGAGCGGCTCAGCGCGATGGCGGGCGGGGCCCGGATCTTCTTGAAGCGAGAAGACCTGAACCACACCGGGGCTCACAAGATCAACAACACGCTTGGGCAGGCGCTGCTGACACGCCGCATGGGCAAGCGCCGCGTGATCGCCGAGACGGGGGCGGGCCAGCACGGCGTCGCCACGGCCACGGCCTGTGCCCGCTTCGGCTTCGAGTGCGTGGTCTATATGGGCGAGGAAGACGTCCGGCGACAGAAGCCCAACGTGTTCAGCATGCGGCTCTTGGGCGCGGAAGTGCGGCCCGTCGCCAGCGGCTCCCGCACGCTCCGCGACGCCATCAACGAGGCCTTCCGCGACTGGATGACCTCGGTCCAGTCGACGCACTACTGCCTGGGGTCGGTGATGGGGCCGCATCCGTTTCCGAGGCTCGTCCGCGATTTCCAGTCGATCATCGGCCGCGAGACCCGCCGTCAGTGCCTGGAGCAGTTGGGGCGCTTGCCCGATCTCGTCGTCGCTTGCGTCGGCGGCGGGAGCAACGCGGCCGGGATGTTCTATCCGTTCATTGACGACGCGGGCGTGGGTCTCTTGGGCGTCGAGGCGGGCGGACGGTCCAGCAAGCTCGGCGACCACGCCGCAACGATCGGCTTCGGCCGGCCGGGCGTCCTCCATGGCATGCACACCTACGTGCTCCAGGACGACGACGGGCAGACCGCCGACGTCCATTCCGTGTCGGCAGGGCTCGACTACCCCGGCATCGGTCCGGAGCACAGCTACTGGAAAGAGGCGGGGCGGGTCGACTACACGTCGGCGAGCGACGTCGAGGCCCTCGAAGCGTTCGACACCCTGGCCCGCACCGAAGGCATCCTCCCCGCGCTGGAAAGCTCCCACGCCGTGGCCAAGGCGATCCAGGTCGCCCGCACGCGCAAGCCCGACGAGGCCATCGTGGTCTGCCTCTCCGGCCGCGGCGACAAAGACGCCGCGGAAGTGGCGAGGCTGCGAGGGGAGGTGATCTAGGCGCATCGCTGATGGCGCTGCCGGTGGGCTTGATGGATGGTACAATAGAGAAGTCCGGAGACATGCCCATGACGACGCTGCTGGAACGTGCTTTCAGCGAGGCTGCGAAGTTGCCGCCGGCCGAACAAGACCTCTTGGCCGCCCGGTTGCTGGCGGAGTTGGACAAGGAGGACGAGTTCGACCAGGCCATCGCGGCTTCCGGGGACAAATTGTCGCGGCTTGCCAGGGAGGCTCTTGCGGAGTATCGGGCGGGTCTGACCCAGGAATTAGATCCCGATCGGCTATGAACTCCCACACGACCGGGCAGTTCCGGCGACTGTTCGCAGCCCTGCCTCGCCATGTCCAGCGTCAGGCAAAGGATGCCTACCGGACGTTCCGCGAGAACCCCGGCCACCCGGGGCTCCGCTTCAAGCAGGTATGCCACGATCCGCCGACCTACTCGGCCCGAGTCGGAATAAGCTATCGGGCAGTCGGGAGTCGGTACGGCGATACGATTGTTTGGTTTTGGATTGGATCGCACGCCGACTACGACAAGTTGCTGGAGCAGTTGTAGATGCTAACGGGCGACGTCACAATCCAACATGCCGGCACAACCGGGCATGGCCACGGCATTCAGTGGTATCGAGAGAAGAACGCCGGATTCCCCGCTGCACCGGACGCATCGACAGGAGGGGAGAATCAAGGTCTAGGGGAGGCAGAAGACGCCGCATGAATAAGCTCGAAGACATCGAAATGGCGGTCAGCGCCTTGCCCGAGCAGGAGTACCTTCAGTTCCGGCGGTGGTTTCTCGAACGGGACTGGGAGAACTGGGACCGGCAGATCGAAGCGGATTCCGCATCAGGTGAGCTGGATTTTCTCGTGAGGGAAGCCAGTGAGGCGAAGACCGCCGGCCAGTTGCGGAGCCTATGATGCACCTCGCCACGGAGCAGTTCTGGCAGCAATATCGCAACCCGCCGCAGGACGTTCGGGATCGCGCGGACAAGGCATCCTCGCTTCTGCGCGAAGCCTCCCGGCATCCTTCGCTCCACTTCAAGAAGGTCGGGGGGGGAAGGGCTGATGCCGTTACATCTCTATGCGGATGTGCATGCCTCCGGTTCCGTGCCTGCGGTCCATTACTTCGAACACGCCTCGGGGCAGGTTGCCGGGGTGAAGTTCTTTTCCAGCGAGGGGTTCTAACATGAAGAACCGTATCGAGCTCAAGGCAGTGCTGGGTGGCTCTGGAAGAAGCCGATCGGAACAAGTGGCGCTATTCGCGTTGCTGAATCTCGGGATCGTCGAATCGCTCACCAACGGGCTGATAAGTGCCGCCGACACGCTTCGGGTCTTCTTCCACGCGGAGAATTGCCTCTTCGTGCGAAAGGAACTGCGCGTGAAAGTGGCCGACGAGATCATGAGCCATGGCGTCCAGTTGCCGGACCTCTTCGATGCGCTCCCGGCAGACCAGGCACAGCGGGAGTTCCTGCGTGAACTCGCCAAGATCCGCGACCTTTGCCTCAGACTCCTCGGGCAGAAACGCACGGCCGCTTGAAACATGGATACGCCTGCGGGCATTGCCTTTCGTTCGTCCATGCGGGTGTTCCGACGCCGGGCCGATACGGCCCGGCTCTGACCTCCAATCTCCGACCACTACTCTTCGACCTCCAGCGAGTCGTTCCATGTCTGCCATTGATATCGTCTTCTCTCAACTCCGCTCCACCGGCCGCAAGGCCTTGATGCCGTTTGTGACCGCGGGCGATCCCGACCTGGAGTTCACCGCTGCGGTGATCCGCGAGTTGGTGGCGCGGGGGAGCAGCCTGTGCGAACTGGGGATCCCGTACAGCGATCCGATCGCCGATGGGCCGGTCATTCAGGCCTCGTATACCCGGGCCCTGGACCGCCACGTGAGGCTGGCCGGCATTTTTGAGATGCTTCGCGGCGTCACGCCGGGGCTGCCGGCCCCAATCGTGACCATGGTGAGCTATGCGATCGTGTATCGCCACGGGCTGGAGGGCTACGTGGCGGAGGCGAAGGCGGCGGGCGTGGCGGGGCTGATCGTGCCCGACTTGCCGGCCGAAGAGGCCGCCGGCCTGGCCGCCATCTGCGGGCGGGAAGACTTGAGCCTGATCCAGCTCATCACGCCAACCACGCCCCGCGACCGGGCGCTGCGGATCGCCGAGCGGACCACCGGGTTTATCTACTATGTGTCGGTCACGGGAATCACCGGCGAGCGGACCGAGCTGCCGCCGGAAATCGTCGACAACGTGGCCTGGCTCCGCGGACAAACGAGCTTGCCGATCTGCATCGGGTTCGGCATCAGCCGGCCCGAGCACGTGCGCCGCCTAGCCCCGGTGGCCGACGGGCTGATCGTCGGCTCGGCGATCGTCCGCCGTATTGCCGAGGCGACGGTTCGCCCACGCGACCAGGTCCTTGCCGAGATCGGCGACTATGTGACAGGCCTCCTGGCAGCCCTGGCATGACGCCGGAAGAAGGCCGTGCGAGGTTCCCTCGGTCTCTCCACCCGCTTCGGTGGCGATGGGTCCCGGCAACAGGACAAAAAACTACCTCGCTGGTGAAAACGGACCGCAGCCGCTCGCCCTCGGACCTTGCGCAAACGGCCCGTCGAGGGGGCTATGGGGCAATACCCCCGTCAAGGTGGTTGCCCTGCTTGTCGTCCCGGTCCATGATGGCGGTATTCGCCGATCTCGTCGCCTCGCCCACGAAGCCGATCGTTTCTCGCCCGGGTCGGGGCCGTGAGACGTGCTCCATTGGTCCGTCTCGAATGCACTTGGTGCGAAGGGAAGTATCTCATGGCAGACGACCACGCGGGGCTTCGACGCACACACTGGTTTTCGGTTCGCCGCGCGCCTGCAAAACGCTCCGGCAGCCAGAGTCCCGCCGGCAGGCCTCGGTCGTTGCGCATGGAGTCCTTGGAGCAGCGGGCCCTGCTCTCGGTCACGGGGATCGGCAACGAGACCTTCAAGGCGTTCGGGTTTACGGCGTCGGGAACCGTGGTGTCCGATTTCGAGACATACGGCTACGATATTCATTTGAGCGGCAAAGCGACGCTCAGCAAGGGCGTCCTCACCTACACCGGCTTCGACAACGGCGAACTCACCAACACCGCGACCCTCTCGGGAGGCGGCACCTATAGGGCCACCGGCCAGAATCCCAATTTCGGCGGCTCGTGGAAGATCGGCGGGGCGACCGACGACCTCGTCGACCATGCCGGGGTGTTGAGCGGGAGTGTCGTCATCGACAGTTCCTCCATGACCATCCCCACGCAGCCGACCCAGAAGGACATCTTCAACGGCACCTACACGCTCTCGGATGCGACCTTCGACACCACGGACTTCTCCGTCGATATGGTTCTCACCAGCGGGGAGTACGTGTTGACTTACCACGGCAAGCTCTCGCCGGCGGGAAGCGCGTTCGGGGTCGGCGTCACGCCGTCGTGGAATGCCGACGGTTCGGTCGACGTGGACGTCGACGTGACGGGCAAGCCCCACACGACGACCACCGCCGACCGGAGCGTCCCGGTGACGAATATCGAGATGTACTGGGCCAAGGGCACCACGTACTCCAAGAGGATCGGCAACGCCTTGCCCGACGCCATTCCCGTCTACTGGAACGAGGCCTCCGGTTCGTACACGGTGAGCGACCTGCCCGACGCCCCGGCCGGGGCCACCCACCTCCTGTTCGTCGCCACGTACGACAAGAAGACGAAGGTCTTCGCCCTGCCCTACGCCGCCTCGATCGCCGCTCCCCAGACGCCGGTCCAAGAAGGCGACGGCAGCGAGGCGCAACCCAATGAGGCGGTCTTCACGGTGACGCTGCCCCACGCGTCCGAGCAGGACGTCACGGTCTGGTACTCCACCGTCAAGGGAAAGACCGACAAGGCGACCGGGACCTTGGGGGCCACCCCGGGCGTCGACTACGGCGATCTTGCCGGGAAGAACAAGGAGGTCGCCGGGTCGGTCGTCATTCCGGCCGGGGAAACCGAGGGGACCATTCGCGTTCCCATCCTCGGCGACACGACCTTCGAGACCGACGAGACCTTCTCGGTGAAGATCACCAAGGTCCAGAACGCCGGCCTCGAGAAGGCCAACCAACAGGCGATGGCCACCATTGCCAACGACGACGACGTTCCTACGGTCTCGGTCGGGGACCTGACGCAGGACGAGGGGAACCGCGGAACGACCAAGTTCACCTTCACGGTCACCCTCTCGAACGCGAGCTACCAGAAGGTCAGCGTGTACTACGCGACGGCGGACGGCACGGCCACGGCGGCCGACAAGGACTATGCCGCCGTCACGAAGCCGAAGCTCCTCACCTTCTCCGCCGGGCAAACGACCAAGACCTTCACGATCTCGGTGATGGGCGACAAGGTCGGCGAAGACGACGAGTGGTTCTTCGTGAACCTCTCCTCTCCCACCAACGCGACGATCGGCACTGCCCAAGGCAAGGGAACCCTCCTCGACGACGACGGGGGAGTGGCGACGACCGTGGCGGCTTCCCGCGATGCGATCTTCGGCCAGTTGGCCGCCTCCTTCGATCCGTCTGCACAGAGGAAAAACGACAAGGATCTCGCCGCCACGGATAGCGTCCTGGCCGCGTTTTGAGGCAGGCCCCCTCCTCAGGGTGATTGCCTCAGTCGATAGTCCCATTGATGATGGCAGTATTGGCCCGCCTTTCTTCGCAACGCGCAGCGGCCGCGTGGGGTATCGGCACGGGGAGACTGAAAGGCATTGGGCTGAGGGCGTTTGCCCAGGGGAAGCGTTTGCATCAATCGGAGGGGGGCCACCTCGCCTCTCCGGCCACAAAAAACCTGTAGGAGCTTGCCATCATGTTCATCGCCGAGAAGGTACGCCGACTCTCACGGTGGATCCCTCGCCTTCCCGCGCTCGGCCCCCAGGCAGAGCGATCGGCCAAGCCGCAGCGCCGGCGCAGGTCGCGATCCCTGCTCTTGGAACCGCTGGAGCAGCGGGCCCTGCTCTCGGTCACGACGATCGCCAACGAGTGGAAAGACGTCACCTTCGTCGGCTCGGGCACGGTGAAGGGTTCGTTCAGCGAAGATTGGGTGAGGGGATCCTACTCCGGCAGCATGACCGACATCCACGCCACCATGCATTACACGAGCAACACGGAAGGCACGCTCGTGGAGGGCACCAGCGGCGGCACCGGCAACGGCAAATGGAGCGCCCGGTCGCCGCTGGGAAACATGAGCGGCACGTGGACGGTGCAAGGCCATGCAGCAAGCCTGACGGACACAAACGGCGCCCTGGCGGGCGTGGGAGTCGCCGACAGTTTCACGCTTAATCCTGCGGTGATCGACCCGGGGGTCGAAGGCGGCGCCTATGAGATGACAGGGACGTTCGACACGAAGACGTTCAAGATCCACGCCGACTTCCCGACCGGCCAGTTCAACGGAACGGTCCGGGACGCGTCGACCGTGCCCTTTGACGTCGTCGTCACGGCGGACTGGGGCGACGGCAAGGTCGACGTGGAGGTCGACGTCCCCGGCCCCGTTCAGAAGGCCAAGTCCCACACCACGCCGGTGACCAACATCGAGGTGTACTGGGCGAACGGGACGAAGAAGATGGGGAAGGCCATCGACCAGATCCCGGTCTACTGGAACGAGGCGTCCGGGCAGTACGAAATCACCGACCTTCCCACGGCCCCTGCCGGCGCGACCAGCCTTCTCCTCTCCGTCAAGGTCGGCAAGCAGACCAAGGCCACGTCGCTGGCCCTGCCCACGGCGACGGTCGCGACCGAACCGGTCAATGAAGGCAACGGACTCTTGGGCGAACCGGCCGCGACTGCCGATTTCACCGTGACCTTGTCGGAGCCGGCCGTCCAGGACGTGATCGTGTCCTACACCACGGTCAAGGGGAAGGCCAATAAGGCGGACGGAACGCAGGGCGCGACCCCGGGGGTCGACTACGGCGATCCCCTCAAGAAGAACAAGGAAGTCACCGGGTCGATCGTCATTCCAGCCGGGCAAACGGAAGGCGTCATTCAGATCCCCATCCTCGGCGACACGACCTATGAGGCCAAGGAGACCTTCTCGGTGAAGATCACCAAGGTCCAGGGCGCCGGCATCGAGAAGGCCAACTCCCAGGTGCTGGGCACGATTACGAACGACGATGCCAAGCCGGTGATTAACATCGCGGACTCGTGGGTGAACGAGCCCGCCAAGGGCACGGCCAAGATGGTCTTCGAGGTGACGCTGGCCAACGCGAGCTACCAGAAGATCCAGGTCCAGTACCAGACGCAAGACGGCACGGCGAAGGCGGGCGAAGATTACTCGGCGAAGAAGGGGATGCTCACGTTCCAGCCCGGCCAGACCACGGCCACGTTCGCGATCACGGTGAAAATCGACAAGGAGACGGAGGATCAGTCGTTCTTCGTGAACCTGACGCTTGTGGGCACGCCGGACGCGGAATTGGGCGACGGCCAGGCCGAGGGCACCATCATCGACAATGCGCCTCCCGCCTCCGTGGCAGCGTCGCGCGATGCGGCCCTGGGCCAGTTGGCCGCCTACTTCCAGGACTTCCGGCAGGGCCAGAGTGACGACGACAACGCCGCCACCGATTCGGCGCTCGCGGTGCTATGATCGGTGCACATCGGCCGGCGTCTTTCCGAGATGCCGTCCCCTCGGTCTCGAAAGACTCAGCGAGCGAGGTCGGTCAGCCGTTCAGGCCCTCGTGGCGGCATGCTCCGCGCGTGCAGCCACGAGGGGCCGTGGCCGCCCCCGCTGATCGCCGGCGGGCCAGCGCCAGGTAGAGGCGATCCGTGGCCCAGCGCATGCCGGGCAGCGCGGTCGGGGCGGTCAGCCACCCGAGGCCCACGGCGCCGGCCGCCCGCCGGATCGCCGCCATGCCGCGCACCACCTTTCCGTTGGGCAGAATGCCGTGCAGGACGCGGTGGACTTCTTCCCGCGTCAGCCCGTAGCGGCCGGGATCGAACTGCGGATCGGAGATGTCCTCAAACGTGAGCAGCAGCCGTCGGTTCCGCCGCTTCAGCCAGTCGGCTGTCCGGCAGCACACCGGGCATGCGCCGTCGTAGAGCAGTCTCAGTTTCCAGGTCTGCATGGCGCCCTCTTCGGAAGAATCGGGTTCTCTTGGAAGGACTTCGCAAGGGTCGGCCGACGACGTGCGCCAGCCCCTGCTTCATTCTATGGGCCGACCCCCTGCGGATCAAAAGAGGTTCATCCGGGAATTCCGGGAAACAGAACCGTCTGAGATCTGCGACAGTACGGGTTCCTCTGCTCTGATCCTCGATCGCGAACGAAGGCGAACAGAGAAGAGGAACCCGTACTTCCCTTCGATCAAAGCGGGAGCCTCAAGCGGCGGGCTTCTGGACGGCGCGGTAGAGGCAGGGGTTCGTCGTCGGGTCGTTGTACATCTTGAACTGCCGGTAGACCCGCAGACGCTTGCGCCCCGCGCCGATGTCGGCCAGAAGTTCCTCAAGCGACTTCGAGAGGTCCTCGAGCTGCTGGTGGAGGATGGCCAGCTTGTCGGCACACCGCCGGTGGTGCTCGGCGTCGGCGTCCGGACGCGCTACCTGCTCTTCCATGTGGTAGATCCGCAGCGCGAGGATCGAGAGCCGGTCGATGACGCTGCCGGGCGTTTCGGTGTTGAGTTTGGCCCGGGGACGCGGCCGGATACCCCATGCCTCGGTCTTGCAGACGAGGAAGTCGTCGAGCCGTTCGATCCCGTCGTTCCGCTGCTGGTTCAGCTTGTCGATCCGCCGCTTGACCCCGGCGATGACAGCGTCGCTAGCATCGGGGCTCCTGGCGGAATCTTCCTCGTGCCAGAGCAGGTAATTGCGCTGGTGCTGCTCGCACACAAGGTGTAAAAAGTCGTCGTAGGGGTTGTCGATCTCCCCTTCGTGCCAGCGACGAACGGTCAGTTGGTGCAACTCGGTAACGGCATGGACGTCGATCATCGCCTCATCTCGCAGGCAAGGGAATGGAAACCGCGGCCATCGCGGAACGACCCGCTCCGCTTCACGTGGACAACCAGCACCAGCGCGACAAGATAGTCCCGTCCGGCATCCGCAGCAAGAGAAACTGCGTAAGCCAGGAAGGATGGGAAGCAATGATACTGCGACCGATCGTGGCGCCGGGCCCAAGCCGGTCCTCGACGCGGCGTGCGACCGCAGCCAAGCGGCGGGCAAGCCCGCCCGCTACGCGGAGATGCGCGGCCCAGTCTCTAATCCCTAATCTCTAATCCCTAATCTCTAATCTCTAGTCCCTAGTCCCTAATCTCTAATCCCTAATCCGTAATCTCTTCCCACCCCCAAGCCATGAAGAATCTTCACAGCCTTTCGTCGCAAGTGGTCTGCCGGTGTATTGGCCGGATGTACGACGTGGTGCGAGGGCCGTTCCCGGCGGTGGTGCGGGTTGAGACGACCAATGCCTGCAACGCCCGGTGCGTGATCTGCCCGCACCAACAGATGGCCCGGCCCGTGCGGCAGATGGACGACGCCCTCTATACCCAAATCGTCGACCAATGCGCGGCGAACCGCTGCGGGGAGATTCATTTGCACAACTTCGGCGAGCCGCTCCTGGACAAGCACCTGGAGGACCGGGTCCGCTACGCGAAGGAGAAGGGCATTGCCAAGGTGAAGATCTTCTCGAACGGCTCGCTCCTGACGCCGGACCGGGCACGCCGGCTCATCGAGGCGGGCCTGGATGAGATCAAGGTCAGCTTCGACGGGGCCACGCGCGAGGAGTTCGAGAGCATCCGCCGGCCGCTCAAGTTCGAGAGCGTGGTCGGCAACGTGAAGCAGCTCGTGGCGATCCGCGACGAACTCCGTTCGTCGATGAAGATCGGCGTGGCCTGTTGCAGCACGACCGATCGTGAGGCAACGATGCAGGCCCTGGCCGAGCTGGTCGACGACTTCTCGTTCGGCAAGGTCCACAACTGGGCCAGCGAGGGCCAGCCGGCGGGCCGGAGCAAGATCCGAAAACCCTGCTCGCGCCTTTGGCGGACCTTCACGGTCCTGGCCAGCGGCGACGTGGCCCTCTGCTGCCTCGATTACGACGGCCAGTTCCTCCTCGGACGCCTCGACCCCTCGACCACCATCCGGGACGTATTCGACAGCCAGCCCTACCGCGAGGTCCGCCGCCAGCACCGCGAAGCCCGACAGGCCGAGATCGCCCTTTGTGCCCAGTGCACAAAGTCGTTCCTCTAGCCCGCCGCTGCCCCACGACGAGAAGAAACGCACGGGTGCTTGACCCGGCTCATGTCCCACGGCGAGAATATTCCCGGTTCCGCGCCGAGGAGTTGCGAAGTATTGAAGCGTTCGGAACTTGATCCGCCGTACGATGATTCCCGGAGTCAACAACTGGAGGGAGGTGAAGAACATGGTCCACTTCCGTCGTGTCGTCCAGGTCGTGGCAGCGATCGCCGTGTCGTGCCTTCTGCTTGCACCGAAGGCTTCTTGGGCCGCCGAGAAGACGGAGGAAGGCTTCGTCAGCCTCTTTGACGGCAAGACGCTCGCCGGCTGGCATCTTATGAACGGCGCGAAGTTCTTCGTGGAGGACGGCGTCCTCAAGCACCGCGTCGGTATGGGCTGGCTCCGAAGCGACAAGGAGTATGCCGACTTCATCCTTCGCCTGGAATTCCGTTTCATGAAGCCTAACCAGGACGGCGGCGTCTTCTTGCGGTCCGTCAAGGAGGGTGAGAACTGGCCGAACCGGAAGTACGAGGTCCAGATCGAGAACACTCTCCGCATGGCGAAACTCTTCGGCGCCGCGCATGATCTCAATGTGGAACTGGCGCAGAAGGCGCTCAAGCCCGTCGGCGAGTGGAACGAGTATGACATCAAGATTGCCGGGCCGACCCTTGAAGTCCGCCTGAACGGCGAGTTGGTCACCACCTCCCGCTCCGTCGACGCGCTGAAGCGGGGCTATCTCGGCCTCCAGGGCGAAAACGGGGCCCATGAGTACCGCAATCTCCGAATCAAAGTCCTCGGCAAGTAGCGATGATCCGAACGGGGCGGCCCGGCAGTCCGGGCTGTCTGGGCAATCCTCCCCGGCGAGGGTAGAATAGAGCGGCATGAGCAGAGGATCTCCCGGAAAGGTCAGACGGCGTTGGGTTCCCGCGGTGGCCGCAGGGCTGACGGCCGTGGTCGGGCTGGTTGGGGTGCTCGTCTTGCTTACCTCCAACGGCCGGAGCGACGGAGCGGGCCGGTCCTCACTGCGTTTGGAGCAGATCCCGTTCGACGGAGCCAAAGCCTACGAGTATCTGAAAGAGATCTGCAAGCTCGGCCGGCGTCCCAGTGGGTCTCCCGGCATGGAGGCCCAGCAGAAACTGCTCGTCGAGCACTTCACGAAGCTCGGGGCGAAGGTCCGTTTGCAGCAATTCCGCGCTCAGGATCCCCTCGGGGGGCCTGACGTGGCGATGGCGAACCTCATCGTCGAGTGGCACCCGGAGAGCAAGGAGCGGATCCTGCTCTGCACGCACTACGACACGCTGCCGTATCCGCTGATGGATCGGGTGGACCCGCGCGGCGTCTTCGTGGGCGCCAACGACGGCGGCAGCGGCGTCGCCCTGCTGATGGCCCTGGGACACGACATGCCGGGCCTGAAGACGGCCTACGGCGTTGATTTCGTCTTCTTCGACGGCGAGGAGTACATCTTCGACCCGAACGGCACGTACTTCCTCGGCTCCGAGTTCTTCTCCACAACCTATGTCAAGGAGCCGCCGCCGTACCGCTACCGCTGGGGAGTGCTGTTGGACATGATCGGCGACGCCGACTTGCAGATCTACCAGGAGCGGAACAGCATGTGGTGGCCGGACACGCGCCCGCTGGTCGAGGAGATTTGGGCGACGGCCCGCAAGCTGGGCGTCCGGGAGTTCATCGGGAAGCAGAAGTATGAGATCCGCGACGACCACCTCGCGCTGCACAACATCGCGGGGATTCCGGCCTGCGACATCATCGACTTCGACTACCCGGCCTGGCACACCCGGGCCGACACGCCCGAGCGATGCTCCGCCCTGAGCCTGGCCAAAGTAGGCTGGGTGATTCGCCAATGGCTTGTGACGACGCACCCCTAGGGACCCTGAGTCGGGAGAAAGCGATCGCCGTGAATCCTTTGTTCTGGCTGCCCTTTTCGGGCTTTGCCCTGGCGGGCGCTGTGGGACTCCTGATCTGGCACGTTCGGTCGTGGCGGTCCCAGCAGGCCGCCGGTCTCGACCCCAAGGCCCTGGAGTATCATCGCCGGCAGTTCCGCCGCCGCATGCAAACCAGCTCGATGCTGGGGCTGGTGGCCCTGTCGCTCCCCCTCGGCGTATGGATCCTTCCGATTTGGCCCAAGGTCGGGGTGTTCTACTGGGGGGCCGTGCTCTTCGCGCTGATGTGGCTGGGGGCGTTGGGGGTGGTCGACATCTGGGCCACGAAGCACTACTACGGAAGGCTCCGCGACGACTACCGGATCGAGAAGGCACGGCTCGAAGCCGAGCTCCGCCGCATCCAGCTTGGACGAGGAAACGGCAAGCCTCCCAAAGCGTTTCCAGGCAAGGGGCCTGGCGTGAAGGGGCCGGGGCCGGAAACCAAGACGTAGAGAATGGCATGGATCTCTGGAACATCCTCTTTTCGATCGCGCTCTTGGCCCTGGCGCTTTCGCCGCTCTGGTTCCTCGTCGACGCCTTCAACCTGGGGATCAGCGTCGCGCTGGTGGCCTTGTGCCTGGTGCTCCCCTTCTTTCTTGCGGAGCCGCTGGCGATCTTCCTTGCGGTCGGCCCGGTGGCGATCTACCTCATTCTGCTTGGGGCGATCAACCTCGCCAAGCGGCCGTTCTTAGTGTCGGGCACCCGCGATTTCGCCGTCCTGGCCCTGGCCGCCGCGGGCATGTTCATCGTCGGGCCGATGGAACTCTTCTTTCCGACGGTGGCGTCGCTGCGGTTCGGCGCCAACGTGTGGATCCTGATGATCGGATTGTACGTTCTGATGGCGGTCTGCCTGGTCCTTTTCTTCCGTCCGCGCCTGGTGATCTACAACATTGCGGCGGAAGAGCTCCGCCCGATCCTGGCCGACCTGGCCGCGAAGCTCGACGCCGAAGCCCGCTGGGCCGGCGACAACCTCTCGCTGCCCGCGCTCGGCGTGCAGCTCCACCTCGATTGCGTGACGAGGATGCGCAATGTGAGCCTCGTTTCCAGCGGTCCGGTGCAAAGCCACCAGGGGTGGCGTCGCCTGGAACTCGCCCTCGACGCGGCCCTGGCCGACGTGGAGGTGCCCCGCAACGTCCGCGCCGTCGGACTCGTCAGCGCCGCGCTGATGATCCTCCTGTTCCTCGTCGTGGCCGTGTCGAGCGACCCGCAGAGCGTCGCCCAGGCCATCGTGGAAATGTTCTGGGCGTGAGGATCGGCCAGGGAACCACTGTCGGGATTGGGTGGCATGCTCTCACGACGCGAAGCGTCGGGTGAGCATGGAAGCCGCCACGAGGGCCTCCATGCCGACCCTCGGCTACGCCGAGTGACGGCATGCCACCCAAGCTGCCGCAGATGCCGGTTATTTTCTCGCCGATCCCAAACGGAACCACTACGCCTTGGTGATGTGCTTGTACTTGCCCGCCACCGCGTGGGTGGCGTTGCGGGTGTCGACTAGGAGGCGGGAGTACCGGGCGATGAAGTCCCAGTCGTAGGACGAGTGGTCGGTGGCGATCAGCACGCAGTCCTGGGACGACAGATACTCGGGCGTCAGCGGTTCGCTGGCCAATCGCGGCACGTCGTAGTGCCGCATCGTGGGGAGCACGGGAATGAAAGGATCGTTGTAGCTGAGGACCGCCCCGCGGGCCAACAGCAGCTCCATCAGCTTGAACGAGGGGCTTTCGCGGGGATCGTCGATGTCTCTCTTGTAAGCCACGCCCAGGATCGCAATCTTGCTGCCCCGCACCGGCTTGCCGACGTTGTTCAGGGCCTCGGCAAGCCGGCTGACCACGTAGTGCGGCATGCTGGTGTTGATCTCGCCGGCCAGCTCGATGAACCGCGTCGGCATCTCGTGCTTGCGGGCCAACCAGGTCAGGTAGAACGGGTCGATGGGGATGCAGTGCCCGCCCAGGCCCGGACCGGGATAGAACGGCTGGAACCCGAAGGGCTTCGTCTTGGCCGCCTCGATCACCTCCCAGATGTCGATGCCCAATCGGTCGAAGAGCACCTTGAGCTCGTTGACCATGGCGATGTTCACGCAGCGGTAGGTGTTCTCCAGGATCTTGCACGCTTCCGCCACCTCGCAACTGCGGACCGGCACCGTGCGGACCACGGCCGACGAGTACAAGCCCACCGCCAACTCGCCGCTGACCGCGTCCATTCCGCCGACCACCTTGGGAATGCCACTGGCCGTGAAGTCCGGGTTCCCCGGGTCCTCTCGCTCCGGGCTGAAGGCGAGGAAGTAGTCTTGCCCGACCGTCAATCCGGAAGCGGCCAGGATGGGCAGCACGACGTCCCGGGTCGTGCCCGGGTAGGTCGTGCTCTCCAGGACCACCAACTGGCCGGGACGAAGCGCGGCGGCAACGTGCCGGGCCGTCGATTCGATGTAGGTCATGTCCGGATCGCGGCTCTCGTTCAGCGGCGTCGGTACGCAGATGATCAATGCGTCCGCTTCGGAGAGACGCTTCATGTCGGCCGTGGCCGTGAACCGCTTCTCGGCAAGCCACCCCTCGATCCATTCCGAGGGGACGTGACGGATATAGCTCTTGCCCGCCAGCAGTTGGTCGACTTTCGTCCGGTCGATGTCGTACCCGATCGTCGGGAACCCGGCCTTGACAAACGCCTGGAGCAGCGGCAGGCCGACGTAGCCCAAGCCGATGACGCCCACCTGGGCACTTCGGTTGGCGATGCGTTCCCGCAGGGAATCGGTCGTGGAACTCATGGATATCCTACTTGCTCATTGGTGGATTCGCCCGCCAGATGCCCGGACCACACTTCTAGGTGGTGACATCGCCGAAGGATACTGCTTTCTCCTACGACGGGCAAGAGCGGTTCCCCCGAGCGGGCTTACCGGGACTTCGGCGGGGCTATTGTATCGGATCGGCGTCCTGGTGTATAATCCTGCCCAAAGGGACAGGGCCGTGCCCGGCCAGTCCCCGACCAAAACACGACGCTCGCCGGCATCCGTAGCGGCACTACCGGCAATCCAGAGCACTCCAGGCACGACCGTTCCCCCGAAATACCGGGGGCGGTCGCGCTCGGAGTGTTTTTTCGTTCTTGCACGTAGGAGAGAACCCTGCCCATGGCCCAGTTCGAACTCGTCCCGCGAAAAGTCCCGACGGTTCAGACCAAGTACCGACACATCGTTACCGAGATTCCCGTACCGGAGTCGATCCCGATCCTCCAGCGGCTCCGGCAGTACGAGCCCATTTCCATGAGCGGCCAGCCGCTGGTGCTCTGGGACCGGGCCGAAGGGATTCAGGTGTCCGACCGCTGGGGCAATACGTGGCTCGACTGGTCGAGCGGCGTGCTGGTGACCAACGCCGGCCACAGCCACCCGAAGATCGTCCAGGCGATGGTCGACCAGACCCGGCACGGGCTGACGCACAACTACTGCTTCCCCTCGGAAATCCGCGCCCGCACGGTCGAGGAACTCGCCAAGGTCGCGCCCGAGGGACTCCAAAAAGTCTTTCTGCTCACCACCGGGGCCGAGGCGTGCGAATGCGCCCTCAAGCTGGCGCGGACCTGGGGCCTGAAGGTCGGAGGACGCGAGAAGATCACCTTCGTCACGTTCCAGAACGCCTTTCACGGCCGGACGCTCGGGGCCCAAATGGCCGGCGGCATCCCCGCCCTGAAGCAATGGATCGTGAACCTGGATCCGAACATCGTGCAGGTGCCGTTCCCCGACGGCTTCCGCTGCCCGGACACCCGGTTCGAGTTATTCCTCGAATCGCTTGACCAGCAAGGCATCCGGCCGGAAATGGTCGCCGGCGTGATGACCGAGACCTACCAAGGCGGCAACGCCAGCTTCGCCCCGCCCGAGTACATCCAGAAGCTCCGGGCGTGGTGCGACCGGCACCGGGCGATCCTTGTGATGGACGAAGTGCAGGCCGGCTTCGGACGCACGGGCACCTACTGGGGCTTCGAGCACTACGGGG
>CAYSGY010000037.1:0-22148 GCA_964430315.1 uncultured Planctomycetaceae bacterium
AACGGGGGGGGAGATGCCGGCTCCAGGGCCCGGGCGAAGTGCTCGTCGGTGGTCTGGAGGTAGTGCTTGCGGGCGATATCGGGCGTGTTGCCCAGCCAGGCCGTCACCACATGGATCGGGAACCGCTCGGCCAGTTCGGTCTCCCGGGATGCCCGAAGGTTGTGGAATAACCGGGGCCACGGGGTCAGGCCGGCCCGCTCGATGATCCGCTCAAACTGCGTTCTCAGATTGCAGTTCCGCCAGCCGTTGGCCCCCATCGACGCTTCCCGGTAGCGTTCCACGGCGTACACGGCACCCTCGGCGGCCGCCTCGAAAGCCTCCCGCAAGATCGGAAGCAACTCCGGGAAGATGGGGACCATGCGAGACCCTTTGCCCGGGTGGTGTTCAGTCTTCGGGGAGGTCACTCGCATCTTGCCAGCCTCCCAGTCGATGTCCTGCAAGCGCAGGCTGAGAACCTCGCTCGGGCATCGCAATCCCCCGTAGCGCGACAAGGCGACGATGGTACGCCACGTCCAATCCGGGCACACCTCCAAGAGCCTCCTCGTATCCGCCAGGCTGATGAACCGCTGGCGGTCGGGGTCCATGGTCGCCTGGATGCTGACTTCGGCGAAGGGGTTGCTGTCGATCAGCCGATGCTTGACCATCGACCCAAAGACCGTCTTGGCGAACTGCAAACGCTTGCGTACCGTCATGGAGGCCAGCTTCTTGCCGATCAGGTGGAGCTTGTACTGTTCGGCGGCGCCCGGCGTGATGTCCTTGACCGGCTTGGCGGCCCCAAAGAAGTCCACAAGCCCGTGCTCTCCCTGCCCCCAGATTTCCCGCGTGGCCGGCTTCACGTCCACCCGGCTGGCGATGTACTGGGTGATGAATGCCTGAAGAGTCGCCACCTTCCGACGTTGAATCAGCCCCACCTTGACCAGCTTGTTGGCCAACGCCGGCTCCAGGTCCCTTACCCATCGGGCCGTCTTATCGGGGATCACCGTCTCGGGGATGATCTTCACGCTGCTGAGCTGTTCGACATGCCCCCTGACGGTTTCGGCCGCCTTCTTGGAGACCTGTCCCAGCCGAATCGTGCGACGCTTGCCGTCGCTGCCGACGAACTGCACGGTTCGCCTACCCGCCTTGTCGCAAGAGACGCTGGCCATGGTCTCACCCCTTCTTTTCCCGGGCCTTCCGGCCGACCGTCGATTGCGTCTTGGGACGCTTGGGAGCCGTCAACTTCATCCCGAACAACTCCGCCAACCTGTCTGCGGTTTCCAGCTTGACGTTCCGATCCGAATTGGCGAACCCGTGGATTACCGCGTAGGGCGTATCCGTGTCCTTGGCAATCCTGTAGAGCGAGAGCCCGCTGTCGTGAATCGCCTTTCGCAGTTGGTCGGTCAAACTCATCTTCGGTTTTCCTCCCGTTCCAGGATTATATCACTTCGGCGATATGCGTCAAGCGGCGTGATGATTTTTGCTTTCCAACGGGCTCTCGGGCGCGTTCTCACCCGTCCGCAGTCGCGGCCTTCTGAGCGTCGAGGAACGCTAGCAAGTCGCGGATGTCGTAGCGCACCAACCGGCCGAACTTCGCCGCGGGGATCGGACCACGCGGCCGTGTGAGGTTGAACAGGGTCTTCTCCGAAATGCTCAGCTCTCTAGCTGCGTCCCGGGGGCACAGGGCCAGTGGACGGGAAAGGCCGTCGTCGCTCATGATCGTTCAATCCCCAAGCTCTCGGTCGAGGTCAGTCTCGGTACGTCCGCCGCCGAGCCCGCCGATGAAGTCGTCCAGTGTTGGGAGCCTGAATGGGTCGTCCATCGCGTTCTGGATGACGAGTTCGCGGCGCTCATAGTCTTCTCCTTAGACCGTGCCCCTGTTCGTAGGAGCGTCTCCGTTTCAGAGGTCAAGTCAAACCGGGCCGCTTGCTCTCTCTTATTCCTCTCCGTTCGTGGTCTTGACAATGGGGTCCACCTCAGTGTGTGTGTGTGTGCGACTTGTCGCCGCTTTGGATCGTCGCAACGTGCTGTCAACCAAAGGAAAGCGGCGACAAGTCGCCGCACTCCAAAGCGGATGTGTACCGTCAAGTGCAGAGGATCGTCGTCGAGGCGCTTGCCGTTGAGGAGGAAGAGGCGACGTGCCGCCCGAGCAGTTCGTCCAGGACGGCAAGATCACCGACCTGGGAATGGCGGAACTGCGGCAGCGCTTGCCGCACGCGTGTCTCGATCTTCTGGAGCAGAGCCGGGACGTCAAGGATTTCCGAAGTGTCTTCACCGTGGACGCCCTGGTCCGCTTCGTCATGGCGAAGCTCGACGAACGGCGCATCCAGGGGAGCGACGATTCTATCGCGGCGTCTCAGGGCCGATCGGAAGGGATTTGACCGCGAAGCCTGCGGCGGATTCTCCAGAGGCCGCCGGCGACTTTGGGCAGTTCGCGGGCGAGGTGGAGGTGGCCGCCGGGGACTTCCTGCCACCGGACGGGCACTTCCACAATGCTGTAGCCGAGGCGCACGGCCAACGCCAGGATCTCGAGGTCGAAGAGATAGCGAGTCTCGCGGGCCAGCGAGAAGAGCCGGGTGGCGGCCTCGGCGCGGAACATCTTGAAGCCGCATTGGGTATCGCGGACCGGCAGCCCGAGCGCGCGGCGGGCCGCGGCGGCGAAGAGTCGTCCGGCCAGGCCGCGGGCCCATGCCCGCGAGCGTTGCACACCGGGCGCCTCCAGCAGCCGCGATCCGATGGCCACGTCGGCCCCGCGTGCGATCGCTTCGGCAAGCGGCTGCTCTTCCTCAATCGGCGTGGCGCCGTCGGCGTCGGCGAACAGCACGAGTCGCCCCCGGGCCGCCAGCACGCCCGTGCGCACGGCCGCCCCTTTGCCCTGGTTCTCCGAATGCACGATCCAGCGAAGCGGCGACCAGCCGTCGCCCACCTGCGCAAGCACCGCGGCCAGGCCGTCGGTGCTCCCGTCGTCGACCACGAGGACTTCATAGCGGCCGGGGTGTTCGGCGTCCAGGTGCCGCCGGACCGACGCCAGGTAAGGCGGCAGCCGATGCGATTCGTTGTACGCGGGAATGACGACCGACAGGTCCACGGGTTCGGCAGGCAAGGGCACTCCTCCGCCAAGAAGGTTAGCGTGGCGGCGCGGAGAAATCCAGGGCGCGACGTGGGAATGCGGCGTGCCTCGGCCGCTTGCGTTCGGCGCCTCGGGATGGGTATAGTAGGGGCTGTGGGTGTTTCTTCCATTCGCGGCCCTCGGGGCTGCCCAGACTGCTGGAGTGGACCGAATCGATGAATACGAAAAACCGCTCGAAATTTGGGATGGCATTGCTGGCCGGCGCGATGGGGCTGACGCTCGTGGCGTCGTCCACGGTGATGGGGGCCGATGCCCCCGCCGCAGGGCAAGCGAAGCAGAAACTCGTCCCCGTCGACATCAAGCTCCCTCGTCCGCTCTTCCAAGGCACGCCCAAGAACATCAAGGCGTCGCCGACCATGGAGAAATACAGCGAGAAGCCTCGGGCCCCGTTCCTCGCGCCTGAAGGCGTCAAGCTCTTGTCGGCGGGTAAGAAGGTCACCTCCAGCGACATGGCCCCGGTCGTCGGGGAATTGAACCTCGTCACCGATGGCGACAAGGAAGGCTCGGACGGGAGCTTCGTGGAACTCGGACCCGGCACCCAGTGGGTCCAGATCGACCTCGGCGCGCCGGCCGAGATCTACGCCTTCGTCGTATGGCACTACCACGCCGAGGGCCGCGTGTACCACGACGTCGTCATCCAGGTGGCCAACGACCCCGACTTCATCGAGAACGTCAAGACCGTCTTTAACAACGACTTCGACAACTCCTCCGGCCTCGGACTCGGCAAGAACCTGGAGTACATCGACGACTACCGCGGTAAGCTGTTCGATGCCTGCAACGCCAAGGGCGAGCCGGTCAAGGGCCGCTATGTCCGCCTTTACTCCAAGGGAAACACTTCGAACGACATGAACCACTACGTCGAAGTCGAGGTCTTCGGCAAACCGGCGAAGTGAGTGGACAAGGGATTAGAGATTAGGGATTAGAGATTAGGGATTAGAGATTAGGGATTAGAGATTAGGGATTAGAGATTCGAGGTGGCGGGCAGAGGCCCGCGCTGCAACTCCCCTCTCCCGTTCGACGGGAGAGGGGTTGGGGGTGAGGGCACTTGGCAGCACAACTCCCCTCGCCCGTTTTGGGAGAGGGGCTGGGGGTGAGGGCATTCGGCACTTCGTGGGACCTCCATGCGACGCCCCTTTCCCTTCCTCACGCTCTCGATTCTGATCCTGACCGCCGCCGCCCTTGCGATCCGGCTGCCCCGGTTGGACCAGCGCCCCATGCACGGCGACGAGGCCAACCAGGCCGTCAAGGCGGCCATGCTCGCCGGCCTGATGCCCGAGGCCGGCGGCTACCGCTACGATCCGACCGAGCACCACGGGCCGACCCTCTACTGGCTCACGTGGCCGTCGCTTTGGCTTAGCGGGGCCGCCGACTTCGCCGAGACCACGGAGTTCGACTATCGGATCGTTCCCGTGCTGTTCGGCGCCGGCCTTGTCGTCCTTCTGCTTCTGGCGGCCGGCGGGCTGGGCCGCGGTCCGATCGTCGTGGCCGCCCTCCTCACGGCGGTCTCGCCCGCGATGGTCTACTACGCCCGCTACTACGTGCAGGAAACGCTGTTGGTCTTCTTCACCTTCGCCGCCCTCGGGTGCGGATGGCAGTTTTTGCGCACGCGGCGCGATGGCTGGGCGGCGGCCGCCGGGGCGTCGCTCGGGCTGATGCACGCCACCAAGGAAACCTGGGTGCTCGCCGCCTTCTCGATGGCTGCCGGTCTCGTGCTGACGCTCCTCTGGTCGCGGTGGCGCGACGGCACGCCGTGGACCCTGCGTCCCTATTTCCGCCCCGCGCCTCTGCTGGCCGGCCTGGCCGCGGCTTGCCTCGTCGCGGTGGCGTTCTACTCCTCGTTCGGCGCGGATTGGCGCGGGCCGCTCGACTCAATCCTCGCCTACGCCACCTATTTCCGCCGCGGAAGCGAAGGAGGGATCCACGCCGCGCCCTGGTACGAATACTTGCACCTGCTCGTGGCCTTCCGGCCCGCCCGGGGATTTTTTTGGACCGAGGGCCTGATCGTCGGTCTGGCCGCCGTGGGATGCGTCGTGTCCCTTTTCCGCCGGAAGAGATTGAGTACTGAGTACTCAGTACCGAGTACTCAGTACCCGGTACTCAGCGAACAGCCCGTCGACGTCGATCCGGCCCTCGGCCGTTTTCTGACCTTCTACACCCTGATCCTCTTGGCCCTCTACTCGGCCGTCGCCTACAAGACCCCTTGGTGCATGCTGAGCTTCCTCCACGGCATGATCCTCCTGGCGGGCGTCGGGGCCTGGGCCATCCTGCAAGGGCTGCGGCGGCTCCCGCTGCGACTGTTGGCCGGAGCGGTGCTCATCGCGGGCGTCGGGCACCTGGGCTGGAAGACTTACTGGCTCAACTTCCGGCTCTACGCCGATCAACGCAATCCCTACGTCTATGCCCACACGTCCGCCGACGTGCTGAACCTGGCGAAGCAGATGGAGCGGCTGGCCAAGGCCGCCCCGGACGGCCACACCATGGTGATCCACGTCGTGGCGCCGGAGAACGTCTGGCCGCTGCCGTGGTATTTGCGGCGATTCGATCGGAACCACGTCGGCTACTGGCAGGACCCGGCCGCGTGGTCCCGCGACTCGGCCGAGTCTCCGCCCCCGTCGGTGATCATCCTCACGCCGGAGGCCCAACCCGCGGTCGACGCCCATCTCCACGCGGAGTACAACCGTCAAATGCTCTTCGGGCTCCGCCCCGGCGTGTTCCTCTCGGCCTACGTGCGCGAGGACCTCTGGCATGCGTTCGTGGGCGGAGCCAAGGCTGCGCATGAAGAAAGCCCTCGGGGGACGGGGGCTTTCTTCGAGCAAACGGAAGGGGGTGCTGACCGAGCGGTCCGTCAGTTGTCGGAGTAGACGGTAGTGCTCTCCTCCTTCGTGATCGGAGCCCGAATCTCGTCGGTCAGCATCTGGACGCGGACCCGCTGGTCTCCAGGCTTGAGACCTTGGACGCGGACGCGGTAGGTAGTATCGGCTTTGGCGGCGAGCCGCGGCAGCGGTTCGAACACGACGCGGGATCCACCGGCGGTGAAGCGCGTCGGGCCTTCGGCGGCCACGAACCGCAGGTCGGCGGGCAGTTCCAGGGAGATCTGCACGTTGGTCGACGCCTTCGACCCCTGGTTCAGGATTCGGATCTCGTAGGTCGTCTCCCCGTTGACCTCGACGGGATCGTGCGTATCGGCGACCTGGAACATGGCGGCCGCGATCCCGTCGATAATCACGGGATGGTCCTTCTCCGCGGCCAGTCCCCGTTCCGCGGAGCCGCGGAGCCGCAGGGTCTGCTCGCCGATGTCGACGGGCATGGTGGTCAACTCGACGGTGCCGGTTTCCTTGACGGGCAGTTCTTCCAGCAGCCAGCGGACCGATCGGGTCGTGTCGTCATACTGGCCTGAGTTGTTGGCCCGGACATACTTCAGACCGGGAGGAAGCTGGGCGACGAGTTCGACTTGCCGGGCCGGGGCTGTCCCGGGATTCGACACGGAAAAGACGTAGGACGCCTCCCGATCCAGGAACCGCCGCTTCGGCCCTTCCGTGGCGAGGTCCAACTGCGGGGCGAGGACCTCGACGGTCCAACGGTCCTCGACCTTCACGTTGACGTCGCCTCGGGCCAGCAGCACGTTGGTCGTCGCTCCCGGCTGGACCGCGGTGAGTTTCAGATCGAGCTGCCGGCTCTCGTTCGGCTTCAGGTCGCCGACTTCGTATTCGAGTTCCGGGCCGGCCGCGTGCTGCAAGCCGGCCGGCACCCGCTCGTCGAGGACCACCTTGTGGGCGACGCCGCTCCCGGTGTTCGTGACCGTGATGGAGAGGTTCACGTCTTCTCCGATGAGCACCTTGCTGGGGGCGACCGTTTTGAGTACCAGTTGGGGCTTGGTGGCGATCGTCCGCGCGGAGACGTCGGCCGCGAAGCTGACGGTAGCCACGCTGCCGATTTCGCCCTCGTCGACCGGCATCACTTGGATTTCCAGCGTGACTTCGTCGGTGGGCTTGAGGGTCCCGAGTTGCCACACCAGTTCCCCTTGCACTCCCGGGTTCGCCCGGGGCGATGTCGAGATGAGCCGGGTGCCCTTGGGAACCACGTCGCGGATTTCGACGTTGCGGGCCGCGATGGGCCCGGTGTTCTTCAACTTGATTTGGAACGTCGCGGGCCGGCCGACCTGGATTTCCGGCGGGGCGGTCTTCTGAAGGGTCACTTGCGGGGCCTGCGGTCCCTCGATCTGCTTGGCACCCGGCTTGCCGGTCCCCTCCCCCGCCCGTGAATCCTCCGCAGCGTTCGGCGTCCTGGCGCGCGGCTCGGCAGCCACGGGCCTGCGGAGACCCTCGTCGTCGCCGGCGGCACGCGGGACCGGACTGATCGACGCCGATCCGGGATGCAGGAGCGCCGGTTCGGTCGTCGGCGAAGCGGCCGGGAGCGAAGGAGAACTCGATCGGCCCGCAAAGGGAGCGGCCGGCATCGACTCTTTGAACGGTTTACTCACCAGATCCGTCGCGGACGGCCGAAGGCTTCCATCTCCGTGCGACGATGGCAATTGGGAGGATGTGGGGTCTTCCTTCTTCACGGCCGTCGGACTGGCGGCGGCAGCGGCAGCCATGGGGTTCGACGTGTCGAGTTGGTCGCGGAGCGGGCTGGGACGCAAGGGTGCTGCGGCCCGTAGACTTGGGCCGGCAGCCGCGGTCGGCCCGGTCACGTCCGTGCTGGGCGGCGCGGCGGCGACCGTCTTCTCCGCCGGATCGGAGGCCCTCGGAGTAAGCCCCTGCGTGCGGCCGGCGGCGTCGTCCGTCCGCGTGCGCAAGCCGAAGGGATCGACCGGGGCCGTCGGCGACGAAAGCGACGGGTGCTTCTCTTCCACGCCCGACCGCGAGACGGCCGAGTCCGACGCCAACGTCGCATTGGACTGCGACGTTGCCCGGACCGGAGAGTCGTCAGGGGCCACGGCCGTCGTGCGAATCCCGTTGGTCGGGAACGTGCGTTTCGGCGAGCGGAGCGGGTTCACGTGGGCGTCGGACGGCAGCAACTGTGGCTGTCCGCTCGGGGCTGCCGTGGTGAACGACTCGTTCGAGGTCTGCTCCTCGCTGCCGCGTTGGCCCCAGGCGATCGCAAAGATCCCGAGCGACAGGACCGTCGCCAACGCCGATATCCCCAGGACGATGCGCTTCATGGGTCGAAATCCCGATGAGCCCGTTGCCGGCGGAATTGCCGGCTTGCCGACACTCGGGCGGGGTTACTACCAAAATCCGCCAGCCGAGGAAAGGGCAGTTCAGCCTCGACCCACGGGAAAAGTGGAGAATGGCGAGCTTAGGAGGCTTCGGTGGTCTAGGAAGAGCAGTCACTGGCTGGCACCGAAAGCTCTGCTTTCGGTGTCGCGCAGCGACAAGAGGGTTTGCTGAGATCCCCGGGCACGGCAAGTTGGGTCGAAGCAAACCTCTTGTGCCTTCGGCACCCCGATAGCAGAAGCTATCGGGGCCACCCGGCGTGCAGAGCATGCACCCTACATTTGGGCTACGTTCCGGCCGCAGGCCCTATAGGATCCTTAACTTCGGCGCGTGCCTCCTTTCCGCTAGAAATGGGAAGTACGGAGATTCCTTCGCCCGGGAATACGACGTAAGATTGACGGGGTAAATCCCCCTGGACATGATGGAGAACTGTGCAGGAAACCGCGGCCGCGGGTCGCATGTTCCACGTCGTGCAGGAGCCGGACGCCGTGATGAAGCGATTGTTGCTACTCGTGGCCCTTAGCTTCGGATGCGCGGCCCTGGGGTGGCTCGTCCGGGGTTGGCGGCTGCCGCCTGCCCACGACGCCGTCGGCTCGTCCGGCGCGGAGGCGGCATCCGGCGCAGGGACGAGCTCCGAGGACCAGGGCATGACGCGCGGGCCGGTGGCCCTGGGACGGATTGAGCCTGCCGGCAAGGTGATCGACCTGAGCGGTCTGCCCGGCGATCGGCTCGACTCGCTGGCGGTCGAGGAGAACGCGGAAGTCCACAAGAACGATCCCCTGGCCTATCTCGATAGCCGCACATTCCGGGAACTGGAACTGGCGGCGGCCCGAAGCCAGCGGATCGAGGCGGAGACGCGCCGCGAGGCTGAAGAGAAGGTGGCCGACGCCCGAATCGCGGCAGCCCGAGCGGCTCTGAATCAGGCCAAAGGCTACGAGTCGGACCTGAAGGTCTTGCAGAGCAAGACCGACGTGCTGCGTAGGAACCTAGCCTTGGCCCGGGCCACGCAGCGGCGTCTCGGGCAACTGGCCTCGACCGACATCGTCACGCCCCAGGACCGCGAGGAGCAGGACCTTGCCGCGGCCAAGGCCGAGGCGGAGCTCAAGGCGTCGGAGGCCGACTTGGAGAAGGGACGCACCGCGGGCAAGCTCGCCGTGGCGGCCGCCGAGGCCGATCTCGAAGCCGCGCTCGCCGCGAAGAAACAGGTGCTCAGCGCGATCGCCATCGAGTCGCTCAAGAAACGCGAAGAGATGGCCCAGGAGCAATGGAACCGGACGGTCCTTCGGGCCCCGTGCGACGGGACCGTGCTCAAGCTGTTCGTGCGGCCCGGAGAAGCCCTCGGGGCAATGCCCATCCTGCAAATGGCCGACCGCAGCCGGATGGCCGTGCTCGCCGAAGTGTACGAGGGGGACGTGAAGCGGATCCGCCCGGGCCAGAAGGCGAAGATACTCAGCAGGGCATTCCCCACCCCCTACGACAAGACCGGCCTGGAGGGCGCGGTCTTCCGGGTCGGCAAAACCATCTCCCAGCCCGAGCTTCGGAGCCTCAACCCGCTGGCCGAGTCGGACCGGCACGTGATCGAGGTCCGGGTGGACCTCGACGCGCAAGGGAGCAAGGTCGCGGCCGACTTCATCCATCTTCAGGTCGAGGTCCAGTTCGGGCCGGCGAGCCCATGAAGACGCCTCTGGCGTGGCATAACCTGGCCTATCACAAGGTGCGGACCGCCACGGCCGTGGCCGGGGTGACGTTCGCCGTGGTGCTGGTCTTCCTGCAACTCGGCTTCCGCGGCACCGCCGAGCAGACGGCCTCCCTGGTGTACGACGCCCTCCAGTTCGACATCCTCCTCCGCTCCTCGCACACCGAGCGGTTGGCGCAGTGCCGCCCCTTCCCGCGGCTCCGCCTGACTCAGGCCGCTTCGCAGCCCGGGGTGCGCGAAGTGAACTCGGTCCTCTACGGCTACAACCGCTGGCAGTCGCCGCTGGGAAAGACGCGGCTGATCATCATGTTCGGCATCGATCCCTCCGAACCCGTGTTCACCGGCGAAGAGCTGCGACGCACGGCCGGCCTGCTTACGGCGCCGGAGTTCCTGGCGATCGACCGCGCGTCGCGGAGCGAGTTCGGACCGCGCAACGGAAGGGAGTTCGGCGACGACGACGTCGGCACCGACGCGGAACTCGGCTACCGCCGCATGCGCATCGTCGGACACTTCTTGCTGGGAACGACGTTCGACGCCGACGGGATGGTCGTGCTCAACAAAGAGGGGTTCCGCCGCGTCAGCCCCACGTGGCCCAAGGACCACGTCAGCCTCGGACTGGTATGCCTCCAGCCCGGCGTCAGCCCCGAGACGGTAGCCCGGCGCCTGAAGGAGTCCTTCGCGGCTCATGGCATCGACGACGTCGCGGTCTTCACGCGGGCCGAGGCCGTCGCGCACGAACGCTGGGTCTGGCTGTGGCAGATGTCGATCGGGGTGATCTTCACGATGGGGGTGATCGTGGCCCTGGTCGTGGGAAGCGTGATCGTGTATCAGATCCTGTCGAGCGACGTGACCAATCACCTTCCCGAGTATGCGACGCTCAAGGCCATGGGTTACTCCGACGGCTTTCTCTCGGACGTCGTTCTCCAGCAGGCCGTCATCCTCGCCCTGCTGGGGTTCGTTCCCGGGCTGGTGATTTCGCTGGGTCTCTACGCCGCAACGGCCTGGCAGACGCGACTTCCGGTGGAGATGACGCTGCCGCGCGTGCTCGGCGTGCTGGGACTGTCGATGGGCATGTGCGTCACGTCCGGGCTGGTGGCCTTGCGCAAGTTGCGACAGGCGGCCCCGGCGGATTTGTTTTAGGAGTCCCCGCGGCGGGCAAGCCCGCCCGCTACGCGGGAGATGTGGACTTGAACGACCAATCACTGATCACTGATCACTGATCACTGATCACTGACCACTAACCACTAACCACTAACCACTGCTCCCATGCCTTTCTCTCGACCTCGAACGCCTCTGGCATGGCACAATCTGACGCACAACCGGCGTCGCCTGGCGGTGGCGGTGGCGGGGGTGGGGTTCGCCGTGGTCCTGATGTTCACGGAACTCGGATTCCGCAACGCCCTCTTCGACAGCACGGTCCAGGTGCTGGTCAAGCTCAACGCCGATCTGATCCTGGCGAGCAAGGCCCACAAGGGGCTGGTCTCCTTCGAGCGGTTCGACCGGCAGCGGATCTACCAGGCGCGGGCCTGTCCCGGAGTCGCCGGCGCGTATCCGTTCTACATGCAGTTTCACGGGGTGATGTGGAGAGTCCGCGACCGGGTGCTCCACCCGATCCGCCTCCTCGCCTTTCATCCTTCCGATCCCGTGCTCGCGATTCCGGAGGTCGTCGCCTGCGCCGCGGGACTCCGGGAGCCCGACACCGCGCTGTTCGACTCCCGCGGAAAACCCCGCTACGGCGTCCCGCCCCCTCCGAAGACGATTGCCGATCAACCGGACATCGAACTGTGCGACCGGTCTTTGCGACTCGTGGGCACCTTCGAGCTGGGCGCGGATTTCCTGACCGACGGCAATCTCATCCTCACGGACACCAATTTCGCCAGGTTCTTTCCAGGCCGCGTTCCGGGCGGAGATCCGCTGAGCCAGGTGGATCTGGGTGTGGTGCAGATCGCCGACGGGACCGGGCTCGAAGACGTGCGCCGGGCGATTGCCGGGAGTCTGCCCGATGATATTTGCGTCTACACCAAGCAGGAGTTCATCGACCGCGAGGTCGAATTCTGGGGATCGAGCACGCCGATCGGCTATATCTTCACCCTCGGCCTGGTGATCGGCTTCCTGGTCGGGGTGGTCGTGTGCTACCAGGTCATCAGCGCCGACATCAACGACCACATCCCCGAGTTCGCCACGCTCAAGGCCATGGGCTACCGCAACCGCTACTTCATCGGGTTCGTGCTCCAGGAAGCGTTGTTTCTCTCGATCCTGAGCTTCATCCCGGGGCTGCTCATCAGCCTCGGCTTGTATGCCGTGCTGGCCCGCGCAACCGCCCTCTTGATGTTCCTCAACTTCGAGCGGGCCTTCGCGGTGTTCGTCCTGACGGCGGGAATGTGTCTCGTGTCGGGCTGCCTGGCCATGAGAAAAGTCCTGGCCGCCGATCCCGCCGATTTGTTTTGATGAGGAGCCCTCCCATGCCAAGTCCCGCGACAGCCTCCCCGAGCGACCTTGCCGGCCGGCCGGCCATCACGATCCGCGGCCTTCAGCATCACTTCGGCCAGGGGGCGTTGAAGAACCAGGTCCTCTTCGACAACGAACTGGAGGTCGCGCCCGGCGAGATCGTGATCATGACGGGCCCGTCCGGCGGCGGCAAGACGACGCTCCTGACGCTCGTCGGCACCCTCCGCACCGTCCAGGAGGGAAACGTCGACGTGCTGGGCCACAAGCTCCACGGCGCGGGCCCGGAGGAACTGATCGTGTTGCGCCGCAAGATCGGGTTCATCTTCCAGCATCACAACCTCTTCGCCTCGCTCACCGCGTTCCAGAACGTCCGCATGGCCCTGGAGCTGTTCGACTTCAGCAAGGAGGAGATGAAGGGCCGGATCACCGAGGCCCTGACCCGGCTCGGATTGGGGCACCGGATCCACTACAAGCCTTCGGCCCTGTCGGGCGGGCAGAAGCAGCGGGTCGCGATCGCGCGGGGGATCGTCCACGCGCCCCAGATCATTCTGGCCGACGAGCCGACCGCCGCGCTCGACGAGAAATCGGGCCGCGAAGTGGTGACCATCTTCCAGGAGCTTGCCCGTACGCGCCGTTGCACCATCCTCATGGTCACCCACGACAACCGCATCCTCGACGTCGCCGACCGGATCGTGACCATGGTCCAGGGGCGGATCAAGTCGAACGTGCTGGTGCGGGAATCGTCGGTCGTGTGCGAATTCCTCAAGGAGTGCCCGATCTTCTCCCGCCTCACGCCGCGGACCCTCACCGAGGTCGCCGACCAGATGAAGCCGGAGAAGCACCCGGCCGGCGCGGTGATCGTGCGCCAGGGCGATCCGGGCGACAAGTTCTACATCATCAAGAGCGGCTCGGTCGACGTGATGATCGACGATGGCACGGCCCGGCATACGGTCGCCACCCTCGTCAAGGGCGACTTCTTCGGCGAGACCGCCCTGTTGACCGGCGAGCCCCGCAACGCCACGGTGGTGGCCAAGGAAGAGCTGGAACTCTACTCGCTCGGCAAGGAGGAGTTCCAGGCCGTGCTCCACGCCAGCGCTACCTTCGAGGAGGAGCTTCGCAAGGCACTGTTCGAGCGGCAATGACAGACCACCCAACCCCCGCCTGTGGCACAGCCGCCCTCGGCTGTGCGGAATCTGCCAGCACAGCCACCCTCGCCCTCCCGGACTCCGCGGGGATAGACGAGGACGCCGGTGCGGAATCCACCAGCACAGCCGAGGGCGGCTGTGCCACACCGAGGAAACGCCGCGCCGACGGACCGGGGCAGCTCATTCGCGGGCAGCGCGACGATACTCCGCCTCAAGCTCGGTCCGCCGTAACAGCCGGCATCGGAGAAACCCATGTCGTCGGCCAGGAGGATCAGGACGTTGGGAGGGCGGTCCGCGGCACGGACGTCCGACCTTGAAGACAGGGTTGCCGCCAGGGCGACGCCAAGAACGCCCGACCACGCATGTCCCCTACTCCACCACATATTTCTCTCCCAACGTCTCATGGTTCTCGCGGTACCACTGCTTCAGCAGCCGGCGGTGCTCCTTGAGCACCTCGGCGCAGGCCGGGTCCGAGGCCCCGTTCTGCATCTCGCCGGGGTCCTGCGTGAGGTCGATGAGTTGTTCGCGTGGCGATCCCGACTGGTAGACGATGTACTTGGTGCGATCGCTCCGCACGAGCCGGCTTCGGCCGCTCTCCACGACCAGGCAGCCGCGCCACGACTTGGGCGTCCGCCCCTCGGCCAGCGCTCGCACGCTTTGGCCGGAAAGCTCCTTCGGCGCGGGGATCCCGGCGAAATCGCAGAGCGTGGGGATCAGGTCCAGGCCGGTGGAAACCAGGTGCTCTCGGTCCACCAGGCCGGCCTTGGTGACGCCCTTCCAGGCGACCAGCAGCGGGACGCGGACCGCCTCCTCGTAGAGCACCGACTTGTGTTCCAGGCGATGGGCCGAGTCCATGTCGCCGTGGTCGGAGCAGAAGACGACCACCGTGTCCTTCTCCAGCCCGGTCTCTCGCAACGCGGCCAGCACCCGGCCGATCTCGGCGTCCACCCGTTCCGTCAGCCGGGCATACGCCCAGCGGTGCAGACGCCATTGCTCGGCGGTCCAGTTCTGCCGCGCGTAGGTTCGGAAGTTGCGGCTATCGGCGCGGAGAACCCCTTCCGGCTCGCCCTGCGGAACCTCGAAGTTGGCCGGGAGCGGCGGACAGAGCCTGGCAAAGAAGTCGCCCCGTGAAACCCCGGCCGGCAGCTTGAGCGCCTCGTCGAGGGTCTCCAATTCCACGCGGGCGTTGTTGAGCGGCTTCTGCCGGGCCCCGGTCTTCTCGGAGAAATCCCGGATGGCCATGTAGCAGATGTCGTGGGGATTGATGAACGAAGCGACCAGGAGGAATGGCCGATCGTGCTTCTTGCGCAGGAACTCTCCGCAGGCGCCGGCAAGGCCGTCGCGCTCGTTCCGGCTGAGCATCTCGAACCCCATCGCCGGCACGTTCATCGGCGTATGGACCTTTCCGCCGTAGACCGTCTCATAGCCCGCCTTGCGGAAGACGCGGCCCAACGTGTGCGACAGGATTTCGGGCGGGACCTTCAGCCCCATCCCGGAGTTGTCTTCCATGCCGATCCGGCTGGGCAAGACGCCGGTCATCATGCTGAATCGCGAAGGACCGCAAACGGGGTTGGCACAGTAGGCCCGCTCGAACCGCGCGCCGGCGGCCGCAAGGCCGTCCAAGGCCGGGGTCTTCACATAGGGATTCCCCGCACAGCTCAGCATCCCCGCATGCTGCTGGTCGGTGATGATGAACAGGATGTTGGGTCGGCGGGCAGCCTCGGCCGACTCCCCACCGTCGGCGCACGTCGGAATAGAAACGGCGATCCAGGCGATCAGGATGACGACACTTCTTAGGGTCACGGGAATACTCCTTCTTGTGGCACAGCCGCCCCCGGCTGTGCTGCCGGATTCCGCACGGCCGAGAACGGCTGTGCCACCGAGAGACAGGCTTCTACCGTTTCGCGAGCTTCCCGTCCACGGCACGCGGTCTGACGTGCCTCACTTCTACCCTCTCGACGAGGGAACGTCAACTCGCCCGGCACTCCACGCCTCCTCATCCGCCTTCGTTAGAAGATCAAGGACTGGTAATAGGGATGGGAGCCTCTTGCACAAGGCTAGGTCCTAGCCAACGCCGCTGCCGCGCAGGACGCCTTGACGGACTGCCGGGAAACGTGATTCTGCGGATTGTGAAGGCTGTGCCGCCCTCGCGCGCTTCCGGACAGAACAACGGTTCCTGCCCTTCCCTGCCTTGTGGCCACCAGAGCGCGCATCCTGTCACCGCACCCGGACGACGATCACGTCGTCGCCGGGAAGGGTGATCTTCGCACCTTCTCCGAGCAACTGGCGGAGATTCAGCGGGGAGGCGTCGGGCCGGCTTGGACTGCCGGCCGGGAGGCCGGCCACGGTCAGCCGCTCCGCAATGGTCGGATGGGCCAGGGGATACGGAAGCTTCTTCGGATCGAGCACGCAGGCGACCTCGTGGGGCTCCGGGTCGAGATTGGCCAGGAGCAGATACGCCTCGCCAGGACGGCTGTAGACCGCCGCGGCACAACGGGCGTGCGACAGGCGGACCGCTTCGCTCCGCCAATCGGCAAACCGGTAGGATTCGATCGCGCCGAGAGGTTTCAGAAGAGGGAGCAATTCGAAGGTCTCGTTGCTGGCCGGCCAGGGAGCGACGCCGCCCAACAGCGCCTCGACGGCAAAGAGCCGATGGAGCCGGCGGGGCGACTTGGCGTCGAGCACTCCGTAGCTGATCACTCCCCGCGGAATCGCGCCGGCCAGCGACCATTCCAGCGGCAACTCCTGCAAGTCCGGGGCGCGATCGGTCCATTTCTTGTAGCCCCATTCCGTCGCGACCACATAATCGGCGAAATTCTCGACGGCGTACATCGGGGTCGTCGTGTTGTGGACGATCACCAGGCCGTCCGGGCCCACGCGCTGGCGAGTCCACTCCATCAGGTCGAGTAGCTCGTCGATGTCCCAGTGCCCCTGGGCCGGGGCGTCGCCGCTTCGCTTCGGCTCGTGCCGAGGATTGCAGCAGTAGAGGGCCACGTTCCAGTCGTAGTAGACCCCGCTCAGAGGATGATTCTTGAGGACCCGGTCAATCGAGAGTTTCAAAAAGTCGAGCCAGCCGGACCGGAGGCACATCTGGGCCCCGAACTCCTTGTTGGGACGATAGAAGTTGTGCCGGAGTTCTCCCTTGAGGTTCTTCCGGCCCCACTCCTCGCCGTGCTCCTGGAATTCCTTGGTGCTCGGGTGGAGTTCCTTGTTGGAGAAGTAGGTGGCGGTCCGGATGCCGGCCTGGCGGCAATCGGTGAGGACCTTGTCGAAGCGGTCCATGTCCGGGTAAGGGGGATAGGCCCCGTCGCGCCAGAACAGGCCGTCGTCGTAGTAATCGCCGTCGTTGTGGCAGTGGACCGTCTGGATGCCCTTGTCGGCCCAGCGGCGGACTTCCTCCGTAGAGACCCACGCCCCGCGGTTGCGGTTGAACGTCGCGTGCAGCCATGGCTTCTGCGCGTGCCCCTCGCGGATCGGGACGGCCAGGTAGAAGTCGAAGGTGCTGACGGCCGGCAGCGGCACCGCGTCCTGTTCGTTCCAGAGCGGCGAGATCGCAAGCGCGAGGCCGGGCGGGGTTGGACTGGGTTCGAGCAGGCACCGGCCCTTGCCGCGGCGCCCGGTGAGTTGCAGCTCCCATTGCGACAGATCGGAGCTGACGAACCACTCCAGCCCCTCGACGCCCGGATCGGCGAAGATCATGGAACGCGGCACGTAGGGCGTCTTCAAGGGCCGGTCCGACGCCTCTCCCAAACGCAGCTTGCCCCACCGGTTGCTCCCGAACGAGAACGGCGGGGCCTTCTCCTCCTCCGTGATCCCCTCCCGATAGCCGTACTCGAAGAGGCTCGGGGCGAGCACGGTCGAAAACGGACAGACCTCGCGTACGCGAGTGCCGGCCGGGGCGAGCAGTTCCTTGTGGATCTTCACGTATCCCCAGCGGTACTCGAACGTCGTCTTGACCCGTACTCCGGACGCCTGGCCGTCCTCTCCTTTCAAGGCACTCTCGACCGTCACGAACTCACGGAGCCCCTCGCGGCGGTGCGTGACGCTCGGGGCAACGTCGTTCAGGTCCGAGAGCACGGACCCGTTTCCATCGCGGACGCGGGTCTCGATCGGACGCACGAGCAGGTTCGCGGCCTTTCCATGGGCCAGCGAGATCCGCGCGAGCAGGCCGCCCTTCGTCACATCGTGCTCGAAGGCATAGTACGGCGTGCGGAGGCTCAGGACGCCCTCGGCGTCGCGACGTTCGACGGTGTACGCCTGGGGCCACGCCCTGCGGACCTGCGCCGTCGGCTGCCCGGCCAGCAACGCGGATGCCGAAACGGCCGCCGCAAAAGAACACGCGCCGAGAAGCAGTGCTCGGTATCTCCCGTTTCTCGTTCCCCAGTTCTCAGCGTTCATAACCACTCCGTCCTCGACATAATCCGTCCCATGACAGCGAACTCCGTCGGCAACTCGCCGCGATTCTGCGCTTCCCCGAACGGCTCGTCAAGAAGACCGGCCTCTCCCCAGGTTGCCTACGCGATTACCCATCTGGTTGTGTAGATACAAATAACCCTTAGGAGTGCATTCCTTGACGCCCGGGATAGCGCCCGCTAGATTGATGTGTTTCACTTTGCGCCCATACCCCCCATCAAGTGAAGGGATTAAGCAATGGCTAAGAAGTACGTGTACTATTTCGGTCCTGACGAGTCGGATGGCGATGCCTCGATGAAGAACTCCCTGGGAGGCAAAGGAGCGAACTTGGCGGAAATGGCCAAGATCGGCCTGCCTGTGCCCGCTGGGTTTACGATCAGCACGGCCTACTGCGAGGTCTACCTGAACGAGGGGCGAAAGTTCACCGAGTCGCTGAAGAAAGAGGTGGTCAAGGCCTTGAAGAAGGTCGAGGCCGCCATGGGAATGAAGTACGGCGACAAGGAGAACGCCTTGCTGGTCTCCTGCCGTTCCGGTGCGCGGAAGTCGATGCCGGGCATGATGGAGACCGTGTTGAACGTGGGCCTTTGCTCCTCCACGATCCCGGGCGTGATCCAGAAGACCGGCAACCCGCGGTTCGTCTACGACGCCTACCGCCGGCTCATCATGATGTATTCCGACGTGGTCATGGAGAAGGCCGAGGACGTCGAGCCGGCCGAGGGACAAGGTATCCGCGTCCAGTTGGAGCGGATCATGCACCAGGTGAAGGAGTCGAAGGGCTACAAGGCCGACACCGACCTGACGGCCGACGACCTCAAGGACCTCTGCGACAAGTTCCGCGCCAAGGTCAAGGAAGTGCTCGGTCACGAGTTCCCCGACGACCCCATGGAGCAGCTTTGGGGCGGCATCGGCGCGGTCTTCAAGAGTTGGAACGGGAAGCGGGCCTTCTCGTACCGCAAGATCGAGGGCATCCCACACGAGTGGGGCACGGCCTGCAACGTGCAGAGCATGGTGTTCGGCAACATGGGCGAGTCGTCGGCAACCGGCGTAGCCTTCAGCCGCAACCCAGCCACGGGCGAAGCGAAGTTCTACGGCGAGTGGCTCGTCAATGCCCAGGGCGAGGACGTGGTGGCCGGCATCCGCACGCCCAACCCGCTCAACGAGGCGACCAAGAACGACCAGAACAAGCACATGGCCTCGCTGGAGACCGAGATGCCCGAGCTCTACAAGCAGCTCGACGGCATCCGGCTCAAGCTCGAGCAGCACTACAAGGACATGCAGGACATCGAGTTCACGATCCAGGAAGGCAAGCTCTACATGCTCCAGTGCCGCAACGGCAAGCGGACCGGCACCGCGGCCTTGAACATGGCCATGGACATGCTCGCCGAGGGGCTCATCGACGACACGACCGCGGTCCTGCGGGTCGAGCCGGCCCAGTTGGACGAACTCCTGCACCCGGTGGTCGATCCCGTCGAGGAGAAGAAGCACACGCCGATCACCCGCGGCCTCCCGGCAGGTCCCGGCGGAGCGGTTGGGGCGATTGTCTTCACCTCGGTCGCCGCCGTCGAGGCCGCGGCCCAGGGCAAGAAGGTCATCCTCGTGCGCGAGGAGACCAACCCCGAGGACGTGGAAGGGATGCGGGCAGCCAAGGGCATCCTTACGGCCCGCGGCGGTATGACCAGCCACGCAGCCCTCGTGGCCCGCGGCTGGGGCAAGTGCTGCATCGTCGGCGCCGGTGAGTTGAAGATCGACCTCGGCACCAAGGTACTCAAGGTCGGCGGCCAGGAGTTCAAGGAGGGCGACACCCTCACGCTCAACGGCACGAAGGGCCTGGTCTACGCCGGCGCGGTGAAGATGATGGACGCCACCGAGAATCCCCGCTTCGCCGAGTTCATGAAGCTCGTCGACAAGCACCGCAAGCTCGGCGTGCGCACGAACGCCGAGAGCCCCGAGGACGCCCGCATCGCACGCAACTTCGGCGCCGAGGGGATCGGCCTGTTCCGCACGGAGCACATGTTCTACGGCGAGGGCTCCGACGAGCCGCTCTTCGTGCTCCGCAAGATGATCCTGAGCAACACGCAAGCCGAGCGCAAGGCCGCCGTCGACGAGCTCTTCCCGTTCGTCAAGAAGGACATCAAGGCCACGCTCGAAGCCATGGACGGCCTGCCCGTCACGATTCGGCTCTTGGACCCGCCGCTCCACGAGTTCGTGCCGCAGCAGCCGGCGGCCCGGGCCGAGTTGGCCAAGGCCCTCGGCATCACGGCCGAGGACGTCGAGAAACGGGGCGCCCAGCTCCACGAGAGCAACCCGATGATGGGCCACCGCGGCGTGCGACTCGGGGTCACGTATCCCGAAGTGACCGAGATGCAGGTCCGCGCGATCTTCGAGGCCGCGGCCGAGTTGCAGAAGGCCGGCAAGAAGCCCCATCCGGAGATCATGGTCCCCGTCACCTGCGACGTCGCCGAATTGGACGTGACCGAGGAGATCGTGAACCGGGTTCACGCCGAGGTCGAAGCCAAGATGGGCGTCAAGATCGAGTACCTTTACGGCACGATGATCGAGATCCCCCGGGCCGCCCTGCTGGCCGACCAGATGGCCAAGACCGCGAAGTTCTTCTCGTTCGGGACCAACGACCTCACGCAGATGGGCTTCGGCTTCAGCCGCGACGACATCGGAGGCTTCCTGCCCGACTACCTGAGCAAGAACATCCTCAAGGCCGACCCGTTCCAAACGATCGACCAGGAAGGCATCGGCCAACTGATCGAGATGGCCGTCCAAAAGGGCCGCAAGACCCGGCGCGACCTGAAGGTCGGGATCTGCGGCGAGCAGGGAGGCGATCCGGCCTCGGTCGAATTCTGCTTCCGCACGGGCCTGAACTACGTGAGCTGCTCGCCCTTCCGCGTGCCGATCGCCCGACTCGCCGCCGCCCACGCCTCGATCCAGGCGAAGAAGAAGTAGGCAGCGGGGAGTACGCGGTACGCGGTAGGCAGTACGCAGTGAAAGACGCTTTCGGCCGGCGCGGCAATGGCACGCGCCGGCCGTTTTTGTTATCACGGTGGACAACGCCTGGGTAGGGCCCGCTTGCCGAGCGGGACCTACGGCACATGCAACGGTTTGACTCTGACGAAGGTCCCGGCCGGCAGGCGGGACCTACCGAAAACCTCACACGTCCCTACGACAAAGACCATCCCCAGCAAGCCACTCCGGAGGGGGGGGTGGCTTGTTGCATGAGGTTGGGTAGTCGATTAGTATCGATTCAGTTTGTGGCAGGTCGGTTTGTCGAGGAACCCGAGGCCTGCGCGGAAGGCGTTGGAATTTCTATCCTGCGTAATCTAGTGGGGATCGTTATGACGGATGCGACTGAACAGATGCCCAGTGCACCGCTTGGAAAGATCGAACGTTGCGATGCGCGCGATATCTGGCCGCATGAGGCGTCGGATTTCACGCCGTGGCTCGCCAAAGAGGACAATATCGCCCAATTGGCTGACGCGATAGGACTGGAACTGGAGGTTGAGAATGTCGAGGTGGCGGTCGGCCCGTATTCGGCGGATATCCTGGCCAAGGACACAGGAACGGGCCAGTACGTAGTGATTGAAAACCAGTTGGCAAAGACCAACCACGATCACCTCGGAAAGGCGATTACCTACGGATCGGTATTGAACGCCAGCGCCATCGTGTGGGTTGCCACGGAATTCACGGAGGAGCACCAGAAGGCTTTGGAGTGGCTTAACGACAACACTGGGGACTCGCTGGCGTTCTTCGGTGTACAGTTGGAGGTCTGGAAGATCGATGACTCGCGTCCGGCGGTGCGGTTTAACGTGGTGAGGCGACCCGCGCCGATCATGCGACAGGCTGCAGTGGCCAAAGCGGGTGAGACTTTGACCGACGCAAGGAAGCTCCAACTGGAGTTCTGGACCCTCGTGCGTGACAGGCTGCTTGCGGATCACGTGGTGACATCGGCGCAGACTCCCCGACCTCAATACTGGTTCGATGTGCCTGTCGGACGATCCTACTTCGTGTTGTCGAATATTGCCAACACTTATGAGCGTCGGATCGGCGTCCGCCTCTACATCAGGTAACCGTTCACACCCCGGAGGGATTTTCTTGGCAAATTGATCTGGACTCGA
>CAYSGY010000038.1:0-1162 GCA_964430315.1 uncultured Planctomycetaceae bacterium
GATCGCTCATAGGCCTCGACCAGGAGGCTCTGACCCACCGACGCGACCGCCTGGAGATGGGCCACATCGTCAGGCCGGCTGGTCAGCCCCAGGCGTCCCATTCCCGCCCCAACGGCCCCCGAGCTTACCAAGGCCAGCTTCCGGCCGGTCGCCATCACCTGGTGGATCTCCTCCGCCAACTGGGCGATTCGCTCTTCATGGAGTCGCCCCTGTTCCCGGGTGACGACGCGCGTCCCCACTTTCACCACGATGGTCGTTGCGAAGGCTGCGATTTCCTGGCGAAGAAGGTCGGTCATGGGAACCAGCATAGCGTGGGGACGGGTGGTCAAGAAGACGTACTGGGATCGCATGACTCTGCGGATGGGTATGCATCTCCATCATTCAGGGAGCTTCTTGAGGCCTTCTAGCGTTCCTTTTACAATGCACGTACTGAGCGGTGCGAGCCGTAGGGTAGGCGACGGGCTGAGGGAGACTGGGCGGCACGCTCTCGATTTGCATGTGGTCGTGCAGATCACGGTTCGGTACTCTTCCTGTCCCCCACACCGAGCAATGAGCGACTTGCACGAAGAATGCGGCGTGGCCGCGATCTACCACCTGCCGGGCCGCGGCGTGAGCCCCTTGTGCCCGGACGGCAATCCCCGGCAAGTCGCCCGGCTCATGCCGCGGTTGCTCCTGGATATCCAGAACCGCGGCCAGTTGGCGGCCGGCATGACGTCGTTCGATCCACAGCGCAAGCAGTTGATCGACACGCGCAAGGATGTCGGCAGCGTGACCGAGGTCTTCCGCCTCAACCACCGCGGCAAGTACGACAGCCTCATGAAGCGGTACACCGGGACCGCCGCGATCGGCCACGTGCGCTACGCGACCTGCGGGGCCGACGACCGGAGCTATGCCCAGCCCTTCGAGCGCCATCACATCAAGCGTCACAAGTGGTTCAGTTTTGCGTTCAACGGGCAGTTGGCGAATTACGCGGAACTCCGCGAGGAACTGCTGGAGAATCCCGACAACCACCTGGCCAGGGAAACCGATACGGAAATCATCATGCACGCCCTGAGCACGGCGCTGTCGCACCAGGTGCCGCCGCCGCTGGTGGAGGTGTGCCGGACGATTGCGGAGAGGTTCGACGGGGCCTACAGCCTGGTTTTCCTCGATGCCTTGGGCA
>CAYSGY010000038.1:1184-3489 GCA_964430315.1 uncultured Planctomycetaceae bacterium
TTTTTGCCGCGGCCAGCGAGAGCGTGGCCCTGCTGAACCTGGGGTTCTCCTCGGAGAACATCCGCTCGCTGTTGCCCGGGCAGATGGTCACGATCCACGAGGGACAACTGGAGGTACAACGATTTGCGCCCAGTCCGCGCCAGGCCCACTGCTTCTTCGAGTGGATCTACTTCTCGAACGTGGCCAGCACGTTGGACGGACGCAGCGTCTACATGGTCCGCAAGGCGTTGGGCGAAGAACTCGCCCGGCTGGAGACGATTGTCCCGGATGACGACACCGTCGTGGTGCCCGTGCCCGACACGAGCAAGGCGTCGGCCGCCGCCATGGCCTACAAGTTGGGCGTGCCCTGCCTCGAAGGCCTGATCCGGAATCGCTACAGCGGCCGGACGTTCATCGAGGGGGGCGACAGCCGGGCGAAGAAGGCCCAGGCCAAGTACACGCCGCTTCGCGAAGTGCTGGAGGGGAAGCAGGTGGTGCTGGTGGAGGACTCGATCGTGCGGGCCACCACGCTCAGGGCCCTTCTGGAGCGGGTCTGGAAGGTGGGCCGCCCGCGCGAGATCCACGTCCGCGTCGCCTGCCCGCCGATCGTCTCGCCGTGCTTCTACGGGATCGACATGTCGACGCTCGGCGAACTCTACGCCCCGGGGTTTCTCAACGGAGGCCCGCTGACCCCTGAGATCGAGGCCCGCATGGCCGCCGACTTCGGGGCCACCTCGCTCCGGTACCTGCCCGTGGAATCCGTCGCCCGGGCCATCGGACTCGACGCCGACCAACTCTGCCAGGCGTGTATCACCGGCACATATCCTACGGCGTGCGGACGCCGTCTGGCCCAGATCGCCACGGAGAACTTCCGCAACGGCGTGGATTGCCGCACCTACGAGCGGCCATCGGGCAACGGAAAGAACGGCAAGCGCAACGGTCGTGAAGGCCGGGCCGCCGTGAGGCCCGAAGCCCGCCGGCAGCCAACGTAGCGTGGCACAGCCGCCCTCGGCTGTGCGGGATTGGATCCGTGGCACATGTCGCTCCTCACGCCAGGGTGTCGATCGTCGCCGCGTCGTGCGACGCCTGGATCGTTGCGAACTTCTCCAGCCAGTCCAAACGCCGCTGCACCGAGGCCGTTGCTGCCGGCGTCTTGGCCGCCTTCTCGGCATCCTGGAGCTTCTTGGTGTACATCTCCACCAGGTTCACGTGCTGGTCCGAGGCCACGCCCTGTTGATCCAGTTCGGTCCGGATTTGGGAAAGCTCGTGAAGGTCCTTGCTGGGAATCAGGCCCGACTCCTGGAGCTTCTGGAGCATCTCGGAAAAGGCCTTCGGCGTGATGTCGGTGACATCGTAGCCGGTGAGAATCTCCTTAAGCTTGCTCGAGGAGGAGACGACAGCCGCGGCGGAATTCACCGCATCGGTCGCCTCGGAGACGACCGCATCGACGGCCTCGCGATGCTGCCCGAAGCCGGTCGGATCGGAAAGCCGGGACAAAACGTTCGTGATCTGCACGGGAGGCTACCCTCTGGAAAGGACAGGCGGTTCTACGGTCCGGCCGCTCCCAGTGCAAACGCCACACCAATTCCCAACACCCCGTGCCGGTCGTCACCGCGAGTCCCCTAAGTTCAGGAGTACCCGGGACTTCCGGTCAGCAATCGCGAGGTGGGCCCTCTTCGTCGTTGGTCACCCCTCCGCCCAACACTCGCAGTTCCTGCCGGCCCGGGTGGCGGAAAGTGCCGAGTCGCAGTCATCGCGAGAATGGCTTCCGGAACTCGGCCCGGTAGACCGGGCGGCCGCCGAGGCGGGTGCGGCGTTCAAAATGGGTGCGGTAGTCGAGGTTCCCTTCGGCCGGCGTCTCGGGCACGTCGAAGGGGCCCTCCAGATGCGTGTGCGTCGAAATCACCGCCACGCCGGTATGAAAATACTCCTCGACGTCGGTCCAGTAGTGCAACAGGCCGCCGGGCTGGAGCGCCCGCTCGATGCGCTGCGCGAAGCCTTCCTGCATCACGCGGCGCTTCTTGTGCCGGCGTTTCCACCACGGATCGGGGAAATAGACGTGGACGGCGGCAAGCGCGCCGTCGGGCAGGATCTCGTGGAAGAGGCGGATCGCATCGCCGACGACGACCACCGCGTTGCCCAGCCCGCGCTTCGCCAGTCCGGCCGCGGCGTAGTGGGCGTACCGCGGGGCGATCTCGATGCCGAGGAAGTCGGTGTCGGCCCGTCCGGCCGCGGCGCTCCGCAAGAAAAGCCCCTTGCCCGAGCCGACTTCAACCTCCAGACGCGCCGTGCGGCCGAAGAGGGCCTCCGCGTTCCACGGACGCGG
>CAYSGY010000038.1:3499-5288 GCA_964430315.1 uncultured Planctomycetaceae bacterium
ACGTCTTCAAGTGGCGTGAGACATCGATACCCGGATCAATCTTCGGCAACGCGCGGCGGCCCATGGTGAAGGCGGGAGTGGGGAGTGGGGAGTGGGGAGACAGAAAGAAAGCGGTTTGTGTGGCATGCCGTCACTCGGCGCAGCCGAGGGTCGGCATGGGACTTACGGGGGCTCGTCGTCGTGGAGGATCTCGGCATCGAGGATTTGGCTTTCGGTGGGACGTCGTGGGGCGGCGCCCACCAACTCGCTGAGCCACGGCATAAGGAAGAGTCCGGCAAGGAACCCGCCCACGTGGGCCCACCAGGCCACGCCTCCGGAGGCCCGGGCCGCTTCCAACACTTGTCCGAGGAACCACACCCCGAGCACGAGCAGGGCGGGCAGCTCGATGATCGTGATGAAGAAGACCAAGAACACGAGGGTCTCGACCTTGGCGAAAGGCCAGGTGATGGCATAGGCCCCGAGGATCCCCGCGACGGCACCGCTAGCTCCGATGACCGGAACCGTGCTGGCCGGCGAGAAGGCCCACTGGCAGGCCCCGGCGAGGATCCCGCCCCCGAGATAGAACAGCAAGTAGACGATCGGGCCGAGCCGGTCCTCCACGTTGTTCCCGAAGATCCAAAGGAACCACATATTGCCAAGGAGGTGGAGCCACCCGCCGTGGAGGAACATGTACGTCAGGAGGCTCAGGAGGATTTCAGATCGGGCGGGCGGCAGCCGGACTTCTTGGACGCGCTGAAAGACGCCGTCCAGGGTCTGGATTTCTTCCACGGGGATTTGCACCGTGACCGGCCCGCCGTGGAACAACTGCCCGATCCGTGCGGGGACGAAGCCGCGCTGGAAGACCATGGCCTGCTGCTTGGGTTCGGGCATGCGCCCGAGCCACAGGAAGGCCGCCACGTTGACGGCGATGATGCCGCCGGTGACGACCGGGGCGCGCCGCGTCGGGTTATTGTCGCGAAAAGGAAAAAGCATGGGGCCGGACGAGGATCAAGCGGTGCCGGCGCCGGAATCCTTGAAGAGTTCTTCGGGCAAGGGAATGCCCATCAGGATGCCCTCGCACACCATGGTCTCGCGGACCAGACACTGAAATTCGGCCATGACGATCATGCTGCGGACCTTCAGGAGCTTGGCCGACACCACAAACCGCTCGCCCGGCTGGACCATCCCGCGGAAGCGGACGTCCTTCAACCCGCCGAATCCAACCACCGGCGTGTCCATCAGCTTGTGCTTTTGGGTGTAGTAGCTGGCCAACTGGGCGGCCGCCTCGCACATGATGACGCCGGGCATCAGCGGCCGGCCGGGCATGTGGCCCCGGGCCCAAAACTCGTCCGGGCCCAGGTCCTTGTAGCCCACGCATGCGGCGCGCTGCTCGTCCTCGTAGACGATCGCCGTGAGCTGCTCCATCTCGAACCGCTGACGATTGTAGCGGCGGATCTCTTCGATGTCCGCGATAACCCGGTCGAGGTCGTACTCCGAAGGGTCCACAAGGAACGGTCGTTTGGGCAAGCCTTTCTCCTTCACAACGCAACGATGACAGCCGACAGCTCACGCGGATTGTACCTTGGGTCCCGACGCCGGGCAATTTGGCCCCGTACCCATCCGCTACCGACCCGAGCCCAGATGGCCTGCGGGAACACCACCTCTGGCCGAATTACACCGCCCATGCGGACGGAAACCTCCGAGAACAAAGCGGCTCTTCACGGTTCTGGGTGCGAAAACCACTTTGGAGTGCGGGGCCGGGTGGCCCCGGTTGCGCGGCGCCCAAAGTGTTTCTCCCAACCACACCCGG
>CAYSGY010000038.1:5298-21708 GCA_964430315.1 uncultured Planctomycetaceae bacterium
CGGCCCCGATCCCCCCCCCCCCAAAAAAACACCCCCCCCCTGCACGCCCCCCACCGCCCCCGCACTCCAAAGGCGCATCTGCCGCGTTTCACACTCGAAGCCGTAACAACTGAAAAACAAACCCCCTACAACAGGGGGGGATCGTGTGCGATGTGCCTCAGCACGCGCACCCCGACCACCCACGACCCTCCTTACGGCAGGGGCGACTGGCTTGAGGCCGGTTCCTCCAGCCCAAATCAGGTTCGCACGAGCTTCCGCTTGAGCCGACGGGCCTTACTGCTGGCGGGACGCTTTCCGTGGTTAGCTTTCTTGATAACGCGCTGTGGTTTGGCCATCGCTAGCAACTCAGTGTCCAAGGGAATCCGAAAGCCCAATCCTATCATATCTCCCGGGCCATGGGGAGGGCGGCCCCGAGCTTCGTGCGATGGCCTCCACTGATCCACGACAATCCAGACCCTGGCGGCCCTGAGTGCCGCTCGGCCGCATTACGGCTCGATCTTGCTGCCAAGCACTTCGAGGAACTTGCGGATCCACGTCTTCGACGAAGTCACCGACGAGCATCAGGATTCTCTTGGACGCCATGGGCAGGCTTCTCCTTCAGGTGCGGCCCCACCAGACCCGCCCAAAGGCGATAGCCTTCGGCGTTGAGGTGGAGGTTGTCGGACTTGAACAGCTCGGGCCGGGGCATGCCGTCGGCGCCGAGCATCGGTTTGTCCACGTCGATGAAGACCAGCCGGGGGTCCTTGGCGGCGAACTCGGCGATAAGCCGGTTGGCCTCGCGAACCTCGTCGATCCGTTTCCACCGGGCTTTGCAGGGCTTGATCCCGATGTAGAGGATCTTCGTTTTCGGCAACGCCCCGTGGATCACGTCCACGAAACGCCGGTAGTCGTCGACGACCCTCTGGGGCGTCTTGCCGGAGGCCAGGTCGTTGTCGCCGGCGTAGAGGACCACGATCCTCGGCTCGTAAGGAATGACGATCCGGTTCGCATAGCGGACGGAATCGGCCAGTTGTGATCCGCCGAACCCCCGATTGATCGCGTCGAGGTCCGGGAAGCTCTTCGTGAGGTCCCAGAGCACGATGCTGGAACTCCCCACGAACACGATCCCGCCCTTGGCCGGCGCCTGCTTCCGGTCCTTGGCCTCAAACGCCCGGATCGCCGGCTCCCAGCGATCGGCCTTGACCGTCGGGGCGGGCTTGCCGGGCTCCGCGGCGAGTCCTCGAAACACCCCGTGCGGCAATACGGTGGCGCCCACGAAGAACAGAATCGCTGCGGCCAGGGAAGAAGGGAATCTCTTGGTCATCGGCGTCTCCTCCCAACGATTGTCCTGGGGACCATTGTCGTGTACCTTGGTTAGGGCTTCCCCGGCTGCAATGCTATCACGTGAGAACCTGCGAGGAAAGGGAACAGCAATGCCTGGAACGCGATCGTGTCGGCGGCGAGGGTCCGGTTCCGTGGAGCAAGCGAGCGACGTGCGGCGAGCGACGGGGCATCCGGTTTGCTCGGCTGTAGTCCGGTCGGCGCTCGTGATCGCGGTCCTCCTTGGGGCGAGTCTCGCCGTCGCCGCAGACCTCGACCCGAACCGGCTGAATCGCATCCGCCCGGCCATGCAGGCGTTTGTCGATCAGAACGACATCGCCGGCGCGGTCACGCTCGTCGCCCGGCACGACGGCGTGGCGAGCCTCGAAGCGGTGGGCTATCAGGACCTCGACGAGAAGGTCCCCATGCGGACCGACACCCTCTTCCGCATCGCCTCGATGACCAAGCCGATCACGGCCATCGGCATCATGATCCTCGTCGACGAGAAGAAGCTCTCGGTCGACGACCCGGTGGAGAAGTACCTTCCCGAGTTCCGCGGGATGAAGCTGAAGACCGCCGGCGGCCAGCAGCCCGCGGGCCTCGGCACGCCCTCCCGGCCGATCAAGCTCCGCGACCTCCTGACACACACGTCCGGGATGCACGGCGGGTTGCCCCGTGCGATGGCCGGTCTCTATCTCACACGCGACCACACGCTCGCCGAGGCCGTCGCCCTTTACGCCAAAGAGCCGCTGGAGTTCGAGCCGGGCACGAAGTGGTCGTACTGCAACGTCGGGATCGACACGCTCGGCCGGATCCTCGAGGTGGCCTCCGGGCAGTCCTACGAGAGCTTCTTGAAGCAGCGGGTCTTCGATCCGCTCGGGATGCCCGACACGTGCTTCTACCCGACCCCGGAACAGCGGAAACGGCTCGCCGCGACCTACAACAAGAAGGAGGGCAAGCTCGTCCGCGTCACGAGCGACATCATCGGACTTCCGCCCGACGCCAAGTACCCGATCCCGGCGGGCGGGCTCTGCAGCACGGCCGGCGACCTGGCCCGCGTCTACCGGATGATGCTCGGCCACGGCCAGCTCGACGGCAAACGCATCCTCTCGCCCGGAAGCGTCCAGGAGATGACCCAAGTGCACACCGGCAACCTCACCTCGGGCTTCACGCCGGGGCTGGGCTTCGGGTTCGGGTGGGGCGTGGTGCGCGAGCCGCAGGGCGTGACGGCCATGCTCTCGCCCGGCACGTTTGGACACGGCGGGGCTTTTGGGACCCAGGGCTGGATCGACCCCAAGAAAGACCTGATCCTGGTCATGCTCATCCAGCGTGTCGGCCTGCCCAACGGCGACGCCTCCGCCATGCGGAGGGAATTCCAGTCGGTCGCGGTCTCGGCGCTGGCCAAGTAGTGCGGCTCTGGTCCTTCGCTGGAGTTGGGTAACCTCCGCCGGAGAGTGTCCAACACGGAATGGCGCCGACTGCCACGCGGGGTGGCCCCGATAGCTCGTGCTATCGGGGTGCCGGAGGCACAAGAGGCTTGCGTTGACGAAACGTATTGTGCTGGCGCATCCCAGCAATCCCTCTTGTCGCTGCGCGACACCGAAAGCGGAGCTTTCGGTGCCACCCGGCGCCACCATCCGCACGGCGACGCGCCTCGTCGCGCTACCGGCCTCCGAGTCCGAAGAAGCCCTTCTTCTTGAACGCGGCCGCAGCGGCCGTGTTGTCGGGGAAGATCGCCAGGATCTTGTTCAGGCCCGTGATCTTGAAGACCTTCTCGATCTCCTTGTCGATGTTGCAGAGCTTCAAGTCGATCTTGAAGTCCTTGCACCGCTTGTGGACGCGGATCAGCATCCCCAAGGCCGAGGAGGAAAGGAATTTGACGAACCGGAAATCGAGAATGACGTTCGGCTCCTGCGTCTTCTCCAGCATGCGGATCAGTTCGTCCTGACACTGGCGGATCACCAGTTCGTCCAGAATCTTCGCTTCGGTGAAGTAGACGGTGAGGATTTCGCCATCCGACTCGGATCGAACCAAAGCGGCCATGGGTTCTCATTCCTTTCGATGCGACGATCTTCGAGCGAGCCAGGACCTCCCTCGGCGTCCCGAACCCGGCAGGCCGCCATCCGGCCGTGGGGGGCCGAACCTTGCGTCCCGCGGGCGTCGTTTGCCGGCTCTCGCAACCGCCCTATGGTACCAGAAGCTTTGGCAATACTTAAGGGGGTGGCGTAAATTTCTGTCGCGGCTCACGGCCCCCCCCAAGACAGACCGCTCTTGCTAGAGAGGCCCCCAAGTCGGTGTATATTGAAGCCCCCTGACGAGCCTGCTTCTGATCCTCCGGAATGTGTTCCCGCGTCGAAGTCGTACGTGCGTCTTCTGCGGAATCCCGCGGCCTTCCGCATAGGAGAACGCAGAACCGGCTTTGGCGTTACGTCGTGCGGTCGCGTGGGCTCTTGTGACGCCGAGGTCGCACGGCAACAATGGTCGCAGCAGAAGGGGGCGGAGGTCCAGGGGCAATTCGGGAGGAGATGAATCGACCATGACACCGACCCGACGCAAGTTTCTTGGTTCCATCGCGGCGAGTGTGGCGGCGGCGACCGTGGTTCCTCGTCACGTGCTCGGCGGTCCGAAGTTCGTCCCGCCCAGCGAGAAGATCCGCGTGGCTCTGGTTGGGGCCGGCGGCCAGGGGCGGACCAACCTTCGTGCCCTCTTCCAGGAGGCCGACGCCCAGGTGGTGGCCGTGGCCGATCCGATCGAGGAGTCGGACCTCGAACGCTTTTATTACCGGGGGAAAGGGGGAAGGAAGCCGGTCAAGGCGGAGATTGAGAAGCATTACTCCGAAAAAACCCCGAACTTCCGCTGCGCCGACTACGAGGACTTCCGCGTCCTGCTCGAGAAGGAGAAGGCGATCGACGCGGTCCTTTGCGCCACGCCCGATCATCTGCACGCCTATGTCTCGATTCTGGCAATGCGTGCGGGCAAGCACGTCTACTGCGAGAAGCCGCTGACGCACAACGTGTGGGAGGCCCGCATGGTGGCCAAGGTGGCCCGCGAGACCGGCGTGGCGACGCAGATGGGCAACAACGGCCATTCCCGGGAAGGCATCCGGCAGACGTGCGAGTGGATCTGGGACGGCATCCTGGGCCAGGTGCGCGAGGTCCACGCGTGGGTCGGGGCCAATCGATGGAACAAGGAGTTGACCGGCCTGCCCAAGGAAACCCCGCCCGTGCCCCCGGGCGTGAACTGGGACCTGTGGATCGGCCCTCGCGAAATGCGTCCGTATTCGCCCGCGTACACGCCGGTGACGTGGCGCGACTTCTGGGCGTTTGGGTCGGGCGGGCTGGGGGATTTCGGCTGCCACGATCTGGACGCCCCGTTCTGGGCGCTCGATTTGCAGACGCCGCTCACCATCGAGTCGCGTCCGGCCGGGTACACGGATTCGGAAATCGCCCCGCACGGCGAACTCTGCTACTTCCATTTTGGTCCGCGCGGGAACAAGGCGCCGGTGAAGGTCACGTGGTACGACGGCGGATTGCAGCCCCCCTGCCCCGAGGAACTGCCTGAGGGACAGAAGCTGCCGGGCCGGGGCGTGTTGCTGGTCGGCGAGAAGGGCGTCATGTTGTGCGAAGGGGCCGGCGGCGTGCCGCGGCTCCTGCCCTATGAAAGGAACCACGGCGCCAAGCGCCCGGCGAAGACCCTGCCCCGCTCCAAGGGGCACCATCGCGACTGGCTCGACGCCTGCAAGGGCGGCCCGGCCGCCAGCGCCCATTTCGAGTACGGGGCCAAGCTCACCGAACTGGTCCTCCTGGGCATTGCTTCCCTCCGCACCGGCAAGAAGCTGTTCTGGGACGCAGCCGCCATGAAGGCCCGCGGCGTCCCGGAAGCCGACGCCGTGTTCAAGGAGCCGTACCGCAAGGGCTGGGAAATCACCTGATCGATCGGCGTTCCTCCTGACGTTCTTGTATGCTCAACACAGAGGGCTCCATCATGTTTGGGATCGACGTGGTCACGTCCTACCTGCTCGTCATGGCGATTGCGACGCTGCTGGTCGCCGTCCTGGTTTGGCAGCCCCATCGCAGCCAACGGACGATCAACGTCTGGTTGGCGTCGGGGGTCTTGGGGATTCTCCTCGGCTCCATCGGCTGGTTCGCGGCCGCACGCACAACAAGCTACCGCTGGGTAAAACACGTGGCGCCACCGGAAGGCGCCGCGACGCCAGCTCCCGCATCGCCCGGCATGCCGGGGATGGGTGGAGGCATGGGGATGGGCGGCGGCATGGGGATGGGCAAAGGCGGCGGGATGGGCGGCGGGATGGGCGGGGGACCCCAGCCCAAACGGGAACTGACCATGCTGGTCCGAAAGCTGGACTTGCTCACGGGCGACATCGCCATCACGCTCGCCGCCGAGCAAGCCGCGACGATCGCCGATTGCCTCAAGGAGATCGAGAAGCCCACCGCCATGTCGGACGACGAGGCCAAGGCCAAGCATGAGAAGCTCCTGGCCGTGCTCACGGAGCCCCAGAAGACGCGGCTCGATGCCATTGGGCTGCCGCGTCCCGCCGGGCGTGGCGGCATGGGCGGTCCCGGCGGACCCGGTGGTGGCCCAGGCATGGGTGGCCCCGGCGGCGGTCCGGGTGGTTCTGGAGCCATGGGAGGTGGTGCGCCGAAGCGGGACCCCAATGAGAATCCGTTCCAGCAGGAGACCGAGGCCAAGGCCCTCAAAAACCTCCGCGACCGACTCGCCCCCAAGAGCCCGGCCAGTGCGGCGGCCCCCAAGGATTCCGGCAAGACGGCTCCCCAAGACGCCGGCAAGGCCCCGGCGAAGAAATAGCCATCCGGCGACGCGTGCGGCAGGGTCTCAGGGCAGGGTCACGTCCCAGACTTTCGTGCGGCGCGCCTTGCCGTCCGGCCCCTCGACGTGGAGCGTCACCACCAGTTCGCCTCCCTTTTCGTAACGATGGAGGGGATGTCGCTGCGTGGAGGACTTCCCGTCGCCGAAGTCCCATCGCCATGCCGTGATGTTGCCGTGCGACCGGTCGCGGAACGCGACGATGCGTTCCGTGCGGCTCAGCACCTCGAAAGACCAGTCCGCTTCGACGGGCTTGCGGAGGTTCTTCTCTATAGGCATGAGTCGGAACGCAACCAGGTCTGAGGCGTCGCCGTACATTGTGGTCTTGTGCGACAGGTTCCAGAATCCGGCGTACTGTTCCGCATTCTTGTCGTCATAGTCGAGGACCGCCCACGACATGCCGATCACCCGGTTCTCCTCCAGGCGTGAAGGGACCGCGCGCGAGGGCTCCGGGGGAGCGTAGTCGAACGGGGTGACGAAGAACTCCAGCACGAGCTTACCGCTCTCGCCCGGCTTGAAGTGGTAGCGATAGGCCGCGTTGGCATAGGGCAGTTCCTTGATCCAGGGCTGCGAGCCCCACACCATGGCCCAGTCCTTCCCTTCAGCCGGCGTGAAGATATGGTAGTTCTGGGCGTGGACTCCGTGGAAGAGGAAGTAGGTCTCAGGCCGGTCCCGCAGCTTCGCGTCGGGGTGCATCTGGCGGATGAAGGGCCCGCCCGACAGGTCTCCGTCGACGACCAACTCGAAGATATCGTTGTGCAAGTCCTCGCGGGAGAAGTCCCAGTAGTCGTCGGAAGCCTCGTAAAGGAAGTACAGGTGGTTCTGGCCCTTCACCCAGCCCGCCCTCACCTTCACGTCCAAGTTCTTGGGATCTCGCTTGTCGCCAAGCCCAACCACCGTCTCCCGCAGTTGATCCATTCCGATCGCGTACGACTCCGGGACGATCGACCAGTCGGACGGATCGCCGTCGATTCGCGGGATCTTGTCGGCGGGAAACTGGAAGACTTTGAATTCGACACCTGGGCGAGCCAGACCGACTCCGCATCCGACGGCCGTGAGCAGCAGGAAGAGCGAGTGCATGACGCTTTCTCCGGGAAGAGGCGATTATGGGGCCCTGCGCGCAGCGGGGAGAGGGTCGTCAGCACGGATTGTATACGACCCCTCCCGGTCCCGGGAGGTCCGGGCTTTGGTGTGCGGCGACTCGTCGCCGCTTTCCTGCCGCAGGCAGGAGCACTCGCCGAGGGCGGGCCACATGAAGTAGGGCCCAAGCGGCGACAAGTCGCCGCACTCCAAGGCCGTGGTCGGTCCACCACGCTCGACCTGCGTCTTCGCTTGCGGGAAGTAGCGGTTGGGCCGGAAAGGCCGGCCACGCTCCGCCCCGTGGCCCGGCGTGAGCTAGGCTTGCTCTGAAAGACGGGAGCAAGCCGCCGTGTTGAATCGCTATCTTCTGCCCGGCGTGATCCTGGCCGGCCTGGTGTCGATGTTCGTCTATCGGATATCGAACAACGTGGCCGACGTGGACTTGTGGCACGAGATGTCGCTGGCGCGGGAGACCCTGGCCGCAGGACGCGTCCCCCTGGAAGACCATTTCGCCTACATGCCCACGAAGTATCCCGTCGTGCACCACGAATGGGGCGCGGGGATCGTGGCCTATTGCCTGACCACGGCCCTGGGCAACGCGGGCATCGTGGCCGCCAAGCTGTTGCTGGCCCTGGGACTGGGGGCCGTCTGCTGGCTCTGCGCGTCGCGGCGAGGGACGGATTTCGCCGTGCTGACGTTCCTGGCGGCCGTGGCGGTCTTGTTGGCCGACCAAGGCTTCTCGACCATCCGGGCGCAGATGTACTCCTACCTGTTCACGGCATGCCTGCTGTACTGGATGGATCGCGACCGGGAAGGCCAGCGGCGATGGCTCGCCGCCTGGCTGGTGCTCTACGTGGTGTGGCTGAACGTGCACGCCGGATTCCTCGTCGGCGCGGGGTTGTTCGCCGTCTACTGGCTGGAGCAACTGGTCCGCAGGCAGCCGCACTTCCATCTGCTGCTGGCGGGACTGGCGATGATTCCGCTGATCGCCGTCAATCCCTACGGCGTCCACTACTACGAGTATCTCTGGAGCTCGGCCATGATGCCGAGGCCGCTGATCGACGAGTGGGGCCCTCTGTGGCGCAACGGCGCTTTCCACCAGATCGCCGTCTTCGCGTTGTCGCTGGCGCTGTTGGCCCACACGGTGCAACATGTGGGGATTCGCGACTTCCGCGGTTTGCCGGTGATTCTGATCTGTGCGTTGTTTGCGGTGAAATCGACGCGGCTGCTGAGCTTCTATGCGGTCGCCTGGATCTGCTACCTGCCCGTCTACTTGCAGGCCACGCCCCTGGGCCGGGGGCTACGGCGGTGGTATGAGGCCCGGGCGTGGCCGCTGGTGGCCATCTGGGGCGTCATGCTCGCCTTCAGCCTCCCCTCCCTGTTCGTGACGAAGCCGTGGCTGCTGCGCATCCCGGACCGGCAGATTCCGAAGCTCGGCACGCACGTGATCTACCCGGTCAGCGCGGTGGACTACCTCGCGTCCACCGGGTTCCGGGGCAACCTGATGGTGCCGTTCGACTGGGGCGCCTACGTCTCGTGGCGGCTGTATCCGGAAGTGAAGGTGTCGATCGACAGCCGCTACGAGGTCGCTTACCCGCCGGGCAGCCTCGAAGAGAATCGAGTCTTCTACCTGGCGCAGAAGGACTGGCAGCGCGTGCTTGCCATCCGTCCTGCTACGGCCGTGCTCGTGCCCACGACCCTGCCGGTGAGCCGGGAAATGCCGTCCGTGCCCGGCTGGAAGAGGGTCTACCGCGACGACCACGCGGAAGTCTACGTGCGCACGAGCGACCTGGCCCGTGCTTCCTTGACAGCCATTGCCGCACCATGAGTTGGCCATGTACAAACGCAGGGGGCACGGACGGTGGGCCTGACGCCGGTGGGGCCCGGGCGGTGGTGTAGTCTTGCCGCATCCCCTCGGACGTCGGTACAACCTCTCGGTAGGTTCGAACGACTTGGCGAGACGCTGAAAGCGTCCCATCGCGTAGCCCAGGGTTGCCGCGAGGCGGCTACCCTGGGACACTCGAATCGCCCAAGACCCCATAGCGGGTAAGAGAGAGGCCAGGGTTGCTGGCCTCTCGCTCCCCGTTGTCGCGATGGGGGCCGTTCCCCATATTTACCGGCGTGAGGATCTCTCACCGGGCAACCCCAACAGAAGTTGCCCCGTGTCGAGGAATCACGCGGCGTGCTTGGCCATAGGAGGGCTTCACCGGTCATGGTTCAGGACCGTTTTCTTCAGGCGGCAGCACGCATCACCGTCATGGTTCGGGACCGACACTCCGCACGTCCGATCCCGAGGCGGGGATGCGGACCCGCACAGGGACGAATACGGCCCCCGCCTCACTTCCGGCGAAGGGAGAAGACCGTGAGGTGCAGGCCGGTCTCGTCGTCGATTGCCACGGAGCCGCCAGGGGCGAAGTAACGCTGGAGGACCTCAAATGGGGGCAACGGGTGCGATTCCAGGGCCGAGTTGAGGGTCTTGAAGAAGGGATTGCGTTCGGCCTCACCGCGAAGACGCTCGCGGGTCCGGTCGGCACCGGCCATCTCGTAGAGGAACCGCAGGCCCTCGTCGGGACGCAGGAATCCGAGCATCGCCGCTTTCTTACCCCGGATGCGGCGAGCGATCTTGCTGGCCACCAGGCGATAGTCGAGGGCCTCGCCGAGCGATTCGGCCGGGTTTTCGCCGGTGGCGATCACCTTTTCGAACAGCGACGCGCGATCCGTGAAGATGAAGTAGTCGCCGAGGATGCCGAAGCAGGGCCGGGGTCTGGGGCGGGGAGGGGTATCCGGGGCCGGGCTCCGGTTCCTCGATCCCGGGTTGATCTGATAGTACGCCTTGTCGGAGAACGTCTGCCGGACCAACGTCTCCGGGGACTTGGAGGACACCGTCTCCAGGACCTTGCGTATCGGATCCGCATCCTTGAGTTTCAGGGCCACGAGCGTGGCCTGGCTGGTGATCGTGGCCGGGTGTTCGATCCAGTTGACGTACGTCACGCGGCCCTCCAGCGAGGGAAGGATCGTTTCGACGAGGTCTGTGTCGAGCGGCTCGTTGATCCGTCGCTGAATCCCGGCGGCCAGCGCGCCCTCGCCGCGGATGCTGTCGAACAGCGTCTGAAACGCCTTGAACGAGCGTTTGAATTCCCAGTGGAACGTGGTATATCGCATCACGTCGGCGGGGACCCACGGCTCGGGCGCGCTTTCGCCCGGGGCGAGGGCGAGGATCTCGAACACGCCGCTTCGCGGGTTTTCGAGTAGGAGGTGGATCTGGAGGATGTCGTCGAACTGGCCCGCGTCGAAGGCCATGGTGCCGCCCACGCCCTGAAGCCCGTCGAGCCCGAGCGTGGGGAGCATGGCGACGGCCAGAAGGACCCCCGGGTCCCGCTGCGCGGCCGCCTTCAGCAGCGACACCGGATCGACGAACCAAGTGACCTGCGACTCTTCGCCTTTCTCGCCGCGGCAGTGACGCAGGATGGCGGCGAAGGCGGGGTTGTCGGCGAGCGACTTCACGGAGCCTCCGTTCCACGCCTCGAGGACCGCACGCGCCACGCGGAGGCTGCTCGCGAGCACCACGGAGGTCTCCTTCTCGAAGAAGACCAAATCCTGTTTCCCAGAGCCGAGGAAGCCGTCATATACGTTGACCGTCGTGCCGCCGATCGTCTCTTGCGACTTCTTGGCCCCCGACTTGTCAAGGTGCTGGCTCAGCCGCAGCCAGAGGCCCTGCGCGTTGGCGAGTTGGGCTCCCGTGTCCAAGAGGACGATCGCCTCGGGGCCTTCGTCGTAGGGAACCAAGGCGAAGGTGAATTCTCCTTGCGGGATCGCCAGCATCTCCGGAAGCGAAAGCCCGATCTGTTCGCGCAACCCGGCCACCACGTCGGCCAGGGAGCCGTAGAGTTGTTTCACCAGGGGATTGAGTTGCGGGTCCTGGCTCATGCGGCCGAGGGACGTGTTCATGAACCGCCCGGCCAGATCGCGGCAGTCGGCGACGGAGACCATCACCGCGGTTTTCTCGGGAAGGAGTTGGGCTGCCGACGGGCGTGCTCCTGCGACCTCCTGAGGCGAGGCGACCGCCAGCCCAAGCACGACGCCAAGAACGGCCGACAGCCCAAGTCGTCGGATGCGAATCTCCCCGCGCATGGATCATCCCTTGTGGTTGAAGTGTGGCCGGCGGGTCGGCCCCCAGGGAACAGGAAATTCCCCGGCCCGACCGCCTGCCAATCGTCTCTTCGACGCCGATCTTGCCATCTTGGCCAATCCAAGGGATTTGCGGCCTCGGGGCCCGAATCCCCTGTGGCAAATTGAACGTTTTCTGGACGAAAAGGCAAGGGCGCGGCCCTAGCCTTGTGTTCTTGCCGTGGTATTTTGAGATTTGGGGCTGGGCGGGGGGGACATCGCGCGGCAGGCGGCATGGTTTGCCGATCCGCTACAGACGGCCCGGTAGCCCCAAGGCGTGTGGCCGCGTGCGGTGTTTCTGGGTAGGAAAAAGATGGTCGCTGAGTAAACTCGATCTATCGGGACTTCCTTCACGAAATGGTCCTTTCCCCCAGATCAGGTCATTTCCGCCGAATCGGGGGATTCGCTAGAATCAGGATAACAAGGGCAGAGCAGAGGCAGTGGACACGCTATGAGCGCGAACCGTTTCTCAGGCGGTTGGGGGGGGAGGCGTCGTCGGTCCCGCAAGGCTAAGGCGGAGTATCATCGGGCGCGTTTCGAGGTTCTGGAGCCGCGATACGCCTTGTCGGTGTCGATCGCCCCGTTGGCCGACGTGACGCTTCTGGCCGGTGCGCCGTTGAACCTCGCGGTGAACGCCACGGACCCCGATTTCGACGTCCTCTACTACGAAGTCAGCAGCAGCAACCCCGACGTCAAAGCGACCCTGCTGGACCCGTACTACAACCAGTCGGTTCGCATCTCGGTGAGCTACACGGGCAACCCGAACACGACCAGCGACGATTTCAGCGGCGACATGGTCTTCCAGTTGTTCGAGGAATGGTCCCCTGTGACCACGGCGCGGTTCATCGATCTGGTCGACAGCGGCGGCGAGGACGGTGGGCCGTTCTACGACGGGTTGACCTTCCACCGGGTTATCGACGGCTTCATAGTCCAGGGGGGAGACCCGAACGGCGACGGCACGGGCGGGTCCGGCGCCGAGTTCAACGACGAGTTCAGTCCCGAGCTCCAGTTCACCAGTGCGGGCATCTTGGCCATGGCCAACAGCGGGGCGGACACCAACGACTCGCAGTTCTTCATCACCGACGCCGCGGCCCGCTGGCTCGACTACCGCTACACGATCTTCGGTTTCCTTACCAGCGGCGAGGAGATCCTCCAGAAGATCAGCGCGGTCCCCACCGACTCCGACGACAAGCCGAACTACACCGTGCAGATCGACTCCGTGAGCGTGGAGATCAATACCGAAGACCAGGTGCTCCACCTTGCCGCGGAGGCCGGAACGACCGGGACCTCGACGGTCACGGTCAAAGCGATGACCATCAACGAGTACGGCAACGAGCAGGTCCTGGCCAGCAGGAGTTTCAAGGTCACGCTCGCCGCCGACACGAACAACAATCGCCCCTACGTCGATCCCGAGACGCCGATCGAGACGACCGACGGCGACGCGCTGAACGCGATCGAACTCGCGGCCGGCTCCTCGACCACGTTCCAGATCAACGGGGTCGACGTCGAAGGGGACGCAATCTACTACGGGGCCACCACCCAGAACTCGACCTCCGGCGTCACGGTCACCGTCGATAGCACCACAGGCATCGTCACGCTCACGGCGAGCAGCAGCGCGGCAGGTGTGACGGCCATCGCGGTGGGCGTGCGCAAGCCCACGGTCGATTCGAACGATAGCAACCCCTGGGATACGGAGGTCATCCCGGTCTACGTGAATCCGGCGGCGCCCACGGTCACGCTCGCGGCGGCGTCCGACACCGGCCTCTCGAGTACCGACGGAGTCACGAATCTCAACGGCTCCTCCGGCAAGCCCCTGACCTTCACCGTCGGCGGGACCATCAGCGGCGCCGTCGTCGAGGTCTTTGCCGACGGCGTTCTCATCGGCCAGGCGACCGCGTCGGGCACCTCGACGACCATCACCACCGTCGGCGCCTACACCTTGAGCGACGGGCCGCATTCCATCACCGCGTGCCAGACGCTTTACGACCAGGAGGTCGACTTCGGCAACTACCAGGGCACCATCGACCTTTCGAGCGAGGAGTCGGCCCCGACCAACATCGTGGTCGACACCGTAACCGCCTCCATTACCTCGTCGCCGGTCACGACCGCCACCGAGGGGCAGCCTTACTCCTACCAGGTGACGACCGACGAATCCGGCATCGGGCAGTTCTCGCTGGTGACGATGCCGGCGGGGATGTCGATCAATCCTGCCACCGGCTTGATCACCTGGACCCCCGCCGATGTGGGGAATTCAACCAACCCGGTGAAGGTGCGGCTGAGCGACCTCGCCGGCAATGTCGTCGACCAGTCCTTCAGTGTCTACGTCGTCCCGGTCAATAAGGCCCCCGTCGCGACGGCGCAGACGGTCCGGATGCTCTCCGACACGTCGAAAACGATCACGCTCTCGGGCGACGACTCCGATCCCGAGGTCGTCCAGACACTGACCTTCGCGATCGTCACCGGCCCGTCCCACGGCACGATCACCAACTTCAACTCCGCGACCGGCACGCTCACCTACACGCCGGAGGCCGGGTACGTCGGCGCCGATAGTGTCACCTTCACCGTGACCGACGACGGCACGGCCGGAGAGCCGGCCGCCTTGACCAGCGATTCGGCCACGGTATCGATCGTGGTGGCCCAGAAGAACAACGACCCCGTAGCCGACGATCAGAGCGTGGCCACGTCGGAAGATACCGCCAAGAGTATCATGCTGACGGGCAACGACGGCGACGAGGATGCGGTCCAGACCCTCACGTTCCAGATCGTCCGGCAGCCGCTCCACGGGACGCTCTCGGGCTTCAATGCGGCGACGGGCCAGGTGACCTACACGCCGGACGCGGACTACAACGGATCGGATAGCTTCACGTTCACCGTTACCGACCACGACGAAAACGCGGAGCCGACGAGCCTCGTCAGCGCGGCGGCCACCGTGTCGATCAACGTGGCCGCGGTGAACGACCGGCCCACCGCGGAATCGGCCACCGTGACGGTCGTCAAGAATACCCCCCGTTCGATCACGCTGACCGGCGCGGACGGCGACCCCGAGGTCGCGCAGACGCTCGTCTTCACGATCGTCAATCCGCCGAGCCACGGCACGCTCAGCGGGTTCGATCCTGCCACGGGCCAAGTGACCTACACGCCCGACAACGACTACGGCGGCACGGACAGTTTCACCTTCACCGTGACCGACGACGGCACGGCGGGCGATCCGGCCGGGCTGACCAGCGACGCGGCGACGATCACGATCCACGTGAGCGGCGTCAACCACGAGCCCACGGCGGTTGCCCAGAATGTTGCCACCGACGAGGATACCTCGCTGGCCATTACACTCTCCGGCGACGACGGTGATTCCGGGATTGAGCAGACCCTGCGGTACACGATTGTCAGCGCTCCGAGTCACGGCACCCTTTCCGGGTTCGATCCCGCCACCGGGGCCGTGGTCTACACGCCCGGGCCCGATTTCAACGGCACCGACAGCTTCACCTTCACCGTGACCGACGACGACGCGGCGGGGGATCCGGCCAATCTGACCAGCAGTCCGGCCGTGGTCTCGATCACGGTTTCCCCCGTCGACGATGCCCCTCGCTTCCACGCCACGGCGTCGAAGTCGGTGTATCCGTCGCAGACGGTCCGCCTCCGCGTGGAGGCCTACGACGTCGACGTCCCGGCCGGCACGATCCGCTACAGCCTCGAACCCGGCTCGCCGGAAGGAATGAGCATCGACGCTGTGACGGGCGAGATTCTCTGGACGGTCCCGAACGCTTACCCGGCCGGCACGATCACCCTGACCGTCCGCGCCACGGAGTACGACGCCGAGGGGACGGCCGGTCTGAGTTCTTTGGGATCCGCCGAAGTCGTCGTGCAGGACTTCAGCATTCTTGCGGTCGGGGGCCTGTTCGGGGAAGCTCCGGCCGGGTTGGGACGGCCCTTGAGTGGCGTGGCCGCTCCCGGCGGCGGATCGTTTCTGTTCTCCGCGTCCGGGCCGGCCGCGGCGCTTGCGGGATTCACCTTGTCCAGCACCCAGACGCCGCTTTGGCTCCAGTCCCAGGGCGGCGCGGGGCTCAGTCTCTCCGACCAGGTCAATCTGCTGAACTCCGCGACGCTGGGAGAACATCGGCTCGGGGCCGACACCGGGTACGGCGGTGGGATGGTCGTCAATCCTTCGGACGCCGACAAGCAAGGCGATCAGGAGAAGGCCGGCGACCGGGCCCCGGCAGACTCCGAGAAGCGCGCGCCGAACGCACCCGAAGACTCGAAGCCCGCCCCGGCCCACAAGCAGTCCCAGTCTCCAGCCGGCAAGCAAGCCCGCCGCGAGGCGGCCCGATCCGTCGACTTCGCCCTTGCGTTCCTTGCGGATGACGCCGACTACGCCGAGGCCACCTCGGGCGACGAGGCGACCGGAGCCGCCGAGGGGGCGGGGGCGTAGTGCTCCGTCCCTCGTGATTTGGTCTGTGGCACAGCCGCCCTCGGCTGTGCGAGATGCCCTGGACAGCCGAGGGCGGCTGTGCCACATGGGATCATCGCATCCTCCAAAGAGTCCCTCGCCCCATTCCTTGCGACTTGCCCCGCTCCACCCCCTCACGACGCTCGCCATGACTCCCGCACGTGCCGCGATCTTCGACATGGACGGACTGATGTTCAACACCGAGGACGTCTACTATCAGGTCGGCACGGAGCTCATGCGACGCCGGGGACGCCGCTACACTCGGGACCTCAGCGACGCGGTGATGGGCCGCCCGCCGCAGGTCTGCTTCGAGACCATGATCCAATGGCATGGCCTGGACGACCGCTGGGAAGCGATGGCCGCCGAATCGGAAGACCTCTTCGTTGCCCTGCTCGACGACCATCTGGCGCCGATGCCCGGCCTCCTCCATCTGCTCGACGCGTTGGAGGCTGCGGGAGTCCCGAAAGCGATTTGCACGAGCAGCAGCCGGCGGGTCCTCACCGCGGTCCTCTCTCGGTTCCAGATGGAGCCTCGCTTCCAGTTCACGCTCACGGCCGAGGACATCGTCCACGGCA
>CAYSGY010000038.1:21718-21995 GCA_964430315.1 uncultured Planctomycetaceae bacterium
GCCGCCGAGCGACTCGCACGTCCGCCCGAGCAGATCCTCGTGCTCGAAGACACCCAAACCGGCTGCCGCGCGGCGGCCGACGCCGGGGCGGTCGTCGTCGCCGTGCCCGGGGAGCACAGCCGGAATCAGGATTTCCGCGTCGCGTCGATGGTCCTCGAGAGCCTCGACGACCCCCGTCTCCACGGACTCCTGGGTCTGCCCGCTCTGTAGGGAACGCCCTCCCGGAATCTTGGAAGACTCTTCAGACCGTCCCCGGGGTTCATCGCCGGGTCTGCGG
>CAYSGY010000039.1:0-12344 GCA_964430315.1 uncultured Planctomycetaceae bacterium
GATGGATGAAGCGATTACCCCATGTGGAACTGCCGCCCTCGGATGTGCACGGCACTCCGCACAGCCGAGGGCGGCTGTGCATGGCACTCCGCACAGCCGAGGGCGGCTGTGCCACACATCAAAGTACGACTGACGGAGCACCAGGACAAGGCGCGTTCCACGGTCCTACCACATACGGCGCGGAGTTTCACCGTCTTTCAACGTACACCGAGGCAACCATGAGACGATCGGCTTGGATTCTGTGGGTTGCGGCATGGGCGATCTTTGCTCCGGCGACTGGAGCGGGCGAGAACCACGTCGCCAAGGCCGAGACCGTCCGGGTCTCCGACGGCAGACTGACGATCGGGTTGGATCCGGTGACCGGATCGCTCCGCGAGTTGACCGGACTGCCCGACGGCTACCATCAACTCGCCGAGCAGCCCGCGCCCCTGGCGCTCTGGCAACTCCTGGTCCACGACGGCGAGACGGCCCACGAGCTGAGTGCCGAACGCGCCGGGGCCCCCAAGATCGAGCGGCTCAGCGGCGATCGGCCGGGACTGCGGTTGGTATGGGAGAAGGTTCCCGCGGGCACGAAGGGGCCGTTGCGTGTTGAAGTCGTGGTCCGGCTCGGCGACCAGGGCACCGCCTTAAGCCGCTGGGAGTTGTCCCTCGCGAAGCCCAAGGGCGTTCGCGTGAAGCAGGTGCAGTTTCCCCGCGTCCCCAGCCTGCGGGAGCGGCCCGACGAGTGTCTCGCCGTGCCCAAGCAACTGGGAATCCTCGCCCGCGACCCGCGAAAACTATTGCAGGGCCGGAACGGCAAGGGAGCCCGCCTCGCCTGGCGCTATCCGTACGGCACGGAGATCGCGATGCAGTGCCTCGCTTTCTACCAGAACGACGGCCCGGGGCTCTACGCCGCCTGCGACGATACGCAGGGCTTCCGCAAGGATTTCGTGATGTGGGGCGATGCGAAGGGCGCGGTCCACTTCGAGATCGTCCACGAGCCGGAACAGGAGGCCGAGGCGTTGGCCGAGTTCCGGCTCCCGTTTGCGGTCGTGCTGGGCGCGTTTCGTGGCGATTGGTCCACGGCGGCCCAGATCTACCGCGAGTCGCCCACGGCCAAGGCGGTTGCCGAGCGCGGCCGGCTGCGCCGCGGGCTGACGGTCGGCTGGGTACCCGAGATCGGGCTCTGGCTCTGGAACCGCGGCCGGTCGCAGCAGGTGCTGGGCCCGGCCACCGTGATGCGCAAGCACCTGCAAGCGCCGGTGAGCGTCCTTTGGCACTGGTGGCACAACTGCCCCTACGACGCCGGCTTCCCCGAGTTCCTCCCACCGCGGGAAGGAGCGGAGCCGTTCAAGGAGGCCCTGGAGGCGGCGCGGCGTCAGGACGTCCACGCCATCCTCTACATGAACCAGCGGCTCTGGGGGATGAGGACGCAGAGTTGGACCGACGAAGGGGCCGAGGCCTACGCGGTCAAGGGACCCGACGGCAATGTCACCCCGGAGGTCTACAACGTCTTCATGAAAGCGCCCTGCGTGCCGATGTGCATTTCTGCCCAATTCTGGCGGGCGAAGTACGCCGGCATTGCCCAAGAGGTCCTCTGCGGCCTGAAGGCCGACGGGATCTACATGGACCAGGTCGGCGTCTGGGCGAACTGTTATGATCCGCGTCACGGCCACATCCTCGGGCCCGGTCGCTATTGGACCGACGGCCTGGAGATGCTCGCAGGCGACATCCGCGATCGCAGCTCGCCCCGCGGTCCGGTCGCCCTGGGAGGCGAATTCTGCGGCGAGCCGTGGATCGGGAGCATCGACCTGATCCTCGCCCTGAGCGTGAGCCACGATCGGATCGGCATGGGCCCGGCCTGGGAGCCCATTCCCTTCTTCACGGCCGTGTACCATCCCAGCACGGTCGTGTTCGGCTGCATGGCCGGGCTGGCCCATCCGCCTTACGACGAGAAGTGGCCCCAGGAGCTCGCCCCGCCCGGCCGGCTGACGCTTTTGGACCAGAAATTCGCCAAGCAGTTCTGTCTGGAACACGCGCAGACCTTTGCGTGGGGGATGCAGCCGATGCTCGCCAACTTCCTCCCCTCGCACCTGGAGGAACGGCCCGAGGAGATCGACTTCGTGACCCGACTGGTCCGCACGCGCATGCGGTCGCTCAAGTACCTGCTTCACGGCACGTGGCTGCGGCCGCCGGCGCTTGAAGTGCCGCGTCAGGAGATCGACGTGGCCCTGATCGGAACCTACACGCCGTTGAGGGAGTCGAAGCGAACCTACCCCGTGGCCCTGGCCGGGGCGTGGCGAGCGCCCGACGGCGACGTCGGCATCGCCCTGGCCAGCATCCACGACCAGAAGCTCAGCCTGCGTTTGCCGATCGACGCACGGGCCTACGGCCTGGCGCCGCGGTCCGTCGTGTGGCGGATCGACGAGTCGGGCCGGCATCGGTTGGGCGTTTTCGATGCCAGCCAGCGCGTATTCCCCCTGGAACTGCCTCCGCGTGGGCTCTGCGTGCTGGAGTTCTGCCGTGAGAACAGGCACGATCCTGCAGTGAGGTGACGTTTCAATCGTCCCTACGGGACGAACCACGCTTCATTGCGAATCCGGGTCCCACCGATGAATCGGTGGGCTATTGTCAATCGTCCCGGGATCATGCAAGACCATTATCGACAGGAGTGAGCACTCATGCGATGGGATCAACCTGACGGGCTATGGATGCCCTTGGCTCTTCTGGTGCTTGCCAACGCAACGTGCACCTTCGCCGCGGCTGACGAGAAGGGGAAGATCGTCCTCGCCGAGGATGGCCGGTCGGCCTACCGGATCGTGATCGCCGAGAGGCCGTCGCCTTCGACGCGCTACGCCGCCGAGGAACTCCAGGGCTTCTTGGAGAAGATGACTGGCGCCCGGCTTTCGATCGTGGCCGAGACGGTGCCTGCGGTGCCGAACGAGATCCTCGTCGGGCCGAGCAGCCGGCTCAAGACGCTGGGGATCGACCTCGGCACGGCGGCCTTGGGACGCGAGGGCTATCTCCTCCGCACCGTGGGCCCGCGACTGGTGGTCGCCGGCGGCGAGCCGCGCGGTACGCTCTACGGGGTCTACGGATTGCTGGAAGATCACTTCGGCTGCCGTTGGTTCACCCCGGAGTTGGAGCGGATTCCGCGGTCGAATCGGCTCGTGCTGCCGCCGCTGGACGAGCGCCGCGTGCCGGTGTTCGAGTATCGGGAAACGTACACCTGGGAGAGCTACGACGCCAACTGGATGGCCCGCAACCGGCTCAATGGGGCCGGCGGTCGCGGCCGGCTCCTGGAGCGCCAGGGCATCCGCCCGCCCGTCCCCGAGTTGGACGCCCGGCACGGGGGCAGCATCCGTTTCGGGTTCGGCTTCTTCGTCCACACGATGGAGAAGCTGGTGCCTGCCAAGGAGCTTTTCGCATCGCATCCCGAGTATTTCGCCCTGTGGAAGGGCCGGCACCGGCCCTCCCAAGTTTGCTGCACCAACGAAGCGGTGATTCGCCTCTGCACCGAAGCGATCCGCGCCGGCATGCGGGCCCAGCCCGAGGCCACGGTCTTCTCCCTGAGCCAGAACGACAACCGGGAGTATTGCCAGTGCGAGCGATGCGAGGCGTTGGCCCGGGCCGAAGAGACCCAGATGGCACCGCTGTTGCACCTGGTGAACCGCGTGGCCGAGGCGGTGGAGAAGGAGTTCCCCGACAAGATCGTGGAGACGCTCGCTTACCAGTGGTCGCGTCGTCCGCCGAAGGCGATGCGGCTGCGGCCCAACGTGGTCATCCGGCTCTGCGACATCGAGTGCTGTTTTGCCCATCCCCTGGCCAGCGGCTGCACGCCGCGCAACCAGGCGTTCGTGGCCGACCTCCAGGCCTGGTCCAAGAAGTGCGACCGTCTCTGGATCTGGGACTACACGACCAACTACGCCCACTACCTGCTGCCGATGCCCAACAAGCGGCTCCTGGACGACAACATCCGGCTGTTCGCCGCCAACCGCGTGAAGGGCGTGTTCGAGCAGGGGACCTACGACACGCCGGATAGCGACCTGGCGGCGCTCAAGGCCTACTTGATTGCCAAGTTCCTCTGGGATCCAGGGTACGACGAGCGCCGGGCCACCGGCGAGTTTCTCGACGCCTACTACGGCCCGGCCGCTGCGAGCGTCGGTCGCTACCTCGATCTGATCCACGACGCCGTCGAGAAGCAGCCGATCCACGCGGGCATCTTCGTCCCGCCGACCAATCCGCACCTCACGTCCGACTTGCTCGCCAAGGCCGACGCGATCTGGCAGGAGGCGGAAACCCGGGCCGCAGGCGACGCCGCGGCGCTGGATCGCGTGCGGCGGTCGCGCATGAGCGTCGATTACGCGATTGTGGAGCAGGCCCGGGCCGCGGCGAAGGGTGCGCAGAAGGACCGGCCGGAGTCGCAGGCCCTCCTCGCCCTGGCCCGGAATCGCTTCGCGCCCTTCATGGAAACCATGGCCCGAAGCAAGCTGACGCGGATCCGCGAATGGAAGGACGTCGACAAGAAGGAATATCGCGTCCAGTTGGCGGCCGACCTGGGAATCTTGAATTGAAGTACCATTTCAGCCTTCTGAATCTCTGACGAGTGTAAGAAGGGGAAAGAGGGAAAAGGGGAAAGAGGAAAGAAGAGAGAGTAAGTGCTCCTCGATGTCCATGCTCGCTGACGAACGATTCATCTCTTCTTTCCCTCTTTTCCCTTTTTCCACTTTCCCTTTTCTCCCACGCACTTCATTCCGCTGAATCGTCACGGTAGCGATGACCCCAGACCAGACCCGCATCACGATCGGATTCCGGACGCTGCCGATGGCGCCGCTCGGGCCGCCGAATCTCTGGCCGCGATTTCGGTTCCAGGTCCGGGACATGCCGGTCAGTGTCTCCGGGGACCTTGGGGACGAGGATCGGGCGGGGATGTTCGCCAACGCCGCGGTGCCGCCCCTGCCGTATCTCATGCAGGACAACTACACGCGCAATCGCCAGCCCGGCCGGTTGCCGACCCTGGAACTGGAGAACACGGCCCTACGCGCGGTCTTCTACCCGACGCTCGGCGGGCGTATGATCTCGCTCTACGACAAGCGGAGTGGACGCGAACTGCTCTTCGACAATCCGGTCTTGCAGTTCGCCAACCTGGCCATCCGCAACGCATGGTTCTCCGGGGGCGTCGAGTGGAACGGCCCCTTGTACGGCCACAGCCTCCTGACGTGCAGCCCGGTCTTCGCCGGCCTCGTCGGCACGCCGCTGGGGCCGCTGGTGCGGATCTACGAGTTCGATCGCTCGCTGGAAACGGCGTGGCAGGTCGATCTCTTTCTCCCGCCCGGCGACGACCGGCTCTGGGTCCACATCAAGGCGATCAACCCGAACGACCACGACGTCCGCTTCTACTGGTGGACGAACATCGCGGTGCCGCTGATGCCCGACACGCGGGTCCTGTCGCCCATGGACTACGCGATCTCGCACGACTTCGACGGCAATTCCCGGCTGGCGTTCCCGGTCTTCGACGGCTTCGACGGGAGCTATCCCTTCCGCTACCCCTACTTCAAGTCGGTCTTCTTCCGCAAGCCCGGGGTCCGGAAGCCCTGGTCGGTGGCGGTGGACGGCTCGGGCTGCGGCCTGGGCCACGTCTCCACGCCGCCCCTTTCTGGCCGGAAGTGCTTCACCTGGGGAGGCGGACGAGGCGGGAAGCGTTGGATGGATTACCTTGCGGAGGAGGGCCGGGGCGACTACATCGAGCTTCAGGGCGGCGTGACGCCCAGCCAGCTTCAGACCCGTCCCCTCCAGGCCGGCGCGAGCATCGAGTGGACCGAGTGCCTCTGCCCCTTTGCCATGGACCCGCAAGCGGCCCACGATCCCGACTACTTCGCCGCGTGCGAGGCGGCGGGCAGGGCCGTCGATCAGCGCGTGCCCGACGGGGTGCTCCAGAAGGCCGACGCCTTCCTGGTCGGACAGGCCGACGAGCCGGTGGGGACGCTGATGCACCGGGGCTCCGGCTGGGGCTGGCTCCATGAGATGCGGACCGGCCGGAGGATCAGTCCCGGATTGACGTTCGAGCCCGGTTCGAGCGACGAGGAGCGGCCGTGGGCGGAATTGCTCACCGACGGCACCTTCTCGGCGGAGACGCTCGACACGCCGCCGCGGAGCTTCAACGTCTCGCCGGGTTGGACGGCCACCCTTCGCAACTCGGCCCAGAAGCACGGGGCCACGTGGCTGCACCATCTTCACTTGGGAGTCGCACGCCTGGAGGCGGGCGACTTCCGCGAGGCACGCAGCCATTTCGAGGCGTCGGCGGACTTGAAGGAGAATGCCTTGGCCTTTCGTTGTCTCGCCGTGCTCGACGATCGCGATGGAAATCTTGACGCCGCCTGGTCGGCCTATCAGCGGGCGTGGTCGCTTTCGGGCGACGATCGGAACCTGGCGGTCGAGATCTGCGACTTCCTCTCCCGTCGCCGTCGCTACAGCGAGTTCTCGGCATTCTCCGAGTCGTTGCCTGCGGCGGTCGCCGGGCACGAGCGGATCGTGCTGATGCAGGCGGAGATTGCCCTGGAACAGGGCGACTATCCGACCGTCCGCCGGCTGTTGCAGCGGGAGTTCTGCACGATCCGGGAAGGCGAGGTCCGCTTGAGCGATCTGTGGTTCGCCTCGTACCTTCGAGAGGCCGAGGCGCGCCATGGCCGCGAGTTGACTGCGGTGGAGAAGCGGCAGATCGAAGAAGAATATCCCCCGCCACGCGCGATGGATTTCAGGATGCAGTGAGTGACCAGGGGTTTTGGGCTCCTCCGGCCGTCTTGCTCCCGGGGTGAATCGTCGAAGGCCCTCCACCCGCGGCGCCTCGCGTTGGGCTCGAGTGCGGAAATCCGCAAGGCCCGCCAGACGATGGATCACGATTCCGGGCCCCCCTCCCGCTTGATTCTCCCGGGGATTCCGTGAATACTTGACATGCGTTTTGCGGCCGACGGACGATCGAGAGAACCTTGCGTGATCCTGGGAGGGCGAGGCTCTTGGCGAGTCGGCGCAGTCGGCGGAAGACTTTCGGTCATTGCAGGCTCGGCGGGAGCCTCGCCCTTCCGGGGCCGGGAAGCCCTATCGAGGAGATTCGTGATGCAGCGACGTTTCAGCGCAACCGTGCGACGGCGTGATTTTCTAACTTCGGCAGCGGCGGGCGTGGGGGCCCTGGCGGCGATGTCGCCTTGGACGGTCGCGACCGCGGCCGAGGGCCAACTCTTCGCCGGGGAGGGGGTGGTCGATATCACGCCGCCCCTGGGCATTGAGATGGGCGGGTTCCATCGGCCGCCGGGAAAGGAACGCCGGATCACGGGCATCCGCCAGCCGTGCGCGGCCCGGGCCCTGGTGCTCCGGTTGGGCGGTGTCGAGGTGGCCCTGTGTTCCCTCGACGTGGCCGTCGTCGGGCAGGACATGGCGGCCCGCATCCGCGCCGAGGTCGCTCGCCAGACGGGCATGCCCGTCGAGAACGTCCGCGTCTGTGCCACCCACACGCATTCCATGCCGGGGTTCTGCTACATGCGCCAGTGGGGCACCCTGCCGGCCGAGTTCATGGCGGACGTGGAGAAGAAGACCCTCGAGGCGGTGCGCATGGCCAAGTCGGACGTTGCCCCGGCCGAAGTCGCGCTGGGCAAGTGCCGGGCCAAGGGCGGGAACCACAACCGCACCACCAAGACCTTCAAGACCGACGAGGCGTTTGCCAAGGACTCGTCCGACAGCGAGCGATGGCTCGACACCATGCTCCACGCCCTGCTCTTCCACCGGGCCGGCGGGAAGCGGACGCTGCTCTGGTACCACTTCTCCGCCCACGCCGTTTGCTTCGCCGACGAAATCGCCGGGCCCGACTGGCCGGGCAAGGTCGCCGAGATGATCCGCGAGAGCGACAAGCTCGATGCTTCGTTCCTCCAGGGGCACATCGGCGACGTCAACCCGGGCGACGGCCGCGACTGGCGCGGCGAGATCAACCAGACGGTCGCCGCCATCTATCCGGCCTTGCGGGGCGCGATTCAGGCGGCCAAACCGGTCAAGGTCAACACGCTCAAGACCGCGCGACGCGAGTTCCTCGTCCCGCTGGACATCGCCCTGCTGAAGGAGTGGCTTGCCCGCTACGAGAAGGAACCCGCCAAATGCGCCGGCGGAGAATGGGTCGACGCGGGGTTCGCCGCCGACTGGTACCGCGGCAACCAGAAGCGGAAGCTGAGCGAGACGCATTTGCCGGTCAGCATCAGTGCCGTGGGCCTGGGGCCGATCGGCATGTTCTTCCATCCCGCCGAGCTCTACAGTTGCTACGGCCTGACGATCCGCCGCGACAGCCCCTTCCCCGACACGCTCGTGGTCGGCTACACCGACGGAATCATCGGCTACCTGCCGGACCCGAACGCCTACAAGGCCAGGGAATACTCGGCCGTGACCGTTCCCAAGATCCTCGATTATCCCCCTTTCACTCCGACCGCGGGCCGGGAACTGACGGCGGCGGGCCTCGGACTGCTGAAGGGAATCGCGTAGATGGCGGAAGGACAGAACGCCATGATGAATCGAAGATGCCTCCGAGGCCCGTGGAGTTGTGTCGCCTTTTTTCTGCTTCTGGTGAACGGGCGAGTGCCAGCGGCGCAATCCGCACCGCCGCCTGTCCCATCCGAGAAGCGGCCGGTCGCTCGGGTTCTCGTCGTCTACTACTCCCGCCACGGAACCACGGAGAAGATGGCGGAGGGAGTGGCGGAAGGGGCGCGCCGGGTGGCAGGCGTCGAGGTCGTCGTCAAGAAAGTCCTGGAGACGACCAAGGAGGACCTCGCTGCCGCCGACGGGATTCTGCTCGGCTGTCCGACCTTCTTCGCCAACCTCCCGGGCGTGATGAAGACCGCCATGGACGACTGGAACTGGAAGTGGAAGGTCGATTTCACCGACAAGGTAGGCGGGGCCTTCGCCACCGGCGGCGGGCAGACCGGCGGGAAGGAGCACGTGGTCGCGTCGCTGCTGCTCTTCATGTTGAGCAACCGCATGGTCGTGGCCGGCCCGCTCTATTCCGACGCCGATGGCAAGGACGTCTGGGGCGAGCCCGATTCGTCGGCCACGACCGGGCCGCTGGATCCCGGGGTCGGCGAGGCCGAATTGGACGGTGCCCGCCGCCTCGGCGAGAGAATCGCCAGGTTGGCGAAGAAGATGAAGGGCGAGTGAAAAGGACGCGACCGCAAAGTCACTTGGACAATTTAAGGAGAGAGACCGCGTGTTTGTCTGGATGTTTCACCGGATCAGCGGCGTCCTGCTGATCTTCCTGATGGCCTTTCAGTTGACGACCGGGTTCTTTCAGGCCAGTCTCTCCAACTCCGACCCGGTCAAAACGGCGGCCGACCTGCACAAGCACGCCGCGGTCAACTTCCTGCTCGTGTTCCTGTTCATCTTCCACGGGCTGTATGGGGTGCGCACGATCCTCCTGGACCTGGGGATGAAGCGGGAGCGGCTCCTGTTCTGGATCTGCAACGGGCTGGGAGCCGCGCTGTTCGCTGTCTTTCTTTTCTTCTTCACCACCATGGTCCAGTGATGATCCGGCACGACGTCTTGGTGGTGGGCGGAGGACTGGCGGGCCTGCGTGCGGCGATCGGGCTGGCAGGCACGTGGGACGTGGCCGTGGTCTCGAAGGTCCATCCCGTCCGGTCCCATTCCGTCGCGGCCCAGGGTGGGATCAACGCGGCCCTGGGCAACGCCCCGGAAGCGCGCGACGACTCGCCCGGCAAACACGCCTTCGACACCGTCAAGGGAAGCGATTTCCTGGCCGACCAGGCCGCGGTGCTCAGGATGTGCGAGTTGGCGCCGGAGACCGTCGCGGAAATGGACCGCTTTGGCGCCCCCTTCAGCCGGTTCCCCGACGGCTCGATCGCCCAGCGGCCCTTCGGCGGCGCGGGGTTTCCCCGCACGTGCTATGCCGCGGACCGCACGGGCCATATCCTCCTCCAGACGCTCTACGAACAGCTCGTCAAGCGGCGCATCACCGTCTATGACGAGTGCGCCCTGGTCCGCCTCGCGGTGCGCGACGGCCAGTGCCATGGGCTGGTGGTCTACGACCTGAAACGGGGGTGCTTCGAGGCGATGGCCTCGCGATTCTGCGTGCTGGCCACCGGCGGGTATGGGCGGATCTACCGCAACTCCACCAACGCCCTGATCAATACCGGCAGCGGCATCGGCGTAGCCCTGCTGGCCGGAGTCGCGGTGAAGGACATGGAGTTCGTGCAGTTCCATCCCACGACGCAGTTCGGGACGAACATCCTCATCACCGAAGGGGCCCGCGGCGAGGGCGGCTACCTGCTCAACCGTCTCGGCCAGCGGTTCATGGACCGCTACGCGGCCAAGATGATGGAGTTGGCCCCGCGCGACATCGTGGCCCGGGCGATCCAGACCGAGATCGACCGGGGCCGCGGCTTCGAGGGGGGCTACGTGCAGCTTGACTTGCGGCACCTGGGACGCGAGAAGATCCGTCAGCGGCTCCCCGGCATCCGGCAGATCTGCATCGATTTCGGCGGCATCGACCCGGTGGAAGTGCCGATCCCCGTCCAGCCGGGCCAGCATTACTCGATGGGCGGGATCGCAACCGACGCCAGCGGCCGGACCGAAGTCTCGAATCTCTACGCCGCCGGCGAATGCGCCTGCGTGAGCGTCCACGGGGCGAACCGGCTCGGCGGGAACTCGTTGCTGGAGACGATCGTGTTCGGGCGGCTCGTGGCCGACGCGATCAACGCACGCCGAGCGGAACCGTCGGTGGAGCCCAGCCCCGCCGTCCTCAAAGAGGAATTGTGGGCGCTGACCCGGAAGGTCGAAGGACTCCTCGCGTCGACGGACGAAGTCGCCTATTGGCAGATCGCCGGCAAACTCAAAGCGGTGCTCACCGAGAAGGTGGGCATCTTCCGGAACGAGGCCGACCTGGCCGACGCCGTGGAGCAGATCCGCCGGTTGCGGGAGCAGTATCGGAACGTCCGCCTGCGCACGCCGCCCGGCCCGTTTCAGTCCGAGGTCCTTCATGTCCTGGAACTGGAAAGCCTGCTATCCTTGGGCGAGATCACGGCCCAAGGGGCGCTGGCCCGGCGTGAGAGCCGCGGGTCCCATTATCGTGTCGACTACCCCGATCGCGACGACGCCCATTGGCTCCGGCACACGATCGCCCGGCTCGACGGTCCCGAGCCCCGTCTCTCCTGCGGGGACGTTGACACGAGTCTCTACGAGCCCGAACAGAGGATCTATTGATCCGTATCAAACGGCAACGCCGTCTCACGTCACCGTGAGCACGCCGCTGACCAAGTGGAACCCGTAGTTCTCGGCGTTCAGAGTACCCAGACCAACGAAGATCGTGTAACTGCCGGCCGGGCTGGCCTCCGTGGCATCGGTGGTCAGTGCGGGCTCGCCCGTGACGCCGGAAGTCTCCAGCGTCTCGCCCTCCACGAACCCGGTATAGGTGACAGTGAACGTCGGGTTCGGATCACCAGCGGCCCGAGTGGCGTCGTTGGCTGTGACGGTCAACTCCTTGGCCGCGATGTCCGCCGTCAGCGTCGGCTGCGTCAGCGTGTAGTTGCCGAGGTCCGCCCCGCTGAGGCTCAGACCCGAGACGTTCACCGCCTTGGCCGTCCCCGCGTTCGCATCGGCAAACGCCCCGACCGCCGTCCCGGCCAGCGTCACGTCCTCCCCGTCCAACACCCCTACCAGCGACGCCGTCCCGCTGAGCGTGGCCGCGGTCGTCCCGTCGTACACCTTGCTGTCCGCCGTCAGCCCGCTGACCGATAGCGACTTGGCCGTGATGTCCGCCGTCAGGTCCGCCGCAGTAGTGGCCAAGACGTAGTTGCCGGCGCTCGTGCCGCTGAGGCTCAAGCCCGTCACCGTCACGTCCTTGCCCACCCCCACGTTCTTGTCCGCGAAGGTGGCCGTCCCGCCTTCCAGGCTCAGGCTCACGCTGTCCCCGTCCACCACGCCCACCAGCACCGCACTGGCCAGGTCCAGCGTGGCGGCCGTCGTCCCGTCGTACTCCTTGTTCTCGGCCGTCAGACCGGAGATCGTCAACTCCTTGGCCGTGATGTCCGCCGTGGCGGTCGGCTGCGTCAGCGTGTAGTTGCCGATGGCCGCCCCGCTGAGGCTCAGACCCGAGACGTTCACCGCCTTGGCCGTCCCCACGTCGGCGTCGGCAAACGCACCCGTCGCCCCCGTCGTCACCAGCGTCACGTCCTCCCCGTCCAACACCCCCACCAGCACCGCGCTGGCCAGGTCCAGCGTCGCGGCCGTCGTCCCGTCGTAGACCTTGCTGCCGGCCGTGATGCCCGTGACGGTCAACTCCTTGGCCGCGATGTCCGCCGTCAGCGTCGGCTGCGTCAGCG